>NZ_JBVHFW010000006.1:0-449933 GCF_055562135.1 Actinoplanes sp. NPDC021490
GTATTGAACGCCTTCGCCATCACTTTCGGTGACCGCTGGCCGGCCGCCGAGAACTACTGACCGAACGCCAGAAACACCGTTCGCGTTACGGACCCGATTCCGGCGGTGTGCTCGACGCGGTAGTGATGGTGGTGCCCTGTTTCGGCGAATCACCGCGCTCAGCGATGGCCGGGTCCTCTTGGATCCGGGTCCGCTGGATGGCACCGATCCGTACTGGCGGTTCTGATCCTGGACTGATTCGCCGAGGACTCGATCGCGGTAATGATGGTGGTGCCCTGTCCCGGCTAATCACTGCACTCAGCGCTGGCGGGGTCCTCTTGGATCTGACTCCGCTGGATGGCACCGATCCGTACGGGTGCTTCTGACCCGGACTGATTCGCCGAGGGTTCGATTTCGGCGGTGTGCTCGGCGCGGTAGTGATGGTGGTGCCCTGTGTCGGCGAATCACCGCACTCAGCGATAGCCGGATCCTCCTGGACCTGACTCCGCTGCAGGGCACCGAGCCGGACGAGCGCTTCTGACCCTGACTAAATTCGCCCAGGCCCCAACTCCGCCGCCTTTCTCAACGCGATAGCGGCGGGCCACTCATCGCCGCGTCAGCGCTGGCCGAGTCCTCCTGGACTTGACTCGGTCGCACGGCATCGACCGTTACGAGCGGGACTAATCCGCCCAGGGCCCGACACCGCCGACGTTCTCGACGCGATACCGAACGATGTACCCCGGCCCCTTCGGAGCGGGAAACGTCTGCCCCTCGCCCATATAGATCTTGGCCAGCGCGTCGAGCACGTCCCAGGCGTCGTCGCTGGGCTCGATCGTGGCGTGGGCGCGCACCACCGCGTACGGATTGAGGAAAACCCCGGGAGAGCGCGGCGCGTCGAACGACAGCACCACCCGCGGATCACGCGCGATGTTGCGCAGTTTCGCCTGTTGCCGCAGATGCGCACTGACCAGCCCGTCCCCGTCGGCGCCGACCCAGATGACGCTCACCTGTGGGCTGCCATCGGCATTGATCGTGCTGAGGTGACACATCGGTCCCGTGGCGAGCAACTCCCGCAGAGCGTCGGACAAAGCCATGTTCTGAACCTACCGACTGTCGTTCCTGGACGGGCACCCCATTCCAGTCCGGTGTCGTCTTGGCGCGTACTCGAGTTTCCGGCTCCAGCCGGTCGGGTGCCTTGGACCTGCACTCGCGTTCCGGTTCCAGTCGGAGGGGTGACGGAGGCCCGGGTGGTGCTGGGCCCGCTCGGTGTTGGCCGACCTGGTCGCTCACCCGCATTCCGGCTGCAGCCGGTCGGCGTCGGTCGGGTGACGAAGGCCCGGGTGGTGCTGGCGGTAGGTCCGCTTGGTGTTGGCCGACCTGGTCGCGCCCGGGCGTCCCCACCCGCCCAGCAGCTGACCCACACCCGCATCCGGTATGTCCCGACGGCATCGTCGCCGGCGGCCCTCAGGTGACGAACAAAATCACCGCTACGACCAGGGCGAACACCACGATCGTCCAGCGCAGCACCTCGGACGGCAGCCGCCGGGCGATTCGCGCGCCGATGACGCCGCCGACGATGGTGGCCGGGGCCAGCACCGCGACAATGGCCCAGTTCACCGGCCCGAAGACGCTGTAGGTGAGCACGGTCGTGACGCCGACGACGGCCGAGAATACGTTCTTCAGCGCACCGATCCGGCGCAGCGGCTCGTCCAGCACCAGCGCCAGCGCGGCGATCAGCAGCACGCCCATGGCCGCGTTGAAATAGCCGCCGTAGACCCCGCACAGGAAAACCGAGATTTGCACGTACGCCGTGGAGCCGCCACCCGCCCGATGCCCGGCCAGCGCCTTCAGCTTGTTCTGGAAGGCCATCATCGCGGCCGCGAGCAGCAACAGGAACGGCACCACGATGTCGAAGACCGACCGCGGCGTGAACAACAGCAGCGAACTGCCGCAGAGCGTGCCCACGACGATGGTCGGCACGATCGACCAGATGCGCCGCCCCTGCCCGGCCAGGTCGGGCCGGCTGGCCACGGCGCTGGCCGCATACCCGGGCGCCACCGACAGCGCGTTGCTCACGTTGGCCGCCACCCCCGGCAGCCCCAACCCGACCAGCAGCGGAAACGTGATCAGCGATCCACCGCCGGCGACGGCGTTGACCGTGCCCGCCGCCAGCCCGCCACCCAGCAGCGCGAACACTTCCCAGAGCTCCATTGAATGATCATGCTAGCTGCGCGTCAGTCCTCGTCGCCCTTCTTCTGGTCGCGCTCCAGCGCGAGGTCCAGCGCGAGCACCGACCCGATGATCAGCAGCGCCGGGACACCGGCCGCGACCTGCACCGCGTACGTGTCCCGGATGGTCAGCCACCGCTTCGAGACAACGGCGACTTCCTCCCCGCCGCGCTCGATCACGTATTCGTGGCCGAGCAGGTCACCCTTCATCTCCAGGTCATCGGGCCCCGGCACGTCGATGGTGAACTTCTCCCGGAACGGCGTGAACAGCTTCTTGCGCACCTCGGCCGCCTTCTCACCACCGATCCGGATCTCGTACGTCGGCCGCAGCGACACCAGATGCCGGTGCAGAGTCGCCACTTCCTGCCCCGACGGGTCCTCGATGACCACCTTGTTGCGGACGCTGAGCACCTTCCCGTCAACGTGGAACACCTTGGTGCCGTGCTCATCGAGCACATCGAAGTCGTCCCCGATGGAAAAGAACCGTTCCCTGATCACATACATGCCCCCGATTCTTCCGTGTCGCCCGCCGGACCGCAGACCATAGGACCGGCCGGACCGCAGACCGCAGGCCCACCGGACCGCTCGACGTGTACCCGCCGCCTGCGGTGACTTGCGCGGGACGCCCCTGTACAGCCGAACCGACTCCGACGCCGACGTGCTCGGCCTGCAGCAAGGAGGTACAGGGCTGCGGGTCATCCTGCGGGTCGCCCAACGCATGCCCGCCGCATTGCGTACCTGTCTGGGGGCCTGGCGCCAGCCGGGCGTCACCGCATTGCGTAACCGTCCAGGCCCCGGGGCGGGGCAACACAGGCGGACCTCACTGCGTCGCGTAACCGTCGGATGGCGGGGCCAAGGCAGCGCGACGTCACCGCGTTGCGTAACTGTTTGGAATCCGGCGCGCGACAAGATTGGCCGACTCGCCGCATCGCGTAGCCGCCCGGATCGGGGGCTGCCAGGGCCGGCCGGACGTCACCGCATCGCGCAACCGTCTGGCACCTGACGCGCGCCAAGATGGGCCGTCTCGCCGCAGCACATAACCGTCCGGACCCGGTGCGGCCAAAGGCCAACCGGACCTCGCCGAGTCGAGTAACCGTGCGAAACTCCGCGCGGCCCACCTGACCGATTGGTGCAACTTGCAACGCCTCAGTCCAGCCAAGATCGACCCGAAGTGGCGCTTTGCGGACTCGCGAGCTGTCGGGTACCTGCCTGTGATGGCGTCGATCACTACCTATCGTGACCCGAACTATCGTTAAGTCACGGGGGAGTGACCATGCCACGTCTGGGACACGGACGTTCCATCACCGAGAAGAACATCGACGTCGCCGAGGCCGGGCTGGCCGAGGCCGTCACCCGCGACCCGGCGGCGTTCGCGCTGGTCCGGCGGGTGGACAGCCAGGGGTTCGACTTTCTGTTCCCGGGGCTGCAGGACGACGAGGCCAACCTGCTGCCGCAGAACGCGAACACGCCCGAGCTGCTCAAGCGCCTGGGCAGCGCCATGGTGGACGCCGACGCGGCGGGCGAGGACAGCCCGATCCCGGCCGCGTACACGTATTTCGCCCAGTTCGTCGACCACGACATCACGCTGGAGATTCAGCAGGGGTTCGGCTCGGCGACGATGGAGCAACTGCTCGACCCGAACATGACGCCGCTGGGCGTGGCGGCCATCCGCAACGCGCTGCTCAACCAGCGCACGCCCGCGCTCGACCTGGACAGCGTCTACGGCCTGCCCGCCCCGCACGACCCGGCGGACGGCAACCGGATGCAGCTGGGCCGGGTCACGCTGCTCAACAACCCGCAGCCGCCGCTGGCCCGGCCCGCGGGCACGGAGGGCGACGACTTCCACGACCTGCCGCGCGAACCGGCCAGCCCGGGCAATATCGAGCACGATCGCGCAGCGGTGATCGGCGATCCGCGCAACGACGAGAACCTCATCGTCGCGCAACTGCATGTGGCGTTCCTGCGCGCGCACAATGCGCTCGTCGCTCAGGGGCTGCCGTTCGAGGCGGCGCGGCGGGTGCTGCGCCAGCACTACCAGCACGTCATCGTGCACGACTTCCTCAAGCGCCTGGCCGAGCCGGCGATCGTGGACGACATCGTGGCCAACGGCAACAAGTGGTTCGACCCGCTGTCCGAACCGGCGTTCATGCCGCTGGAGTTCTCGGTGGCCGGCTACCGGTTCGGACACACGATGGTGCGCGCCGAGTACGACTTCAACACCAACTTCGACGCGGCCAGCGGCATCCCGGCCACGCTCGAACTGCTTTTCACGTTCACCGCGCTCAGCGGCGAGGTCGGCGGCAGCCCGACCCTGCCCGAGAACTGGATCATTCAGTGGCACAACATCATCGGCGACGGCGCCGGAGTGATGAAGACCCGCCGGCTCGACCCGAACATCGCCGCGTTCAAGCAGAACGAGTTCCGGGCCTTGTTCGCGCTCAAGAACCTGCAGGGCGAGACCGAGACCCCGGATCTGGCCGCACGATTGGCCGTACGGAATCTGCTGCGGGGTTATCGCCTGCGGCTGCCCACCGGTCAGGCCGTCGCCCGGCACCTCGGTGTCCCGGCGCTCACAAACGAACAGGTTCTGGCCGCCGCGGGCAGTAACGAACAACGGGCCGCGCTCCAGGCCGGCGGTTTCGGATCCCGTACGCCGCTCTGGTATTACGTGCTTGCCGAGGCCAAGCACGTGCACAACGGCGCGCGTCTCGGACCGGTCGGCAGCACGCTGGTCGCCGAGGTGCTGCTGGGTCTCGTACGCCGTAGTCCCGACTCGATCCTGGCCCAGCCCGGATGGGCGCCGTCGCTGCCGTCGGCCCAGCCGGGCACGTTCGAACTGGCCGATCTGCTGCGCCTGGCCGGCGTGCTGCCCGGCGCGCAGAAGCCGCAGACGCACAAGGTGCAGGCGGGCGACACGCTCAGCAAGATCGCCGCGGCCAAGCTCGGTGACGCCAAGCGCTGGCCGCAGATCTACGCGCTCAACCAGGCGCTGATCCGCGACCCCGACCGCATCAACGTGGGCCAGGTGCTCCTGCTCCCGGCGAAGCAGCCGGTCGGCCCGATCCCGCGCCTGCACAAAGTCAAGCGAGGCGACACCTTGACGGCGATCGCCGCCGCCACCCTCGGCGACGGCAACCGCTGGCCGGAGATCTTCGCGCTCAACCGGGCCATTCTGTCCACCCCCGGGCGGATCATCCCCGGCCAGGTCCTGATCCTACCGACCCGCTGACGCCCAACCGCCGACCGGCCCGCGTGGGTGGGCCGGTCGGCGGTTGATGGTGGCGACCGACCGGGTTGCGCGAGCTGGATCGCTCAGTGGCCGATGGTGGCCGCCGACCGGCTCCAGCGAGTGGGCCGGCCAATGGCCGACGGCGATGGTCAGTCGGCTCCTGCGGATAACACGACGCTCGGTTCAATGCCCACCGTCGGCCCGCCTGCGCAAGTGGGCCGGCCGACGGTCAATGCTCACGTGCTCCCTCGTCGGAACGCTCAAGCGGAGGCACGACACAGGTCTGCGCGGGCGTGGCCTGGTGACCGCCCCCGGATCGGCCGCGGAGGGCGCCCAATCTCGGCAGCCCGCCGTGGTTCTAGGCTCGGCCCGCGTTCGTGGCGATGGCGTCGATGATCTGGGGCCACAGGGCCTGCGGCAGGTCGTGGCCCATGCCGGGGATGACCAGCAGTTCGGCCCCGGGGATGGCGGCCGCCGTGGCCCGGCCGCCGCTGACGCCGACCAGCGGGTCGGCCTCGCCGTGGATGACGACGGTCGGGACGTTCACCGAAGCCAGCGCGGCCGTGCGGTCGGGGGAGGCGATGATCGCGGCGTACTGACGTTGCGTGCCCTGCGGGCGGAAGCTGCGGTCGAACTTGGCCGCCGCGCGCTGCTGCAGCCACTCCTCCGAGGCTGGGTAGGCCGGGGAGCCGATCACCCGGGACGCCGCGACCGCGCCGGCCAGGATCTCCTCGCGCGTGGTGGCGGGCGGGCGCATGAGGGCGGCCGCCGCTTCCGGGGTCGGGTGTCCCACCGTACGGTCACCGGTCGTGGACATGATGGAGCAGAGCGAGGCCACCAGGTCGGGGTGGTCGATCGTCAGCTGCTGGGCCACCATGCCGCCCATCGAGGCCCCGACCACGTGCGCCCGTGCGATGCCGAGCGCCTTGAGCAGCCCCTCGGCGTCCGCGGCCATGTCGCTGAGCAGGTACGGAACCGTGGCCTTGTCGCCCGACATGATGGCGGCCGGGTCGGGCATGCCGAGGTCGTCGAAGGCGGTCGACAGCCCGGCGTCCCGATTGTCGAAGAGCACCAGGTAGAAGCCGCGTGCGGCCAGCTGTGCGCAGAAGTCGGCGGGCCAGTCGGTGAGGTGAGCCCCCAGCCCCATGACCAGGAGCATGGCCGGATCATCCGGGCTCCCCACCGTCTCGTAGCGCACATCGATCCCGTTGGCCCGTACGTCCGGCACCCTGGTTCTCCCTTCCTGGCCTTCACGCCAGCATGCCGCACGAAGGTGAACGACGCATCGGCGGAACCACCGACATTAGATCTAGCTTATATAAGCAGTGCCTGATAACGTACGGCTCGTGCACGCGTTCGATGTACTCGGGGATCCCGTACGGCGAAGGATCCTGGAACTGCTCGCCGAGGGTGAGCAAAGCTCCGGGGCCATCACCGGGGTGATCCGGGACCAATTCGGGATCTCGCAGCCGGCCGTGTCGCAGCACCTCAGGGTGTTGCGGGACAACGGCTTCGCAACCGTGCGCCCGCACGGGGCCCGCCGGCTCTATGCGGTCGACGACACCGCGCTGCGCGAGGCGGACGCCTGGCTTGGACGGTTCCGGCGCTTCTGGGCTCCTCACCTGGCCGCCTTGACCACCGAGGTGGCCCGCGGCAAAAGGCAGCGACGACTCGCAGACGAAGGAAGAACCGATGATTGACGTCGACACTCAGATCAGCCAGGTCCGCCGCGAGCTGGGCAGCCGCGCGCTCGAGGCGGGCGAGGCCCGCGTCTCCACGATCAGCCAGGTCTACCCGACCGACATCGACGATCTGTGGGAGGCGGTGACCAGCGGCGAGCGCATCGCCCGCTGGTTCATGCCGATCGAGGGTGAGCTCAAGGAAGGCGGCCACTTCCAGATTCCCGGAAACGCGAGCGGCACGATCACCCAATGCGACAAGCCCCGCTCGTACGCGGCCACGTGGGAATACGCCGGCCAGGTGAGCTGGATCGAGGTGCGCCTGACCCCCGACGGCGACGGCACCCGGTTCGAGCTCGAGCACGTGGCGCACGTGGCCGACGAATGGTGGGACCAGTTCGGCCCGGGCGCGACCGGCGTGGGCTGGGACATGGCACTCCTCGGCCTGGCCGGCCACCTCGCCGACCCGTCCTCGGCCATCGACCCGGCAGTGATGGCGACCTGGCACGAGACGCCGGAGGGCCAGTCGTTCCTGCGTCAGTCCAGCGACCTGTGGGTGCAGGCGTCGATCGCCGCGGGCACCGACCCGACCGCCGCGCGCGATGCCGGTGAGCGGACGTACGCGTTCTACACCGGAACCGGGCCCGGGGCCGAGGGTTAGAGGTAGTCGTCGACGGGGCCGGCAGTGAGCACGCCACTGCCGGCGCCGGCGATCTGACCCGCTGCAGGTTTGAGGGCTGATCGTGCACGTTCGAGCATTGGACGGTCGTTCACTTGTTGCGCGGCGCGCGCAACAAGTGCCCACATTGCTTCGGACAGCAGATCGGCCGGCGGTTCGGGCACTGCTCGCAGGGCGTCCCGCGCCGCGGCCCGATCGCCGCCGGCCAGCAGAAGGAGCGGACGGGCCCACGGCTCGTACGGGCCGAAGTCCTCGTCGACCGGCTGGTCCAGGCACAACAGGGCCAGCGGCAGCAGCCCGTCCTCCAGGCCCGGCATCCCGGCGCCCTCGAGGCGGGCCGCGGCCGCACGGTAAGCCGCTTCCGACGGGTTGCGCATCGCGCGGTACCAGCCGGTGAACACGGCCACGAGCGGAATCTCATGCTGCTCGGCCAGCCGGTCGGCCGCACGCGCATGCTCGTCCGCACCGTCGAAATCGCCCACCGCCGAGCGAGCCTGCATCCGGATCAGACGACCCAGCACCTCGTACGTGGTCAGCCCGTTCCGCCCGGCCAGGCCAACCAGCTCGGCACCGATCGTGTCCCGTTCCGGCGCCAGCCCGCACCGGTAACAGCTCTGCATGAACTGTCCGTTGAGTGCAAAAGCGAGCAGCCCCGGATCGTCCACTTCCCGCGCGATCGTGACCGCTTCTTGCGCGCTTTCCCTCCCGTACGCGTCCCCGCCGCCCCGGCTCTCCAGCGCAATCGTGGCCAGAAGCCGCGCGCGGGCCGCCCCCGACTGACCGCGCAGTGCCCGTCCGGCCGCCGCCACGACGAGCGCCGCTTGCGCGGGATCGTCCGAACGCGTCCAAATGGCCGGCACGTCATAGGCCCCGATCACGCGAGCGGTGAGCGCAAAGTCCCCGAGTTCCTCGGCCGCAGCGATGGCCGCCATCCGATGCCGCCGCGCTGCCTCCAGCCCACCGCCCCCGGTGACGGCCAGATTGCGAAGCAGCCCCACCGTCGACTCCAGCCGCGCCCGAGCCCCCGCCCCCACGATCCGGTCATAGTCAGCCGCCGCCGAAGCCCACACATGACCCGCCGTCAACCGCCCCGCCCCGCCCGCCACCGTTCCCGGCCCCGCACTCTGCGCCAAGGCCCGCAGGTGGCCTGCCGTCGACCGGGTCGTCCCGCCCGCAGTCGTTCCCAGTCCCGCGTTCTCCGTCGGGGCCGGCTGGTGGCCTGTCGTTGACCGGGTTGTCCCGTCCGCTGCCGTTTCCAGTCCCGCACTCTTCGCCGAAGCCGACAAGTGGTCTGTCGTTGACCGGGTTGTCCCGTCCGCCGTTGCTCTCGGCCCCGCGCTCTCGGTGGATGCCGACTCGTGGTCTGTCGTTGACCGGGTTGTCCCGTCCGCCGTTGCTCTCGGCCCCGCGCTCTCGGTGGATGCCGACTCGTGGTCTGTCGTCGATCGTGTTGTCCCGTGCGCCGTCGCTGCCAGTCCCGCGTTCTCCGTCGGGGCCGGCAGGTGGTCTGTCGTTGACCGGGTCGTCCCGTCCGCCGTCACCCCCAGCTCCGCACTCTCCGTCGAATCACGCGTGTCGTCGCGACCACCCGCGCGCCCGCCCGTTTGAGGGCCGCCATATCCGTGCACCTCGCCATGTTCGGCAGAGTGAGCGTTTGTTGTTCGTTTGTGGTCGGGGGCTGGCTGGTCGAGATGGTTAGCCCGGCGGAGGATGTCGGTTTCCAGCTGGGACAGGGCGGGGCCGGGGTCCAGGCCGAGCTGGGTCACGAGCTTTTCGCGGGCGCTGCGTAGCACGGCGAGGGCGTCGCCCTGGCGGTCGTCCCGGTAGAGCGCCAGCGCCAGTAAGCGCCAGGCTTCTTCGCGCCACGGGTGCTCGATGACGTGCGCGTCCAAGTCGGCGATTGCTTCGGCGTAGCGGGACTGCGCGAGGCGCTCATGGGCGAGCAGTTCGACTGTGCGCAGGCGCAGTTCGGTCAGACGTGAGCGTTCGGCGTGGGCCCACGGCTCGGTCGCGAAGTCGGCGTAGGCGGGGCCGCGCCACAGGTTGAGCGCTTCTTGCGCGTTCACGTGCATCAACTGCTCGAAGCGCCACGAGTCGACGTTCGTTGCGCGCAAGGCATAGCCGGGGCCCTCGGTGAGCAGCAGGGCCGGGGGAGTGCGGGGCGGGCGGTCGGGCTCGAGCGCCCGGCGCAGGGCGGCGACGAAAGTCCGTACGGCGGAGACGGCCCCGTCGGGCGGGACCGGCCACAGGTCGTCGACCAGGTAGCCGACCGGAACGACCCGGCCCCGGGCGATGATCAGGCGGGCCAGCACGGCGCGGTGGCGAGGGCCCTTGAGCGGGATCGGCTGTCCCTGCTCGGTCCAGGCCGTGACCGGGCCCAGCACCCCGAAACCGACCGTCACCGCGCAACCGTAACGCTCATCGGTTGCTCATTCGCTCAACGCATGCTCGTCACATGGTTGAGCAGCGCAGTGACAGGGTTGAAAAGCACAGTTACATGGTTCAAGAGCACGGCGACATTGTTGAACAGCACAGCGACAGGGTTGAACAGCACAGAGTGCGCGTGGATGACGACGTCGAACTGTTCGTGGAGGTGCGCGGTTCCGGCGATCCGATCGTCCTGCTGCACGGTTTTCCGCAGACGCACCTGATGTGGCGTCACGTGGCCGCCGACCTGGCCGCCAATCACACCGTGATCTGCCCGGACTTGCGCGGTTACGGCGCCAGCGACAAGCCGGCCGGCGACTACTCGAAGCGCACGATGGCGCGCGACATCGTTCGTCTCGCGCAGGCTCTGGGGCATGAGCGGTTCGCGCTGGCCGGTCATGACCGGGGCGCTCTGGTCGCCATCCGCGCGGGACTCGACCATCCCTCGCACGTCACGCATCTGGCCTCGCTCGACGTGCTGCCGACCCTGGACATGTGGAACGTCATGCGCGGCGAGTCCGCGGCGGTCGGTTTCCACCTGTACCTGATGGCGCAGCCGCCCGGCCTGCCCGAGCGCATGATCGCCGCCTCGGCCGACGACTTCTTCGGCTACTTCCTGGACCTGTGGGTCCGCGACCCGGCCGCGATCCCGCCCGGCATCCGCGCGCAGTACCTGGACGCCTGCCGGGCCGCGGTCCCTTCGATCGTGGCCGACTACCGGGCCTCGGCGGGCATCGACCTCGAACACGACCGCGAGGACCGCGCCGCCGGCCGCACCCTTTCCATGCCGGTGACCGTTCTCCAACAGGACTGGGGTGCGCAGCTGGGCTTCGACGCGGCCGCCCTGTGGCAAGCGTGGGCTCCCGACCTGCGACACGTTCCCGTGACGTGCGGCCACTTCATGGCCGAGGAGGCCCCCGACGTGGTGACCAAGGAGCTGAGGGCGTTGCTCGACCGCTGACCGCTCAGTAACGCCAACTCCTCTGCGCTGCTCACCCACGCGGGGCCGGGTCTGCGCGGGATTGGGTCTTCGTGGGGCGGCCTCGCGCGGGGCCCGGCTTCGCGCGCCGCTGGGCTTGCACCGGGCCGGGCTTGTGCCGGGCCGGGCCTGTGCCGGGCCAGGTCTGTGCGCGGCCCTGTCCAAGGGAGGCGGGTCTGCGCGCGGCCCGGTGCACGCATCGGCCCGGTCCACGCGAGGCGAGGGTGCGCGCGGGCGGGTCTGTACGGGCCGGTTCGCGCGCCGGCCTGGTCCACGTGAGGCGGGGGTGTGCGCGGGCGGGTTTGCACGGGCCGGTTCGCGCGCCGGCCTGGTCCACGTGAGGCGGGGGTGTGCGCGGGCGGGTCTGCACGGGCCGGTCCACGCATCGCGCGGTCTTGCGAGGCGGGGTTCACATGCGGCCGGGTTCTGGTGGCGGAGTCCGGCGAGCCGGGACGCACCGGCATCACCCTTATGCGCCCATTAGCGACAAATCGGATAGGGTGGCGGCCATGCTTCGTAGCTCCGCCTACTTCACTGCCCTCGTGACCGCAGCCCTTCCGGCTCTGCTTGCGCCCATGGCGCCCGCTCAGGCTTCCCCGCCGCTGGAGGAGAGGGTTGCCCCTGCGGCGGCCGCCGGCACCATCGGCGGCAGCGGGGTTCTGGGCCTGCAGTCCGTGGGCCGGGCAGCCGGTCTCCCGTTTGGCGGCGGTGCCTTGTTGAGGAGGTCGGGTGGGGGCGTCGTCCTCGAGGCTCCGGCTGACGACCAACGGGCGCCCGGCAGTGACGTGCTGGATGCGCCGGCTGGCGGCGTACGGGCGCTGGGCAGTGATACGCCGGGCGGCAAAGTCACTGGGCGGGCGGCCAACCCCATCGATCTGGTCGGGCTCGACTTTCAGCTGATCAACGCGGCCAGCAAGTGGTGCCTGACCGCTGGGCTCACCGAGCTTCCGTGTGCGACCTCCGACCCGTACCGGTGGCGTTTCCGGCCGGTTGGCGTCGCCGGGACCTTCGAGATCCTCAACGTCAAGGCCAACCGCTGCCTGAGCATGCCCGGGGGCACGGCGACAGCGGGGGCGCGGGCCGGTCTGGCGCCGTGCGCCGCGGATCCGTCGCGGCGCTGGGATCTCCGTGACTCGACCGGGGACACTGCCAAGGTCGTCAATGCCCGTACGGGGAAATGCCTGCAGATCGAGAGTGGCGTCGCGGTTCAGGACTCGTGTGCCGGCACGCAGGGCAACCGGCGCTGGACCGTGCGTGTGGTCGGTCTGCCCTTCTTCAGCAGGCAGTAAAGGCGAAAGCCATCCCGGGGCGCTAGCGGAGAGTGATCAAGTTGCGCCGGTGAGGGATTGTCGTCAGGGGGATGGATTCCACCGTGGTCTGTTTGGTTGGATGCCCTCTCACCCTTTGACGAGACGGGACGCCGATGCGCCGCGCTTTCACCGCCACGCTTGTTGTGGGCGTTCTCCTGCTCGCGGTGGGGCTGGTGGTCTCGCGGCCGGAGCGGCCCCGGGTGGCGATCGCCGCGGGTGCCGGTGGGGGCACGGCGCAGGCGCCGAGCGGGGAAGAGGCGGGCGCGGCCTTCGAGCAGGCGCTCAACGAGCACGCCAAGGCCCTGGTCAACGGGGACGAGCCGGGGTGGCTGGCCGCGGTCGACGCCCCGCTGCGGACGCGCTACCGCAACATGTTCCGCTCGCTGCGGGCGCTCGAGGTGACCCGCTTCGAGTACGAGACGGGGGTCGCGCACCCGGTCAAGGGCGACGCCACGGCTGTCACCTTCCGGTCCGAAGTCTTCTACTGCCTGGGCACCGACATGTGCCGGGAGCAGGCCGGCAACGACTGGCAGGGGCCGCCGCACATCGAGCAGCGCCTCACCATGCGCAAGCGGGCCGGGCGGTACGTGATCAGTGCCGCTGCGGCGGGGCCCAGTGAGGACCCGCGCCGGCCCGCGCCCTGGGAGAACGGCGAACTGGTGGCGCTGCGCGGCTCCCGGGTCACGCTGTTCGCCGCGCCGGCGCAGCGCCGCTATCTGACCCGGGTGCTGCCCCTGGCCGAGGCCGCGGCGAAGACCGACGACCGGTTTGCGGCGCTGGCCGGCACGCAGCAGTCCCGCTATCGGATCTATCTGGCCGGCGAGCCGCAGTGGCGTTCCTGGTACGGCGGCCAGGAGGACGACTGGGCGATCGGTCTGGCCATTCCGCTCAACATGTACGGCATCGACGTCATGCTGCGGATGAAGGAGCTCGAGGACAACCCGGTCATGCTGCGGGTGGCGCTGCAGCATGAGCTCGGCCACGTCGTGACGCTGTCGGGCGCCTACCGGGCCGACGCCGCCGAGGACACGTGGCTGAGCGAGGGCATCGCCGAGTACATCGGCTGGTCACCGATGAACGCGGCGAAGTCGCTGCGCCGGTTCAGTGTCCGCTGGGCGCTCAACCGCAAGAAGGCGACGTCGATGATTCCGGCCCAGCCGAGCCCGGACGCCGACGGGCGAGCGGGCGACGCGTTCTACGGGCTGAGCCACCTCGCGGTCGACTGCATGGCCAAGAAGTACGGCGACAAGCGGCTCTTCACGTTCGTACGGCTGGTGCTGACCCAGGACAACGAGCTCGACCAGGCCGCCCGGGAGGCGTACGGCGTCCCGTTCGGCCCGGTCGACCGGGCGTGCGTGAAGTGGATCCGGCAGCAAGTGCTATAGCTGAGACATGCTCGTGGACTTCGCCGCCGATGTCGCGGCCACGCCGATCCAGGTCGAGTCAGCCGCGGTGGCCGCGGAGAAGGACGGGTACGACGGGTTCGGTGCGGCCGAGACCAAGCACGACGTGTTCACCGCGCTCACCCTGGCCGCCCGGGCCACCCAACGCATCACGCTGCAGTCGGCCATCGCGGTCGCGTTCGCGCGCAACCCGATGAACGTGGCCGTCCTGGCCAACGACCTGCAGCTGATCAGCGAGGGCCGCTTCCAGCTCGGTCTGGGCTCGCAGGTCCAGGCGCACATCGAACGCCGTTTCGCGATGCCGTGGGGCCAGCCCGCCGCCCGCATGGAGGAGTTCGTGCGCGCGGTGCGGGCCGTCTGGAACGCGTGGGGCGGCGAGCGGCTCTCGTTCCGGGGCGAGTTCTACCGGCACACGCTGATGACCGATTTCTTCAACCCCGGTCCCAACCCGTACGGGAACCCGCCTGTGCTGGTCGCGGCGGTGGGGGAGCGCATGACCCGGACCGCCGGACGCGTCGCCGACGGTCTTCTCGTGCACCCGCTGACCAGCGCGGCTTACCTGCGGGAAAGGACCCTCCCGACGTTGCGTGAGGCCCGCGGCGGCAGCCTCGACGACTTCTCGGTCTGCCTGTCGGCGATGGTCGTGCTGGGGGAGGACGAGGCCGCGCGGTCGCGGGCCGAGCAGGCGGTCAAGGGCCAGATCGCCTTCTATGCCTCCACGCCCGCATATCGCGCGGTGCTCGACATGCACGGCTGGGGCGAGCTGGCCGACCAGCTCAACCTGCTGTCGCGCCGGCAGGCCTGGGGCGAGATGACCGCGCTGATCAGCGACGAGGTGCTCGAAACGTTCGCCGTGACCGGGGGAGCCGGCCTGCGCGAGCGGTTCAGCGGCCTGGTCGACCGGATCTCGCTGTACACGCCCTACGAGATCGACCCGGCGCTCAAGGCCAGCTCGTTGTCGAGCGTCGCCAACGAGCCCTGAGCCGCGGCCGGTTCCAGCGCCGGGCGGCCGCCGTAGAAGCTCCACCGCAGGAACGCCGTCGTGGTCGCGCTGACCGCCGGGAACGCGGCATCGCTGGTCTGGTGGCCGCCCCGGGTGACCGACAGCATCGCCCGGGACCAGGGAACCGCCTCATAGACGGTACGCGCGGCGGCGTACCGGACGGTCTTGTCCTCGCGGCCGTGCACGAGCAGCATGGCCGCGGCGGGCCCGGTGAACGGCGTACCGAGAAAGTCCGTTCCGGCGATCAGGACGCCGGCCGACAACCGCTGGTCGCGGTGAGCGCTGAACAGGCCGGCCGTGGTGATGCCGCCGCCCGAATGCCCGGCCGCGGCCAGCCTGCCCGGGTCGAGCCGTCCGCGCAACGGGCCGCCGCCGGAGGTGTTCCGATCGACGATCCGGGTGAGCACCTCGGACGCGTCCTCGGGCTGGTTGACCAGGTCGTACGCGTTGAAACGGGAGGTGCCGAGCGAGGTGTGCGGATAGGTCGGCGCCGCCACCACGAAACCGGCCAGGGCCCAGCTGACCAGCAAGGCCGCATAGTCGTCGGGCCGGGAGCGCAGGCCGTGGCTGAAAAGCACGACGGGGTAGGGGCCGGGGCCGGCCGGATACCAGACGCGGGTCGGCAGCGCCCGCCCGTCGCGCGCGAACGAGAAGTCGTGGCGCGCGACCGTCCTGACCACGGCGGGAGCCCGGCCGGCCCCCGGCACGTACGGGGAAACCGGGCGTGCCGCCAGCGTGGAGCTTTTCACCGACGACAGCACGGTCCGCTCGGCGGCCGAGGCCTGACCCGCCTTCACCGCGAGTCCTCCGGCCGCGGCCGCCGACAGTCCGAGCAGCAGTGTTCGTCTACGCACCCGTCTCACGCTGCCGCGCCGGGCTGTGTGTTCCCTATGGTCAGGCTGTGACTTCGATCGAGTCGACCCGGTCGGGGTAGAACGCCACATGGTCCTTGATCTCGGCCACGGCCTCGCGCGGGTTCTCGTAGACCCAGATGGCGTCGACGGCCTTGTCCCCGCCGGTCGTGATCGAGTAGTAGGTCGCGTCGCCCTTGTACGGGCAGTAGGTGGTCGTCTCGGTGCGCTCGAGCAGCGACTGGTCGACGTCGCCCATCGGGATGTACGGCACGGCCGGGTAGTTCGACTCCTGCAGCGTCAGCGCGCTGTGGGTGTCGGCGACGACCTTGCCCCCGGCCTTGACCACGATGTGCGCGGTGCTCGGCGTGATGGTGATGGGGTGATCGGGGCCGGGTACGAGTTCGGGCCGGTTCGACATGACAACTCCTCGGTTTCTTGAGCCTGCTCTGGGATCAATCCGCTCTCGTACACCACCATTCCCGGTGCGCATGGCGCATATCGCGAGCTTGACGTCAGCCTCGCCACGGATTTCCGGACGGATATCCCACCCTCCCTCCACCGAACGGCCCAAAGGCCGCTGTTGCCGCATATCGGGCGAGCGGCCGTGATGGTCTGAGGGGGCACAAATCGGCTCGAGGAAGGGTGAACCATGAAAGCGGCAACGCGGATTCTGACACTCGTCGGACTGAGCCTGATGACGGGCGCGACGCTCGGGGCCGCTCCGGCCATGGCGTCGACATCCGCACCAGACCCGGCTGCCCGCACGGCCACGACGACGGCTGATCAGCCCCGTCGCGACCGGGAATGGACCGTCGGTTATTTCGACTCGCGGCGTGAATGCGAGCTGGTCGGCCGGGTCGGCGAACGTCGTGACCGGTGGGACGACTACGACTGCGAATTCGTTCGCTGGGGTCGTCACCGCGGCGACTGGGAGCTGACCGCGGAGAAGGATTGGGACTGGCGCGACCGGGACCACCGGGACCGGGATCGTGACCGGGACGACCACCGTGGCGGCGACCGCGACCGCGGCGGCGACGACGACTGATTTCTCTTGATGCCAGGCCACACCCCGTACGGGTGTGGCCTGACGCTATTTTTGATCACATGACCAATCCCGCCGAAGCCGCCGCCCTCGCCCTCGGCCTGCAGCCCAAGATGCTCCGCCACGGCCCGGTGAGCAGCGTCGCCGAGGCGGCCGAGGCCCAGGGCGTCGAGATCCGCGACCTGGTGAAGACCCTGGTGGTGCGGCGCGCCGACGACGACTACGTGTTCGTGCTGGTTCCCGGTGACCGCTCGATCTCCTGGCCCAAACTGCGCGCGCTGCTCGGCGTCAACCGGCTCTCGATGCCCGACGCGGCCACCGCCAAGGCAGCCACCGGCTACGAGCGCGGCACCATCACCCCGTTCGGCTCGGCTCGTCCCTGGCCGGTCATCGCCGATTCCCGTACGGAGGGACGGACGATCAACCTGGGGGCGGGGGAGCACGGCGTCGGGTTGCAGGTGCCCGCGGACGAGGCGGTGAACGCTCTCGGCGGGAGGTTCGCGGACGTGACCGACGCGGTGGGGTAGGTTTCGTCGCGTGACGAGCGAAGCGATCCAGCCCGACGTACCCCCTTCCGGCACCGGCTGCGTCGAGTGCCTCGACAACGGCGGATGGTGGTTCCACCTGCGGCGCTGCGCCCAGTGCGGGCACATCGGCTGCTGCGACACCTCACCGGCGCAGCACGCCACCGCCCACTGGCGCGAGACCGGCCACCCGGTCATCCAGTCGTTCGAGCCCGGCGAGGACTGGTATTGGGACTTCTCGACCGAGGAAGCCGGGAACGGTCCCCAGCTTGCCCCGGCCACGAGCCGCCCCGAGGAGCAGCCCGTTCCGGGCCCGGCCGGCGCGGTGCCGTCCGACTGGCGCACGAAGCTCAACCGGTAAGCAGGCCACAGGTCCCGCGGTGGACCGATCGCCGGTGCGGGATCCTCGATAGCGTCGTCCGATGAGGATCCTGCACCTGTCGGACACCCATCTCACCGCCGCGCCCGGCCCCAACGCCGACGGCATCGACTCGCGCGAGTCGCTGCGCCGCATGCTGGCCGACTGCGAGCACCTCACCGGTCTCGGCGCCGTGCTGGTCACCGGGGACGTGGCCGACGACGGCAGCCCCGAGGCGTACGAGGACGTGCGCGCCCTGGTCGGCGGGTTCGCGGCCGCGCGTGGCATTCCGGCGCTGTACACCACGGGCAACCACGACGAGCGCAAGGCCTTCGCGGCGGTTCTCGGCGACGACCTGGTCGCGGCGACTGACCTCGACGGCCACCGCGTGATCACGCTCGACACGCTGGTGCCCGGAAAGGCGTACGGGTGGCTCGGCGACGACCAGCTCGCGTGGCTGCGCGACACCCTGGCGACGCCGGCTCCGAACGGCACGGTGCTCGCCTTCCACCACCCGCCGATCGCGCTGCCCGGCGTCGAGGTGCAGCGCGCGCTCGGACTGCTCAACCCGGACGCCCTGGCCGAGGCGATCCGCGGCAGCGACGTCCGGCTAATCCTGACCGGTCATTACCACCTGCAACTGTTCGGCCTGCTCGAATCGGTCCCGGTGTGGGTTACCCCCGGTGTGATCACCCGGATCGACCTCACAGCCATCCCGGGAACAGAGCGGGCCGTACGCGGCGCGTCCGCGACCCTGGTCGACCTGAGCAGCCCGCAGTCGCCGATGATGCACGTGCTGCACGCCCGCGACCCACGCGCCGGCGAGACGGCCCACGAGCTGCCCGCCGACGTGCTGACGGCCGCGATCGCCCAGCTAGGGCGAGACGCTTAGTTCGTAGACGATCTCGAGGCCGTCCTCGTCGTCCCACTGCTCGCCGACCTTCTCGAATCCGTACGGCAGCGCCAGGTTGAGCGAGGCGAGGTTGTCGGGGCGGATGCTGACGCGGACCCGGCGTACGGTGGGCTCGCTCCTGGCCCGGTCGAGCAGCGCCTCGAGGGCCGCGCGCGCGTAACCCCGGCGGCGGAAGGCGGGATCGACGGCGTAGCCGATCTCGACCATGCCGTCCTGGTCGGGCGGGCCGTGAAAACCGGCACGACCAACAGCCTTCCCCCGTACGGAATCCCAGACGTACCCGGTCGTCCAGGCCTCGCTGCCCGGTTCGTCGTGGGCCTGATCGAGCCGCATCCGCCACACACCACGGTTTTCCGGGCCGGCCAGCCACTCGGACGCGGGCACCGGACCCAGCCGGTCGGCGGTGGCCAGGTCACCGTCGGCCAGCGCGCGGAACACCTCGGCGTCCAGGTGCACGATGCGGGTCACGGCCGCACAGCCTAGTCCCAGCTCGCTGATGGTAGAACGACTCATGCGCATCCTCTTCGCCGCCGCACCGTTGCAAGGACATCTGCTGCCGCTCATTCCCCTGGCCGCGGCCTGCCGCGACGCCGGGCACGAGGTGATCCTGGCCAGTGGCCATTTCCCCGCCGACGTGCGGGGACTGCGCACAGAGGACATCGGCGGCGGTTTCAGCCTGCCCCGCAGCGCCATCCGCGTGGCCCTGCGCCATCCCCGGCTTGCCCGCGCCGAGATGCAGGGCCGCGCCGGCCACGGTTTCGTCGGCGAGCTGTTCGGAAGGGCCAACCGGGCGCTGCTCGGCCCGCTGCAGGCCCTGGCCGAGCGGGAACGCCCCCACCTGATCGTCTTCGAGTCGCTGACCGAGGCCGGCGCGGTCGTGGCCGGGCGCCTCGGCATCCCCTCCGTCCTGCAGGAGAACACCTTGTGGCCGGCCGACGAGCTCTATCGCGCGGTCATCGGCAGCTCGTCCCTGGCCGATCCGACGGTTCCCCCGGCGGCATTGACCCTGGCCGTCACGCCGCCCAGCCTCCGCACCCCTGTCGAGGGCGCCCGGCTCATGCGGCCCGAGCCGTTCTCGGGCGGTGGCGAGATCCCCGGCTGGCTGCTCACCGCCGGCGACAGGCCTCGCGTCCTGGTCAGCCGCAGCACCTTGGACGGCCCCAACGACGGCGACCCCGGACCCGCGGTATTGGCGGCGGCAGCCCGGGTCGACGCCGAGTTCGTGCTCGTCCGCCCGGCCAAGACCGGTGCGCTGCCGCCCAACGTGCGCACAACCGGACGCGTTCCCCTCAACGAGCTGCTCCCGTACGCGGCCGGCTTCGTACACCATTCCGGCGCGGGCAGCGTGCTCGGTGGCCTGGCCGCCGGCGTGCCCCAGCTGACCACGCCGGGCGCGGGCGACCGCCGCCACAACGCCGAGCTGCTCGCCGCCCGCGGCGCCGGCCTGGCCGTCGAGGCGAGCGCCATCACCGCCGACGACCTGACCCGCCTCGTCACCGACCCGGGGCTGCGAGCCGCGGCCCGAGAGGTGGCGGCCGAGATCGCCGGTATGCCCGAGCCCGCGTCCGTCGTGCCCGCGCTCGAGAAACTCGCCGCCTGACCGTTTCGGCTGAGGGGGCTACCCGGGCGATCCCCTCCGAGTCGCATCGGCGACCACCGGGGCGCGGCTGGTTCCTGCATCTGGTCGGGTTCGACGCCGTGGGCCTCGCAGACGTCATGGACTGCGAGGCCATCTGGTCCAGTCCGTCTTCTCTCGGGCGCCTTCTCCTGGCCACCTACTCCCGACGGGGCGGCTCCGGACCCGTACGGTGGCCGCGGTCCTGGTCGTCGTGACGGTGACGGCCTATCTGCTGTCTTCTGTCGGCCGTTGGCTTGGACCGTCTTCCGGGCCTCCTTCCTCCGGGGGCCACTCCCGGCTGTTCTTTCGCTACTGCCGGACGACGCGGTCATCGGCGGGTGCGCTGAATCAGGATCACGCATGTCAGGACGACGACCGCGGCCAGCAGGGCGGCCGGGGTGACGGTCTCGCCCAGCAGCAGGGCCGACCAGAGCAGAGTGAGCACGGGCTGCGTCAGCTGGATCTGGCCCACCCGCGCGATTCCGCCCCGGGCCAGGCCGGCGTACCAGGCGAAGAAACCGAGGAACATCGAGACCGCGGTCAGATAGGCGAACGCCGACCAGGCCGCGGTTCCGGCGTGCGGGAAACGGACGGCGGCCGAGATCAGAGTGATCGGCACGGTCGCGGGCAGGGACAGCAGCAGAGCCCAGCAGATCGTCCGGGCCCCGCCCAGCTCCCGGGCCAGCGCGCCGCCCTCGGCGTAGCCCAGCCCGCACAGGACCACGGCCGCCAGCAGGTACAGGTCGGAAACGGCGAGCGCCCCGCCGGCGGCGCCGGTCGCGATCAGGAACGTCAGCACGGCGGTCAGACCGGCCAGGCTGGACAGCCAGAACAGCGGGGGAGGACGCTCCCCGGCCCGCAGCACGGCGAAGACGGCCGTCATGGCCGGCAGGACGGTGACGACAACCGCGCCGTGGGCCGATGTCTGCGTGGTCAGCGCCAGCGACGTGAACAGCGGGAAACCGACCACGACTCCGAGCGCGACGATGGACAGCCGGCGCCACTGCCCGCGGTCCGGCCGGGGTGCGCGGGTCAGCCCGAGGTAGGCCCCGGCCAGGGCGGCGGCCCCGACCGCCCGTCCGAACGCCACGAACCACGGATCAAGGTCGTGCACCGCTACGCGGGTGGCCGGAAGCGACATGCTGAACGCGAGAACGCCGAGCGCGCCCAGGATCAGCCCGCCGGTGGCCGTTATCGTGCCGCGGTCAGTAGCGCTACTGTTGGTCCTCATGAATAACGGTAACGCAGTCGACCGCGTTATCCAAGATCTGCGCGGGGTGGCCGGGGCGGCGGGGGCGGGTGCGCGGCTTCCGTCCGTACGCGAGCTGACCGCGCGGCATCGAGCGTCGCCCGTGACCGTGGCGGCCGCGATCCGTGCGCTCGTCCGCGAAGGCGTCGTCGAGGCCCGACCCGGGCAGGGCACGTTCGTCGCTGCGCGCCGGTCCCGGCGTACGGAACCCGATCTGTCCTGGCAGACCGTGGCGCTCGGGGCTCGCCGGGCGGGCGAGGAAGAGCTCCACGCGTTGCTCGCGATACCGCCCGCCGGGGCCATCCCGTTGTCCGGCGGCTATCTCGACCCCGACCTGCAGCCGTCCGCCGCTCTCGGTGCCGCGCTGGCCCGGGCCGCCCGCCAGCCCGCCGCCTGGCAGCGTGGGCGCGCCGAGGGACGCGCCGACCTGCGGGCCTGGTTCGCGCGCGATCCGGGCTTGCGCGCCGACGACATGGTGATCAGCCCGGGCGGTCAGGCAGCGATCTCGTCGACGCTGCGGGCGCTGTCCGCTCCCGGGGACACCCTGCTCGTCGAGTCGCCCACCTATCTGGGCGCCCTGGCGGCGGCCCGTGCGGCCGGACTGACCGTGATCCCCGTCCCGGCCGACGCCGACGGCGTGCTCCCCGGCCAGTTGCGCGCGGCGTTCACACGCACCCGCGCCCGCCTCTTCTACTGCCAGCCCCTGTACGCCAACCCGACCGGCGCCACCCTGGCCGCGCACCGCAGGAGCGAGGTGCTCAACGCCGTACGGGAAGCCGGTTCGTTTCTGATTGAAGACGACTACGCGCGCGATCTGACCATCGACGGGACAGCGCCGCCCCCGCTGGCGGCCGACGACGCCGACGGCCACGTCATCTATGTGCGTTCACTGACCAAATCGGCCGCGCCGGGTCTGCGCATCGCGGCGATCGGTGCGCGCGGTCAGGCCGGTGCACGTTTGCGCGCGGCCCGTTTGCTCGACGACCTGTTCGTGGCCGGCCCGTTGCAGCAGGCCGCGCTCGAGCTGGTCACGTCCCCGGCGTGGGACCGTCATCGCCGTTCGCTCAGAAAGGAACTGCGCGCCCGCCGCGATTCGCTCACAAACGCGCTACGCCGGCACCTGCCCGACAACACCGGTCAGCCCTCAACCGGAGGCCTGCACCTGTGGGTCCAATTCGACCAGGACATCGACGACGTCGCGCTGGCCACGGCCGCCGCCGCCGAAGGCGTGATCGTCTTTCCGGGCCGCCCTTGGTTCGCGGCCGAGCCCCCGGCCCCCTACCTGCGTCTCACGTACGCGGCGGCCCCGCCCGACTTGATGGACGAGGCCGTAGTCCGTCTGAAACGCGCAATCGACCGGCTCAAGGCTGCACGCTGACCGTCCCGGTTGGCGGATGCGTGGATTGTGGCCGCGCTTCCGTCGCCGGGCTCGGAAATGCGTGGCTCGGGGTCGTGCTCTGCCTGTCGGGTTTGCGATGCGCTACTCGGGGTCCGTGCTCTGGCTGTCGGTTTCGGGATGCGTCGGTCGCGGTCGCGCTCCGACCGTCGAGTTCGCGAGTGGGGGACTCGGGGGTTGCGCTCTCACCGTCCTGTCGCAGACGCGAGGCTCGATGCGCGCATCCTGACCGTCCGTTTGCGAACGCGAGACGGCGGCGCGCGAGCAGTTTCCCGGAGCGAGGGTGCGTTCGATGCGCGCTATCGAAGCGTGCGCAGTGTCGCGTCGAGCGTCGTGAAGACCGTGTCCGAGCCGCCGTCCTCATCCCAGTGGGGCACCGGGTCTGGTTGCCCGGGCGCCGGCGCGTACAACCACCACAGGTTCTGCCACGGGTCGAGCATCCGGCCGAGCGTCGTCTCGCCGTAGAACGGCGTCGGCTCGGTGACGATCGTCGCGCCCCGCTCGGATGCGCGTTTCTGAGCGGCAGCGACATCTTGGACCCACACCTGCAACAGGCCGGGCCGCAGCGGCCAGCCCTCGAGCCGGTCCACAATCATCAGATCGACGGTGCCGAGGCGCAGCTCCGAGTGAATCACTTTGCCGTCGGGCATTTCGGTGTGCGCCTCGGCCGTCTCCCGTACGCCGAAGACCTCGGACACGAACGCGATCAGGCCGGCCGCGTTCTCGACCATCACGAACGGGTTCAGGACAGCGCCGTGCTCAGGCGTGTGCAGAATGCTCATAGCCCGAGCGAACCAGTCATTCAGGCCAGTTCCTGACCGCAAACGCGCCCGCGCTGGCTGTCGGATTGCCTTAGCCTTGACGTCCCTGGCCAAGGAGAGAGAGCCATGGCTTCCACCAACGACGTTCGCCTGCGCGCGGTTGAGCGCTCGGACATCGACATCTTCTTCCACCAGCAGCTAGATCCGGAAGCCAACCAGCGCTCGGTCAATTCCTCACCCTGGAAACGGTCCGGCCGTGGTACGCCGACACCGACATCAGCAATCTCCCGTCACAGCGACTCCTTCAGCGTTGGGACTTCCGTCTGATCGAAACCCCTTCAACTTCGACGGTCCAGTACACCGTGTTCATGCTTGAGTGACAGGCGCGGGCCGGTCATGGACCACACCGCAGCCCTACGGGCGGCTCGCACCAGGCGTGGCAGGATGGCCGGATGGTCATGGCGCCCAAGGACGTGCTGAAGGACTATCTCCAAGGGGCGCGCGATGTGCTGCTCTGGAAACTCGAGGGCGTTTCCGAGCGTGACCAGCGATTTCCCCGTACGCCAACCGGCACCAACCTGCTCGGCCTGGTCAAGCACGCCCTGAACACCGAGGCGATCTATTTCGGCCCCACCTTCGGCCGCGAATGGCCCACGCCGGGCGAGCTTGTGTCCTCCGACGACCCCGACCCGCTGGCCGGCTGGCACGCCACCGAGACCGAAACCGCTGCGGGGATCATCGACCTCTACCGTCGCGTGCAGGCATTCGCCGACGAGACGATCGACAGCCTGCCGTTGGACGCGATCGGGCACGTTGCCCATTGGGGCGGTGAGGCGGTCACGCTCCACGAGATCATGGTCCACAAAACCGCCGACCTGCAGCGCCACGCCGGCCACGCCGACATTCTCCGCGAGCAGATCGACGGCTCGACCGGCCTGCTGCCGCGTCACAGCAACGTCCCTGACGCCGTCGACTGGCCGGCCTACACCCGGCGGCTGACGGCGATCGCCGACCGATTCGACGGACGAGCACGGACGAAGGCTTAGCTGGTTCAGCCCGCAATCGCTGACCATCTAATTGATGGAAGCGGCGAACACCCCCGCCGGGTCGTAGGCCGCCCGGATCTGACGTAGCCGGTCAGTGTTGCCGAGGTAGTAGGCCTCGGCGGGCAGGCCCGGTTCGGGGAAGTTCGGGTATGCGCCACCGGTGCCGTAGGGATGGGTGACCGCGTACGACTCGTCCAGCCATTCGCCGGGCTGCTCGCCTGCCGCCACGGTCGCGGTCTGTTTGAGCAGGAATTGGGCGTCCCGGTGCGGGAAGGCGGTGGCCTCGGCCGCTGTCCGGTTGTAAGCCCCGCCCCATGGCGAGAAATCGAGTTCCCGGTGTTCGCCCGGCCGTCGTTGAGCGTTGAGCCGGCGGATCAGCTCTGCTGCCGGCACTGACGAGCGGAAGTATTCCGAGTGCAGATAGGCAAATCCGGTGTCGGCGGTGTCGTCCCCGGCCAGCCACTGTTTCGCCGCGCGATGGGTGCCCTCGTGACGATGGTCCGAAGCAGGCCGGTGCCCGAGTCGCCGAATCAGATCCTCCACCGTGGCGGTGTCGGGGGCCGCGCCGAAGACTGTCACGGTCGGTGGCTGCGCCGGCTCCGGGGGAGTGGCGATCACAAGGCTGGGCGAGAGCGCGTCGTCGAGCTCGGGTAGCGCGTGCTGCCAGGCGTCCAGCACGTCGGCGGCCGCGGCGGCCGGGTAGGTCAGCTTGAAGGCGGTGGAGCCGGGGGCGGGTACGGTGCGGAAGGTCAGTGAGGTGACCACACCCGGCGCGCCGCCGCCCCGCAGCCTCCACAGCAGGTCGTCGCCCGCCTCCACCACCTGGCCATCGGCGAGGACCACGGTGGCTGCCAGGAGGCTGTCGCAGGTCAGTCCGTGCGTTCGGCCGAGGATGCCGAGCCCGCCGCCCAACGTCAATCCGGCGATACCGACCGTCGGCCCGCAGCCGGCCGGAATGGTGCGGCCCTGCGCGGCGAGCGTGTCGTACACCTCGGCGAGGCGAGTCCCAGCGCCGATCACCGCGCGGTCACCATCGACTCGGACGCCGGTCATCGGGCTCACGTCGATCACCACGCCGGTGGTGCTGGACCGCCCCGCGAAGCAGTGTCCGCCGCCGCGCACAGCCACAGGCCAACCGTCCTCTGTCGCTCGCGCGATCGCGTCCGCCACGCCAGCCGGTGTAGCACAGCGCAGTACGGCTTCAGGACGGATTCCGGCGAAGCGCGCAAGGACCACCACTGGACGATAGACGTCCCCATCAACGTACGTGGTCTGCCAATCTATGGTGCCTTCGTGACGTACGTCAGTGAAATGCGCGCTCTCGTGGGACACCGTCCGTTGCTGCTCGCCGCGGCCGGCATCGTCGTCGTGGATGAGGGGGGCCGCTGGTTGCTTCAGCGACGCGTCGACGACGGCCTGTGGGGCCTCATCGGTGGCGTAGTAGAACTCGGCGAGTCGTTCGAAGACGCCGCCCGGCGCGAGCTGTTCGAGGAGAGCGGCCTGACCGCCAGGTCGCTCCGGCGGCTCGACGTGTATTCGGGCCCTGACTTTCGCCACACCTATCCCAACGGAGACCAGGCGTACGTCGTAGGCGTGACCTTTCTGGCCGAGGACGTAGTCGGCTCTGCTGTGCCCGACGGCCATGAGGGATTCGAACTGAGCTGGTTCGACCCGGCCCATCTGCCCGATCTCAGCGGATACAACATTCTGCTGGCGACTCGGGCCCGGGCGTCACTCGCGACTTGAGCTCGCGCCCCGGCACTCAGGACCAAGGTATCCGCCGGGTCGGCTTCACGTCCTTCCGCGCACAGTCAACCGGCCCGACCAAATTCAGGATCAAAGTCCGGTGACGGGTACGCGCGGCCGGGTGCTCGCCACCACGTTGGCTGCCAGCTGGCCGGAGAACCGGGTCCACCAGCGGGTGTCCAGGCCGGTCGTGGGCGTGACGATCTTCCGGAAGATGTCGTCGGCGACCGGGGCGGGCAGGGCGACCTCCTGGATGGCCCACGCCTGGAGAGCGTCGTCGAGGTTCATGGCTGCTCCACGTCGTCGTAGATGTTCAGGGCTTCGGCCACTGCGCGGCGGGCCAGGGACAACCGGTAGCGGACCGTGCCGGCCGCGACGCCCAGCGCTGTGGCGATCTCGGCGCTGGTCAGTCCGCCGGCCGCGGCCAGGGTCAGGGTGACCCGTTGTTGTTCCGGCAGGCGTTTGATCGTCTCGGCCACCACAGCCACCCGTTCCATGGCGATCACCGAGGTGCTCGCCGGGGCGGCCACGTCGGCGGGTTCGGCCCGCAGGGCGGCGTCGGTGGCGGCACGCGTACGGGCCTGCCGGTGCTCGTCTATGGACAGGTTGCGGGCCACCGTGAAGATCCACGCGCGCTGCCCGTCGTCCGTAAGTCCGGACAGCTCCGCGAACCGCCGCCACGCCCGCAGGAACGTCTCCTGCATCAGGTCCGCGGCGAGCCAGCGGTCGCCGGTGCGCCCGGTGAAGTAGGCGTGGACGGCGGCCCGGTGCGCATCGTAGAGCTTGCGGAACTCAACCCCACGATCCATCATCGACCCGGATCTGGCCCGTGATGGTCGTCGCCAGCACCTGGACGGCCGGCACGGCCCCGGCCGGCGCGAGCACGTCGCCGAGCAGCGCCATGTCGGCCACGTTCTCGCGCAGCAGGTCGGCTGTGACCCCCGCGGTGATCGTCAGGTCACCCAGCACGATGAGGCTGATCGGATGATCGAGAAGGCGGAAGTAGTCCGGGCCGAGTTCGACGTTGTCGAAGAAGACCCGGGGGTCACCGGAGCGGTACCACACTGACTGTCCCTGCACGTCCATCCGGGTCTCGAGCTCCTGCTGCGCCGCCTCGGGGGCGAGCAGCTGCCCGGCGACGAGGATCTGGCTGTAGCCGACCGTTCCCACCTCACCGGTGATGATCACCTGTCCGGCGGCGATCAGGATGTCGCCCGGCTCGCCGGTGTGGTTGGCCAGCGCGGCTCCGGTCAGCCGCACCTGGCCGGTGAGCATCTTGACCTGCGGGCCGTCCTGACCCTCCTGATAGCGGTAGTAGGTGACCGTGCCGACGCCGCCGCCGAACACCCGGCCGAGCTCCGCCTCACTGCCGCGCGGCGCGAACACCGAGCCGACCACGCTGATCCGCCCCGGCACCTCGCCGCTGACCGGACCGTTGATCACCAGAACGCCGACCACGACAAGTATCTCGTCCGGCGCTCCGATCCGGTCGCCACCGACGACCAGCGACCCGACGTGCACCCTGGGCTTCATCCCCTCCGGCACAAAGATGGTCGCACCCACCTCCGAGACCGAGATTGCCGCGTACGCACCAGCCAGTGACTCGGGGACGACCACCGCACCGACCCCGCTGATCCGGGTGATCGCCGCCAGCTCGTCCGCGCTGCTCAGGTGGCTCAGGTCGAGGACGGCCTGCCCCTCGATCACACCACGTTCGCCGGTCATCGCGCCCCTCCCATCACTTCGCGGCCGGCTTCCGGCCACAGCCACCCCGCCACCGCGATCAGCCACCGTGCCAGCACCATCCGAGGCAGGCCCACCGATCGCCCACCGTCCGGCGCCGGCCACCCGCGCCCCCGCCGCGCAAGCTCGGCCTCGAGCCGCAACTCTTTCATCCGCACCTCCGCGAGCAGATACACATCCATCATCCGTCTCACCCCTCTCGCCCAGTACTACGGAGGAGCGCGCCAAGTGTTGGGTCCACCCGGACTTCCCAACTGGCAGCGATCCCGGTTGGCCCGCCCCGGACGATCGGGGTGCAACCATCCATCACTCACGCAACTTGAAAGCGGACGGCCTTTACCGACGCATTGTCATGCCGAGATGAATGCATTCGATCATGAGGTCAGTTCGCGCGTTCACGACTATTCTGGCTGCGCTCTTCGACGTTCTCGGATTGGATCGCCGATTCTTCGCGGATCAGTCGGCTCGACGCGCGCTCGTGCCGATGTGCGCGTCTCTCGGTTTCCAAAGACTTTCCACCGTCATAGGGCGGGCCGGGCGGGCTGACCAGTCTCACATGCCGGTGACGCCGTCGGCCAGCTCGCGCAGGATGTCGAGGTGGCCGTTGTGACGAGCTGTCTCCTCGATAAGGTGCAGGAGCACAAAGCGCATGGTCACGGTCTCCCCGTTGCTCATAGTCTTCTGCGAGCGGGCCTCAAGGTCTACACCCGTGACGAGGTGGCGGTAGCGCTCGGACTGGGCGTCGTAGTCGTCGAGAAGTTGAACTAGAGGCACGTCAAGCGCGATCCGCATCTCCCGGTCCGGATCCTCGTCGGTCCATGGCCCTTGATCTTCATGACCGAGGAACACGACCTCGAACCAGGAATACTCAACCCATCGGACGTGACTCACCAGGCCGGAGATTGTCATCAGTGGAGATGCCGGCAGCGGTGCCTGCCGCGCGTTCTCGGCGGAGAGGCCCTCGCATTTTGCTCGAACCGTTGCCCGAGCGTAGTCAAGCATCGCGAGGAGTGTGCTTCGCTCGTCCCACGCTGCTGGCATGTCCGTTCGTGTCATCCGGCTATCGTGTCGAAGTCCACGCAGGCTGTCGTCCGCTTTACGACCCGCTCTCGCCGATGGACGCACCGACAGCGCTTGATCGACTGTCCGGATCTGCCGCCAATATTGTGCGTTCAATGGCGCACCAGGCGACGACCATGCGCGGGTCGGCGCCGGTAATCCACGAGGACAAGTTAGGGGAACG
This sequence comes from Actinoplanes sp. NPDC021490, assembly GCF_055562135.1. Lineage (NCBI taxonomy): Bacteria > Bacillati > Actinomycetota > Actinomycetes > Micromonosporales > Micromonosporaceae > Actinoplanes > Actinoplanes sp. NPDC021490. The sequence goes on from NZ_JBVHFW010000006.1 coordinate 29,410, forward strand.
GCACACCGTAGTGGCCAGAGCTTGGTTGAGTCACTCGTAGATCACCAGCGCCGGACCCTGCCGATACCGATCTCTCCCGGAACCGGCCCACCTATAGAAGTGTCAGGAGCTGGCCACCGGCGGCGAGGATTTGCAGCTGGCCGTCGGACAGCCGGTGCCCTTGTGGCCGATCAGCAGCTGCAGACTTGCCGGCGTTTCCAAGGGTTCGGCGGATCAGCGGTAGACATACCCCAGCCGAGCGGTGTTGAGCACGTCGGCCGGCCGCATTGTCTTCCACGGCGTCATGAGGGTCCTCAGGCCCGCGATGGTACCCATGTCGGGATCCTCAACCGGCTTCTTCGGCAGATAGGGGTCGGACGACGGATGCAAGGCCTGCCACTCGGTCCACAACCGGTCGACGTTGCAGTGGTGCATCCAGAAGACCGGGTCGTTCGGTGAATCGGCGCTGATCATGTGCCCCCCGATGAACACGTGAACGTCACCGTGAGGCCCGTCTTCGAGGAAGGGTTCGAACGTGTCGTAGGTCTGCACGGTCAGCACCGAGGCCACCAGCTGCGCGGTGGGCGGTTGGTCCACCCCGAGTTCGCCGATGTTGCGGTTCAGGAATGGGTGCTCGGTGACCGACCTCTCCACGATCCGGCCCCGGAACTCCTTGGCCGCCTCGGCGACGCCTTCGGTCAGCTCCGCGAACAGCGCGATCGCCTCGTCCTCCGGCAACTCCCGCCAACCCCCCACCTCCCGCAGGCGGCTGATGGTCGGCGCGGAGAGAACCTGCGTCAGTTCCTCGTCCTTGACACCGAACCGGCCGGTCTGGACCTGTCCGACCAACCCCGTGCCGTCACCGCCGAGGAAGCCGCCAGTCAGCGGGGTGACCGAGTGGTCGGTCCAGTCCCAGTACGGCAGCGTGATCCTGGGCCCCCGCAAACCGACTGACGTGGCGTTGAGCGCGCCCTCGAACAGCCGAAGATACTGCCGGTGCCAGGGCAGGAAGACGGCCGTCCGATGACCCATCTGACCGGCGTCGAAGGCCTCGACGTGGATCCCGACGAAGTCCCCATAGATTGTGCCGGTCGTGTTGTACCGGTAGGGGCTCGGCGACTCGGTGGTCTTGAGCTCGATCACCGCGTCGAGGAACCGCCTGCGCTCGGCCGCCGTGAGGGCCTTGAAGTTCTTACGTACGTAGGACATCAGGCGAGCCTCACTTCGGGATCCGGGCAAGGGGAGCGCCACCGAGCCGGTCGACCGCCAGGCGAGCGACCTCACGCAGGTCGTCCCTCGGCTCGAACGCGGCCACGACGCTGACCACGCCGCCGGCATGGTGCATGAGCCGCAGCGGCCGCCCATCGATCAGCACCGTCTGGTGCGCCGCGTGCACCCCGGTGGCGGCGATGCCGGACGGCCCCTGGATTCGTCGCCCTTTGTAGATCTCGTCGAACGACGAAACGGCGGCCTCCGCCCTGGTGCCGGCGGTTGTTCGCATGCCGACGGCAGTCCCTCCGGCCAGTCCGACGGCCGTCAGGGCCAGTAAACGTCGACGTTCCACGTGACACCACCTCCAGCTCGAGAGCCGCCACCATACAGAGGAATCTGTCCATCCGATATGGACTGACAGTCACAAAAGGATGATTGCATCAGGCTGCGATCGCCGGCGGCAAGCGTTGCCGCCGACCCTCCTCCACGGTCGGCCGAAGTGCAACAGGGGAGGGGGCGGCACGATGATGGCCGCCGCGGCATGCGCCGGTACTCAGGTTCCGTAGATGGTCCGCTCAAGGTGCCGACGGTGCCCGATGTCGGCGGTAGCCTCATATCGTGGGCCTTGACGTTGAGCTATTGAGGATCGACCAGGTCGGCACCAGCCCTCGACGATGGCAGACGTCGAGTTGGCAATAGTCGGAGACACGCGCTTCCGGTTCGCGGAGGCGATCGCACGGGCGCAGAACAAAGGGTCGACGCCGATGCTCGACCGCATCGACCTCTACGGAACCCTGGAGCTCTCCTGGGACGAGATGCCGCAGCTCCTTGCTATCCATGCCCGTCGCTATGATCTCCGCCGTCGTCCAAACTGATGGAGAGAACGTGAACTCAAAGCTTCAGGACCGTGCGTTCGGTCTGGTCGCGGACCGTTTGCAGCCCGGCGAGGAGTTCCAAGTCGCCGTCCGCGCGCTGGTAGGCAAGCTGGACGCGTCCCGGTTCGGCACTGTGGTCCGGCGGGGGGCCGTTGCTGGCCTCGCAGGGGCGGCCGGCGCCGCGGTCGACGCGGCGGTGACCGCGGGCGGCAAGCAGTTCGTTGTCGTGACCAATAAGCGAGTCTTCTTCCTGTCCAGACGTTCCTCGGCGGACCAGGAAAGAAGGTCATGGGTGTCATGCCCCGCGAGGAGCTGACACTCGCGGATACCAAGATCGGGACGGTCAGCGTGGTCCGGCTTGCGTTCGTGTCGGGCGGTGGCATCTCGCTGACATTCCCCCGCATCGACCAGGCTGCCGCGAAGCAAATCGCGGCGGCGTTCTGACCTGAGCTGAAGACGTTGTGCGCGGGATGGCCCGGACGGCAGTCCGGGGCATCCCGGCCTTCATCGAGACTGGACCATGATCGGTGCCAACGACCGTTGACGGCCAAGAACGATGGTGAGGACTGTGGTGCCACCCCTCGCGCAATATGCGGATCTGCCGCCGATAACGCGTACTGACAGAGGCTGCTGACATTCGATCTGCCGCGAACAAGGGGCGCTGTCCGATGGTCGGCCGGGCTACTGCCCGAAGGTGTACCGCAGGTTCGCGTTGATCAGCTCGTTGAGCCGCTTGCGGAGGTGTCCGAGCAGGGACGGGTCCGGCACGGGCTCCTCCACCAGCAGGGTCCACCGCAGCTGAGTGCCTGCTGCGCCGTCGGATGCCAGGTCGAAGCGGACCCGGGCGTCGGGCCGCTTCTGCCACAGAGAAGACCAGACGACGGAATGCGGCTTGCGGGCTTCGATCAGATGCGGGGATTGCTCGTCGTCCAGGAGCAGCAGCCATGGCCGGGCTGGATCGCGGCGGGGGTCGGTCAAGGCCTCGAAGACGACATGGGGTGGAGCTGGCTGACTGCGCTGGCGGCTGCCCGCTTCAAGCATGCCTCAGCCTACGGCGACCGGTTTATGCCGGCGCTGTGGCCCTGTCGGCCGGGGATGAGGCGGGACTATCGTCGCGGCTCTGGCAACCGGAAGGGTGGTCCTGGCCGGGAGTGCTGCCAGCCGGACGCTGTTGCCTCTCTGATTCGGGCGGCGGCGGTCGCCGGCAGAATCGGCTCGCTCGGCAAGCCCAACCAGTTGCCTGGATGGGCGCACGGCATCGACACCACCAGCGGTGCGCCAGGATGGTGCATTCGCTCGACGACGAAGTTGAGTGGTGACCAGCCGTTGCCCTGACAGTAGGTGGGGTGGCGTCTGACGAACCAGCGGTAATGGACCCCGTCGACGGAGATGTGCCGGGATCCTCTGCTTGGCAGCATCATTCGTGCCTCACCGTCACTCGGGACCTGTGAGCGACGACAGCAGTGAGACGCCGCCGCTCGTGGATACCGATTTCCGGCAAGCCGACAGGTCGCGGGCAACCGTAGAACTCGACCCGTTCCGATCTTGAGAAGGGCAAGGGAGACAGACACTCAGCAGTGTCGTGGGTCGCCACGCCACACCGACGTTCGAGGCTGGACGATGGGCGCGTGGAGATTGTCGAACAGTTCGTGCTGGGTAAAGCTGGGGATCCGCGGGTGTGTGAGGACGCGATTGTCGTTACCGGCGGGCATGTGGCGGTGATCGACGGGGCCACCGATGTGAGCGGCCGGGACTATGCGGGTGTGGCGGGCGGGCTGTGGGCGATGGCGGCCTGTCGCGATGCTCTTCGTCAGCTGCCGGAGGACGCGGATGCGGGCGCGGCGGTGGCGGCCATGACGGCGGAGCTGGCGGGCCGCCTCGAGCCTGGAGTGGACGTTGCGGAGCGGCCCAGCGCGGCGGTGACGGTTTATTCGCTTGCTCGCCGGGAGGTCTGGCAGGTCGGCGACGTGGGGTTTGCGTATCGGGGGCTTCCGGCTGCGGTGGGGCAGCCCCGCAAACTGGTTGATCACGTCGCGGCGTCGTTTCGGGCTGCTGTTCTTGCGGCCGAGGTGGCGGCGGGGACCATCACGAAGGACCGTGTGGTTGACGTGGATCCGGGACGGCTTGCGGCTCGCGCTCTGATCCGGCGGCAAGGGGCCCTGCGTAACAGCATCGGGCCGTACGGGTATGCCGCCATTGACGGGCAGCCGGTTCCGCCTTCGCTCGTGGTGGTGCATCCGGTGCCCGGTCATGTCGGTGAGCTGAGGATTGCCAGCGACGGCTATCCGGTCATCGGCGAGACACTGGCCGGCTCGGAGGCGGTGCTGGCCGGACTGCTGGAGAGGGATCCGTGGTGCGTGGGCGAGCTTCTGGGCACGAAAGGTGTCCAGCCGGGTCAGGTCAGTTTTGACGATCGTGCGTACGTGCGCGTGCGCCTTTGACTTGAAGGCCGGTCACAGTTGCCGGTAGAGGGCGAGCAGGCGGCCGAGGTACAGCTGGGGCGTGTAGGCCTCGGCGGCTTGCCGGCCGTCTCGCGTGACGTTCGCTCGTAAATCGTCATCTTCGAGCATTCGGGTCAGTGCGGCCGCGAACGCGGTGGGGGTGGGTTCGCAGGTGAAGCGGGGCGGGCCGCCGCCGGGGCGGGACGCGAGGGCGGGATCGGCCACCACGACGGGCAGACCGGCCGCTTCGGCTTCGGCCAGCACCAGGCTTTGCGTGTCCGTAGTGGAGGCGAACGCGAGCACGTCCGCATCACGGTAGAAGTCGGTCACCTTTGCGGGCGGGACGGGAGGCAGCACCTCCACGTGGTTCGACAGACCGGCCGATTGAATGAGCCGAGCCAGTCTGGCGCGGCCCAGCCGGACGCCGAGGAGAACCAGGCGCGCATCCGGCTTCTGCCGTTGCAGCAATGAGAAGGCGTTCAGGAGCAGGTCCGGATTCTTCTCGGTGGTCATCCGGCCGACGGAGAGCACGACGTTGCCGCGTCGCCTCGGGGCAAGTGGCCGGGACGCCTGAACCGGCGTCGGCAGTACGTGAACCGGCGGCAGTTGACCGTCGGAAGCGAACTCTTGGAACCCGGCCGCGGTCTTGTCCGACGGCGCGATCGCGGCCGCCATGCGGGCGAACATTCCCTGCCCCAGAACGACCAGGCGGGCACGCCGTACGGGACCGGGGCGGGCCAGTTCGAGGAAGTCGCGGGCCGACCAGCCGAGCCGGAGCTGAAGCGCGCACCAGGACGCGCCGATCGGGATCTCGGGGTACGCGTCGCCGTACGCGACCAGGTCGGTGTGCCAGGTGACGACCAGCGGAACCCGCCAGGCCGCGGCCATCCGGAAACCGGCCATGCCGATCGGACCGGTCGTGTGGGCGTGGACGATGTCGGCCGGGCGGCACCGGAACCAGGGGAAGCCGACGCGCACCTGCCGGCCGGGAACGGGCAGGCACGGAACACTGGCCGGATCGTAGAAGTCGACCTCGCAGCCGGCCGATCGCAACAGGCCGACGGTCAGGGCGGCCGACCGGGACACGCCGTCGGGGCGACCCGCGTGGCTGTCACAGAAATGGGCGATCCTCACGGTGCGGTCAGCGCGCTCGCGATCGATTGGCGAGCCAATTCCTTCAGGGTCGCGACGTCGCCTTGCGGCGCGATCGGCGGCAGGACCTCCACGTGCACGTCGACGTGGTCACGCAAGACGAGCCCGTGCCGGGGAAGGGCCCGGCGGGTGCCGTGAACCGCGATCGGAATGACCGGCACTTCATGGCGTACGGCAAGCTCGAAAGCGCCGTCCTTGAACGGCTGGAGCTCACCGTCCGAGGTGCGCCGGCCCTCCGGGAACATCATGACCGGCGAACCGGCGGCCAAGAGGCGATCGCAATGCTCCATCATCCGGCGCACCGATTCGGCGCGGCCGCGCACCAGCGGGACGTAATCGTTGAGCCGCATGTTCCACCCGATCAGCGGCACGCGGAAGATTTCCTGCTTGGACACCCATTTGAACGGCCGGAACAGCGCGAACAGCACCAGAATGTCGATGAGCGACGCGTGATTGGCGACCAGAACCGCCGGGCCGTGCCACGGCACCAGATGCCGGCCGGTGACCCGCAAGCGCCACAGCGGGTTGACATAGACGTAGAACGACGCCCAGGCCGACGAATACAGGTGCAGGACGACGCGCCGCCGGTCGAACGGCAGCGTCACCAGCCAGACGACGACCGCGCCCACGAAGAAGACGACGCAACTGACCCCGATGAAAGCCCAGTACGCCACCGAGAAGACCCGCAGCATGGCCGACATCGTAGAGACAAACGCACGCTCGCGGGCGATCGCTAAATGCATGGCGGCCGGTACGGTTCGCCGGGAGACTGCGCGGATGACCGTTTCCGCCGCGCCCGGACTGCTTCGGCCCCGGGCCCTCGCCCCCGGCGATCTCGTCGTCATCGCCTCCCTGTCCGGGCCGGTGCAGACCGCGTACGAAGCCAATCTCGACCTGGCCGTGGACGTTGTCGAGCGAATGGGCTTCCGGGTGCGCCGGGCGCCGCTGCTTGAAGCCGGACGACGCCGATGGTGGAGCGCGGCCCGTCCGGACGAGATCGCCGCCGAGTTCAACGAGCTGCTGCGCGACCCCGAGGTGCGGGCCGTCATCGCGCACGACGGTGGGCAGACCGTGCTCGGCTATCTCGACCTCATAGACGTGGACGCGATCGTGGCCGATCCCAAGCCGATCCTGGGCTACAGCGACATCTCCCTGCTGCATCTGGTGCTTCATGCGCGTACGGGACTGGTCGGTTTTCATGCCGACATGGCGACACCGGGGCTCGGCGGGTCGTGGACGACGGCACCCGCGACGCGCCGGGCGGAACTCGAAAGGCTCTACTCGACGCTGCTGACCAGCACCGAACCGCTCGGCGACCTGCCCGCCGGCCCCTCGTGGGAGTGCTGGCGTCCCGGCCGGGCCGAAGGCCACCTGATCGGCGGGGTGATCAACCGCATCGTGCTGGCTCAGGCGACGCCGTACGGGCTGCCGCTCGAACGATTCGACGGCGCGGTGCTGTTCTGGGAGGAACTGGGCGGTCAGGCGTCGTACGTGTGGAGCTATCTGCACGTGCTGCGGCACTGCGGCATCCTCGACCGGATCGCCGGCATGGTCGTGGGCATCCCGCAGGCGATCGAGGGGCTGGGGCCGCCCGACGGTCCGTCGTTGCGCGAGATCGTTCTCGACGTGCTGGGCGACCGGGACATGCCCGTGCTCGGCAACGTCGAGATCGGGCACGCCGGTCCCAACCTGCCCATGCCGGTCGGTGTGCGCGCCGCCCTCGACGCCGGGACGCGGAAGTTGTCGCTGCTTGAACCGGCCGTACGGGCCCGGGTCGGCTGAGGGGGCTTTGTCAAGGGCCCGGCCCGAGCTGTGGACAACTCCGGAACCCGCTCGACGGCGCGCCCTCGCCCTGTGGACAACGAGGGCGGCCCGCCGCCGAAGCCGCGTAAGGTCGGGCACACCCCCAGGGCGGGGGGTGGGTGCGGAGGTGGGTCAGGGGTGCCGGTGTACGACAAAGAACCAGGGGCGGGTGCTGCGATGGACTTTCCCCGGCTCATCCGGTCGATCCCGGAAGCACCCTGGCTGCCCGCCGGCGCCACCGCCGAAGTCTGGGTCGGCGAAGACCTCGACATCCCGCGCCCGACGGTCATCGTGCGGCTGCTCCTGACCCGCGAGCCGGGCGAGATCTTCTGTGTCCCCACGGCCAAGGGCCTCGACATCCCGACCACCTTTCTCGGCACCGGGAACGGCTGGACACCGGCCGTGGAGGGCGTGGCCGCTCTGTGCCGCGACCACCTCGGCGAGGAGGTGGCCACGCGATGTGTGGGCTACGTGCGCAACATCGTGCCCGAGCCCGACGAAAGCTATCGCTTGCCGGTGCCGGCCGCGAACGTTCTGATCTTCACGCCTCGGGAGCCGGCGCCAACGCCGAGCGGTGACCGAGGCACGTGGGTCGGCCGCGAGGAGGCGTACGGGGTCCTGGCCGAACGCCACTGGTGGCTCATCGCCTGCGAAGCGCTCGGCTGGAGCTGACGGAGGATGGGCATGGAGCAGGCGGTCACGGACTGGGTGCAGGACGTCGCGTTGCCGGGGCGGCGGGTGGTCGCGGCGCGGAAGCTGACCGGCGGCTACAGCAACGAGAACACGGCTCTCACGACGGACGACGGCGGCCGGTACGTGCTGAGGCGCTATCTGCGTCACAACCGTTGCGAACTCGAGCGGGCGCTGGCCGAGCGGCTGCGGGGCGTGGTGCCGGTGCCCGAGGTGGTGGCCGCGGATCCGGCGGGGGAGCACGCCGGGGAACCCGTTCTGCTGTCGGTCTTCGTCGACGGGCGGCCGGTCAACGAGATCCTCGCGGAGCGGGACGAGGCCGGGCTCGGGCGGGAGGTCGGCGCCACGCTGGCCCGGATCGGCACGGTCGAGTTCGACGCGCCGGGCTTTTTCGGGGACGGCCTCGAACCGGACGGCAGCGAACCGATCGAGGGGCTCGACTACTTCGTCGACCGGTGCCTGCGGGAGGGCAACGCCGCCGGCCACCTGACCGGGGACGAGCAGGAAGCCCTTCGCCGGTACGCCATCGAGGCCGGCCCGGAACTGGCCACGCTCAAGGGTTCCCGGCGGCTGGTCCACTCCGACTACAACCCGAAGAATCTGCTCGCGGCCCGGTCGCCCGACGGCAGCTGGCGGGTCAGTGCCGTGCTCGACTGGGAGTTCGCGTTCAGCAGCAGCCCGCTTGTCGACATCGGCAACATGACGCGCGATCCCCGGCCGCCGGCTTTCCTGGACGCCTTTCTCGGCGGTTTCCGTGACGCGGGCGGCGACCTTCCGCCGGACTGGCGCCGTCTGAGCCGGGCCCTCGACCTGTTCGCGCTGGCCGACTTCCTGACCCGGCCGGTCGACCACCGCTACTTCCGCCGTTCGATCGACCGGATCAGAGACCTGCTCCACGCCTGACCCGGCCCGAGCCGCGGCAAGAAACGCAACCGCGGCCCGGGCGCGGCGGCGGCAAAGCAACCCCGACCCGGGCGCGGCGGCGGCAACGCAACCGCGACCCGGGCCGCGGTGGGAAGCGGCCGAGTCAGGTGCCGGAAGAGCCCATCGCCCCGTCCGGCTCGAACGCCAGACGGGCCCGGATCTGGCGGAAACCGGCCCGCCGCAGGTCGTCAATCGTGTCCGTGCGGGTCGACACGACGTCGGCGACCACCTCTTCGGCGCCGCCCGCTGTAAGGGCCTGGAGCGCGCCCGCCAGCAGGGCAGGTCGGGTCCCAGGGGCCGCACCGGGCAGCACGCCGAGATAGACGAGCATCGGCCAGCACGCGTCCCCCGCCGTTCCGGCCAGGCCACCGCCGTCGAGCACGTGCCAGGCCGCGGCCGGGCCGGTCACCCAGGGCCCCGGATTTCGCGCGAGGTCGAGGCCGGCCACGGCAAGTGCGGTCTCCGAACCGGTCAGCACGTCCGGCTCGGCGATGCGGGCCACCAGGGCTCGCACCTCGTCGGGCCCGGTGGCCGCGCGTACGGGAGCCGGCCCGGCGGGACCCTCGGCGCGGCGGAAGCGTCGCCGCTCGACGGTCGGGACAAGACCGGACAGGCGGGCGGCCTCGGTCACGCGGTCGTCGGCCGGCAACGTGACGTAGTAGGGGCGCGGCCCGCCGAATGCCTCGTGAGCGGCGCTCAATAGGGCGGCGCCGACCGCGGGGGAGTCGACCAGGTCGAAGTGCTCCAGCCACGGGCCACCGACGGCGCCGGGCGGCAGGACCCACGCGGCTCGGGCCACGACCTGGCCGTCGCGCAGCGCCACCCACGTACGGGACGGGTGAAAGCCGCCCCCGGCGAGACCGTCGGTATAGGAGATCGGGGCCATCGGGCCGAGGGAATCGAAGACGGATTCCTCGCCGGGCAACAGGTGGCGGTAGACGAGAGAGCTCATGCGGAACCTCCGAGGCGCTTCAGCTGCGCCCCGGGATCAGAACCGCGGGGACGCCGGGCCGCGGAAAGGGCGCAAGATGTGGGACACGATGCGACCTCCTTCCGGGCGAACGCGCGAGGCGTGACGGCGTACGGGAAAGAACTTAGCAGAAGGATCCGATGGCGATGGTCAGGCGGCGAGCAGCCTCGATCAGCTCGGCCGGGGCAAGGCGCGAGAAGCTCAGCCGGATGCGGTCGGAGCCGCCGCGCCCGTCGACGTGGAACGCGGGCCCGGGCACGAACGAGGTGCCGTGACGTTCGGCGACCGGCAGCAGTGACCCGGCGTCGACACCGTCGGGCAGTTTCAGCCAGACGAACCAGCCGCCGTCCGGAGCGGGGCAATCCATCGCGTTCGCGAGCGCGTCCCGATGCGTTCGGTAGCGGTCCCTCAGCAGAGCCACATGCTTCCCGTACGCCCCGGAGCCGCCGAACACCGCCATGGTCATCGCCGTCGTGTGGTTGACCCCGCCGCCACTGTGCACGTATCCGAGCCGGGCCAGCCGCGCGATCAGCTCGGGCGCCGCGTTGATCCAGCCGAGCCGCAGCCCGGGGGCGACGGTCTTCGAGAACGAGCCGAGCCGGATCACGTTGGTGCCGCGGAAGGCGGGCGGCGCCGCGGAGTAGTAGAGCTCGCGATAGGGATCGTCCTCGACCACGGGCAGTCCCAGCGTGTCGAGGGCGTGCCGCTGGGCCGGCGACAGGCTGCGCCCGGTCGGATTGCCGAACGTGGGCACCACGTACAGGAAAGCCGCCCGATGCTCCCGTGCCGCCCGGGCCACTTCGTCCGGCTGCTCCGCCCGTACGGGGAGAAGCCGCACGCCGAGATCGGTCAGAATCCGGAACGCGTAGTGGTAGGTCGGCGAATCGACCAGGACGACGTCGCCCGGCGTCGTCAGCACCTGGGTGACGAGGGCCAGCCCGTGCGAGGCGCCCGCGGTCACGAACGTCTCCGCCGCGGTCGCGTCACCCACCTGATCGGCGATCCACTCGCGCAGGGGAGCGGGGCCCGGCCCGTGCCCGTACGTGAGCGCTTTCCACCCGTACGTCCGCAGGGCCGTCGCTCCGGCCTCCGCCCACGCGCCCGCCGGAAGCAGCGAAGGCAGCGGATGCCCCCAGCCGAGATCGAGGATTCCGTCACGGTGCTCGAACTGAACGATCGTCACTGAACCAGAATGGGGGACATGAAGCTTCTGCTGCCCGACAGCGTCGACCTGAATCCCGAGCTGCCCGCCGGCGTGACCGCCGTGCGTTATGCCGTCGACCGCCCGATCCCCGACGAGCACACCGACGCGGAGGCGCTGGTCGTCTGGAACAACACGGGCGACCAGATGCGTGACGCGGCCCAGCGGCTCAAGCAGTTGCGCTGGGTGCAGACCCTGGCCGCCGGGCCCGACGCGGTGGTGGCGGCCGGTTTCCCGTCCGAGGTCGTCATCACTTCCGGCCGCGGCCTGCACGATCAGACGGTCGCCGAGCACACCCTGGCCATGACCCTGGCCGCCGTACGCCACCTGCACGTGCTCGTCCGGGCCCAGATCGGCCATCACTGGGCCGACGAGATGCGCGAGCTGCAGGCCGCGCCGAGGACGGCCCGGTTCTACACGCTGCGCGACGCGCACGTCGTGATCTGGGGCTTCGGGGGCATCGCGCAGGCGCTCGCGCCGCATCTGACCGCCCTGGGGGCGCGGGTCACCGGGGTGGCCCGCAGCGCCGGCACCCGCGCGGGCGTCGAGGTGGTGACCGAGGACGACTTCGAGACGCTGCTGCCCACGGCCGACGTGCTGATCGGCATCCTGCCCGCGACCCCGGCCACGGAACACGCGCTCAACGAGGACGTGTTCGGCCGGCTGCCCTCGCACGCCTGGGTGGTCAACGTGGGCCGGGGCGCGACGCTGGACGAGGAGGCCCTGCTCGACGCGCTGCGCGAGGGGACCATCGGCGGGGCGGCGCTGGACGTGTTCGAGACCGAGCCGCTGCCGTCCGGTTCGGGGCTGTGGAACGAGCCGAACGTGATCATCACGCCGCACGTGGCCGGCGGCCGTCCGCTCGGGGCGTCCGCGCTCATCGGCGAGAACTTGGTCGCATTCCGGGAGGGACGTTCGCTGCGCAACGTGGTCGAAGGCTAGCGTGGCCGGACTGAGGCGTCCCGCGGACCGTGGAGTGTTTATGACGAGGGTGATCGGCAGCGAGGCGGAGCTGCGGGAGTTCGTGGCCCCGCCGCCGCGGTTCATCGCCGAGAAGGGCATCGACCACATCGACCCGGAGTCGCGCCGGTTCATCGAGGTCAGCCCGTTCTTCCTGCTCGCCACCGCGGCCGCGGACGGCACCTGTGACGTCTCCCCGCGAGGCGACCCGGCGGGCAGCGTGCTGGTGCTCGACGACCGCACGCTGGCCTTCGCCGACCGCAAGGGCAACGGCCGCCTCGACAGCCTGCTCAACATCCTCCAGCAGCCCCGGGTGGGTCTGCTGTTCCTGGTGCCGGGTTCGGGCGACACCGTACGGGTCAACGGCCGGGCCCGGATCGTGGCGGACGCACCCTATCTGGACCGCATGGCCCGCAAGAACGTGACCCCGGTGCTGGCCGTCGAGGTGGTGGTCGAGGAACTGTTCCTGCACTGTGCGAGGGCCTTCACCCGCTCGCGTCTCTGGGACGTGTCGACGTGGCCGGCGAAGGGCGACGTGCCCAGCGCGGGCCTGATCGCCAAGAGCATCTCCGGCACCGACACCGCGGCCAAGGTCATCGACGACGCCCTGGAAGAGGCCGCGCTGGACGCCTACTGACGGTCAGCGGCGCACCGGGTAGCGCAGGTGAAGCACCCGGGTGCCCGGCACCATGTCGGGATCGGCCAGCAGCTGCTGCGCGCCGACCGGCCCGAAGTAGCGCTTGCCGGAGCCGAACACGACGGGTGCGACGTCCATGCGCACCTCGTCGACCAGGCCCGCGGCCAGCGCCTGGCCTCCGACGTCACCCGCGGCGACCTCGACCGTGCGGTCACCGGCAAGCTCACGCGCCTTGGCCACGGCCGCCTCGACGCCGCCGACGAAGTGGAACGGCGTCCCCGGGTCCCAGCCCTCGGGCGGCGGCCGGTGCGTCACGACGACCACGTGGTCGATCCCACTGGGCGGCTTTCCGTCCCAGCCGTCCGTCAGGTCGAAGACGTGGCGGCCGCAGACCGTCGCCCCGATCTGGTCCCAGTACGGCCGGATGTAGTCGTAGGACGCCTGCGACACCTTCAAGACGCCGCTCTCGTCCAACGGGACGTCCCCGCCGGTCAACCAGTCGAACAGCGGTCCGGGCTGGTCGTTCTCGTCGGCGATGAAGCCGTCCACCGACACCGAGGCGTACATGACCACCTTGCCCACGGGGCTCTCCTCTGCTTTTGGTGCCCCCAAATTAACGTGTCGCGGGCCGTCGCTCTTGTAAGAAATCAATCGGCCGGCAGCGGCCAGCCGTCCAGCGTGTGGCCGGGATGGTCACGCAGGAACCGCCGGCGCACTTCGGCGTACCGGGTCGGCGTGAGCCCGGTGAACGCCCGGAACTCGTGGCCGAAGTGGGCCTGGTCGAAGTAGCCGGCGCGGGCGGCGAGGTCGCCCCAGTCGATCGGCCCGGCCGGGTCGATCGTGAACATTGTGGTGGTGAAGCGGTAGCTGCGGGCCAGCCTCTTGGGCGGGACGCCGATGAGTTCCTTGAACCGCTGGGCCAGATGGGTGCTGCTGACTCCGGCGGCCGCCGTCAGGTCGCCGATCGCCACCGCTCCGCCGGCCGCCGCGATGACGCCGCCCGTATGCCGGACCAGTCCCAGACCGGCGGGCTCGCGCAGCCGTCGCATCAGCTCGTCCTCGAGCAGCGTCAGCATCTCGTGCGGCCCGTCCGCCGCAGCCAGCCGGTCCCGCAGGACAGCAGTGGGGGACCGGCCCCAGACCTGCTCGATCGTCACCGGCCGGTCACACAGCTCGGCCGCGGGCATCGGCAGGAACGGCGCCGGCCCCCACGGCTTGAAGTGCACGCCCACGGACCGGGTCCAGGGCGGGTAGCCGAACTCGAACGCGCGGGTCGGCATGGTGATCACGCAGCCGTCGGCGTACTCGGCCGTCTCGAGGTCCAGGCCGGCGCGGATGCGGAACGGCGCTCCGAGGTTGACGATGAGCAGCGCCGCCGGACTGGCCGGCAGTGTCAGCCGGGCGTACGGCGGCGCCCCCTCCAGGTAGTAGAGGTCGTCGATCAGGCCGTTCAGCGGCGGTCGCGGCACTCGGGACACGTACTTCACGCCCCCCAGCATCGCGCGCCGGGATGGCCGGCGGCGGCCGGGGGGCGTGCGGGTTCAGAGGACCGAAGCGGCCAGCTTGTCGGGGTTGCCGAAGCGGTGGGCGGTGATGCTCACGGCCTGCTCGTGCAGGAACGGCAGCAGTTCGACGCGGCCCGCCTCGGTGACCGGGCCCGACCAGACGGCCAGGTCGGGGCGGCCCTCGGTGGCCCGGGCCAGGGCCTCGAAGGAACCACCGATCAGGCGCACCCGGGTGGCCGAGCCGAGTCCGGCGGCGAACGCGGCGTCGTCCTCCACGCGGAGGTCGGCGGGGATGGCCGCGGCCAGGCCGGCCGGCAGGGGCTCGGGCACCGAGACCGTGATCGGCGCCCCTGCTTGCAGGGCGGCGGCGACCACGCGCACCAACTCGGCTACCGGGGAACCGGCCGACAGGCGCACCTCGACCGGGACCGGCAGGTAGCGCAGCACGTTGCGCTCGGCCCAGAGGCCGGAGACGTCCCGGGCCGGCCCGAAATGCCCGGCCCAGGCGGCGGCGTCGCTGCGGGCCGCTCGCGACAGCATCTCGGCGCCCGGAAGTCCGGAAGCGGCGTCGAGCAGCGTGCGGACCGCCGGGTTGCCGATGGCGGCCTCGGAGGTGGCCGGCTCGGAACGCCAGCCGGTCAGGCCGGCCAGGTAGTTCGGTCCGCCGGCCTTCGTGCCGGGGCCCACGGCCGAGCGCTTCCAGCCGCCGAAGGGCTGCCGCCGCACGATGGCGCCGGTGATGCCGCGGTTCACGTACAGGTTGCCCGCCTGCACCCGCTCCAGCCAGGTGGCCAGCTCGGCCGGGTCGAGGGAGTGCAGGCCCGACGTCAGGCCGAAGTCGACGTCGTTGACCAGGTCGATCGCCTCGTCCAGGGTCGCGGCGGTCATGACGCCGAGGACCGGGCCGAAGTACTCCGTACGGTGGAAGGCCGAACCGCGGGCCACGCCGTCGCGGATGCCGGGGCTCCACAGGCGGCCGCTGTCGTCCAGGGAGGTGGGCCTGAGCAGCCACTTCTCGCCGGGTTCGAGTTTGGTCAGGCCGTCCAGCAGCTTGCCCTCGGCGGGTTCGATGACCGGGCCGACCTGGCTGCGCGCGTCCGACGGCCAGCCCACGGTCAGCGACGACGCCGCGTCGAGCAGCTGGTGGCGGAACCGCTCGGACCGGGCGACCGAACCGACCAGGATGACGAGCGAGGCGGCCGAGCACTTCTGACCGGCGTGGCCGAACGCGGAGAGCACCACGTCCTTGACGGCCAGGTCCAGGTCGGCGCTCGGGGTCACAATGATCGCGTTCTTGCCGCTCGTCTCGGCCAGCAGCGGCAGGTCGGAACGGAACGAACGGAACAACTGCGCGGTCTCGTACGCCCCGGTCAGGATCACCCGGTCGACGAGCGCGTGCCCGATCAGCTTGCGGCCCAGCGTGTTCTCCTCGACCTGCACCAGGGTGAGCAGGTCGGGGTCGGGCAGCACCGGCTTGATGATCTCGGCCAGCAGGGCGCCGCAGCGTTCGGCCGGGCCGGCCGGCTTGAGCGCGACGGCCGAGCCCGCGGCCAGCGCAGACAGCACCGAACCGGCCGGAATGGCCACGGGGAAGTTCCACGGCGGGGTGACCAGCGTCAGCTTCTCGGGGACGGCCACCGCGCCGTCGACGTCGTCCAGCTCGGCGGCCAGTTCCGCGTAGTAGTGCGCGAAGTCGACCGCCTCGGACACCTCGGGGTCGGCCTGGTCGGCGGTCTTGCCCGTCTCCGACGCCATCACCTCGATCAGGTCGGCCCGCCGGGCCTCGAGGGCCTCGCCGATCCGGTGCAGGACCAGCCCCCGGGAAGCGCCCGGCAGCGAGCCCCAAGCGGCGGCCGCGGCCACCGCCGCGCCGAGGCGGTCGTCCAGGCGGCGCTCGTCGGCGACGCGTGCGGCGTCGATGGTCGACACGCCGAGCCGGGAGGTGGGCACACGGCCGAGCACCTCGCGCACCATCGAGCGGTTCGACGCGACCGACGGGTCGGTGTCGGGAGTGTTGCCGAAGTGCCCGGGGGAGGACACGGGCACGACGGCGTGCCGGTCGGCGATCCGGTTCGGCGCGGGAGCCGCCGTGTCCAGCGCCGCCAGCGACGCCAGGAAACGGTCACGTTCGCGCGCGAACAGCTCGGAGTTGCTGTCCAGTTCGAACACCGCGGACATGAAGTTGTCGCTCGACGCGCCCTCCTCGAGACGGCGGATCAGGTACGCGATGGCCACGTCGAACTGCTCCGGGCGTACGACCGGGGTGTAGAGCAACAGCCCGCCCACCTCGCGCCGGACCACCTCGGCCTGGCCCTCGGCCATGCCGAGCAGCATCTCGAACTCGATGCCCTCACGCACCCCGCGACGACCGGCCAGCAGCCACGCGTACGCCACGTCGAACAGGTTGTGCCCGGCCACACCCAGACGCACGTTGCCGATCCGCGACGGCTCGAGCGCGTAGTCGAGCACCCGCTTGTAGTTCGTGTCCGTCTCCTGCTTGGAACCCCAGGTGGCCAGCGGCCAGCCGTGCACGGTCGCCTCGACCTGCTCCATCGGCAGGTTGGCCCCCTTGACCAGGCGCACCTTGATGCCCGCGCCGCCCCGCTCGCGGCGGACGGCGGCCCACTCCTGCAGGCGGATCATCGCGGCCAGCGCGTCCGGCAGGTAGGCCTGCAGCACGATGCCGGCCTCGAGGTTGTGCAGCTCCGGCTTGTCGAGCAGGCGGGTGAAGACCGCGATCGTGAGGTCGAGGTCTTTGTACTCCTCCATGTCGAGGTTGACGAACTTGCGCGTACGCGCGGTCGCGGCCTGCGTGAACAGCGGCGTGAGCTGCTCGACGATCTCGGTGACGGCCTCGTCGAACGCCCACGGGTTGTGCGGGGCGACGGTCGCCGACACCTTGATCGACACGTAGTCGACGTCGTCCCGGCCGAGCAGGCGCTCGGTCTCGCGCAGCCGGCGGGTCGCCTCGCCCCGGCCGAGCACCGCCTCGCCGAGCAGGTTGACGTTCAGGCGTACGTCCCGGCGCTTGATCCGGGCGATGGCCCGGCCCAGCTTGGCGTCGCTGGCGTCCACGATGAGGTGGCCGACCATGCGGCGCAGGACGCGGCGGGCGATCGGCACCACCACGCCCGGCATCACCGGCGCGAGCAGGCCACCGGCGCGCACCGCGGCCCGCAGCGGAGCCGGAAGGAACCGCGGCACGTCGGGCGCGAGGGCGGCCAGGGCCCGGGCGCTGACCCGGACGTCCTCCGGCCGCACCACGCCGTCCACGAAACCGACCGCGAAGGCCAGTCCCTTGGGGTCGCGCAGCACGCCGGCCAGTTGCGCGGCGGAACCGGTGGTCTTGATCGCCGAGGCCTCGTGGAGCCAGCGGCGGACCAGGTCGATCGCTTCGTCGGCGATCTCGGGTTGACCGGCCGGGGTGGTGGCCGGCGACTGGACGACGTCAGACATGACGAAAGTGTCCTTCCGCGATCCGTTCAGGAAAAGCAACGGTTTCCGACGAGTACTCTTCAGTTCTTCTTAACGTTTTCCGGAGGCGGGCCATGCTGGAGATCCGGCGTCTGGTGCTGCTGCGCGAGCTAGCGATCCGCGGCACGATCGCGGCCGTCGCCGAGGCGCTCAACTTCTCCCCGTCGGCCGTGTCGCAGCAGCTCAGCCTGCTCGAGAAGGAGGCGGGCCGGCCGCTGCTGCGCAAGTCGGGGCGCGGGGTGCAGCTGACCCCGCAGGCCGAGGCGCTGGTCGAGTCGGTGGGCGAGATCCTCGACAGCCTGGAACGGGCCGAGGCCGGGCTGCGGGCGTCGAGCACCGGGGTCAGCGGCCGGGTGCGGGTCGCCGTCTTCCAGTCGGCCGCCCTCGCCCTGATGCCGGCGACGCTCCTGGCCATGGCGTCTCGCTTTCCCGACGTACGGGTCGAAATGGTGCAACGCGAGCCCGAGGAGGCGTTGCGCGAAACGTGGGCCCGCGACTTCGACATGGTGATCGCTGAGCAATACCCGGCCCACGCCGCGCCACACCATCCCGGCCTCGACCGTCGTCCGCTGACCACCGACGCGATCCGCCTGGCCCTGCCGTCGGCCGGGGCCGCCCTGCATCCGGTGGCCTCGCTCGACGAGGCCCGGCACATGCCCTGGGTGATGGAGCCGCGCGGCACGGCCTCCCGCCATTTCGCCGAGCAGCTCTGCCGTTCCACCGGTTTCGAACCCGACGTCCGCTACGAGACCGCCGACCTGCAGGCCCACATCCGGCTGGTCGAGTCGGGCAACGCGGTGGCCCTGATCCCCGACCTGCTCTGGCTCGGCCGCGACACCTCGTGCCGGCTGCTCGACCTGCCCGGCCTGCCCCGCCGCACGATCTTCACGGCCCAGCGGGTGGCCGGCGCCGCGTCCCCGACGGCCCAGGCCCTGCGCGAGACCCTCGAGCGGGTGGCCACCGACCTGCTCCGCCCGGACAAAGATCAGCTTCGATCATAGTCTTCCGATATCTCCTATCGATTAGATAGAGTCTGGCCCATGCGTCGATGGCTTGCGGTGGTGGCGACCATGGTTCTGGCTGTGGCCCTGGGTGGCTGCGGACACGATGAGGAGGCGGCGTCCGGCGACGGTGGCCTGCGCGTCGGTTATCAGCGGTTCGGCGGGCTCAGCCTGGTCAAGGCGCGGGCGGACGCGCCCGGCGTGACGTGGTCGCTGTTCGAGAGCGGGCCCGCGCTGACTGAGGCGCTCAAGGCCGGCGCGATCGACGTCGGGCAGACCGGCGAGGCTCCGCCGATCTTCGCGGCCGCGGCCAAGACCGACTTCAAGATCGCCGGGGTGGGCGCGCCGTCGCCCGAGAGCGAGGCCGTTCTGGTCAAGGCGTCCAAGGGCTACAAGACGTTCGCCGACCTCAAGGGCCGGACGGTCGCGCTCAACAAGGGTTCGAACGTGCACTGGCTGCTCGTCAAACTGCTCGAGGCGAACAAGATGACGCTGAGCGACATCAACGTCAAGTATCTCAAGCCGGCCGAGGGCCGTCCCGCCTTCGACAACGATCAGGTCGACGCGTGGATCATCTGGGACCCGTATTTCGCGCTGGCCGAGCAGCCGGGCGTGCAGGTGCTGGCCGATGCCACGGGGCTGGCCAACAACCGCGAATACCTGCTGGTCAGCAAGAGCGCGGCCGACAAGAAAACCGACCAGATCAAGAGCTTCCTGCAGACGTACGAGAAAACGACGGCCTGGGGGATCGCACACCCCGACGAGCGGGCGGCCGTCCTCGCGCCGGAACTGAAGATTGACGAGCCGACGACGAAGCGGGCGCTGGCCCGCGCGGCCCAGCCGGTCGACGCGCTCGACGCCGAGATCGGCACGGAGATCCAGACGATCGCCGACGGGTTCGCCGACCTCGACCTGATTCCCGGCCGGGTGGATGTGAAGTCGCTGGTCGACGAGCGGTTCGCCGAGGCCGCGCCGTGACGCTGGTAGCCGCGCCGGCCACTACACGGCCGCCGGCGCCGCCGGTCCGACGACGAAACATCAGGTGGCAGCGAGCCCTGAGCCCGGTGCTCCTGCTGGCGGCGTGGGAGGCCGCGGCCCGGGCCGGTCTGATCGCCGAGGACAAGCTGCCCGCGCCGACCACGGTGTTCGCGACCGGCTGGCGACTCGCCGCCGACGGCACGCTCGGCGACCACCTGGCCGACTCGCTCACCCGGGCCGTGATCGGGCTGCTCATCGGCGGTAGCCTCGCGCTGGTGCTGGGCGCGGCCGCCGGCCTGCTGCGCGCCGGTGACGACGCCATCGACCCGCCCGTGCAGATGGCCCGCATGCTGCCCCACCTCGCGCTGGTCCCGCTGCTGATCATCTGGGTCGGCATCGGCGAATCCATGAAGATCACGCTGGTCGCGCTGGGCGTGTTCTTCCCGCTCTACTTCAACCTGTACGCGGGCATCCGCGACATCGACGAACGGCTGGTCGAGGCGGCGCGCACGTGCGGGCTCGGCACCTGGCAGCGGATCCGGCACGTGGTGCTGCCGGGCGCGATGCCGTCGCTGTTCCTGGGCCTGCGCCTGGCCATCGGCGCCGCCTGGCTGAGCCTGGTGGTGGGCGAGCAGACCAACACCCAGAACGGCATCGGCTTCCTGATGATGGAGGCCCGCGAGTTCAGCCAGACCGACGTCGTGGTCCTCGGATTGTTCGTGTACGCCGGGCTCGGTCTGCTGTCCGACCTGCTGCTCCGGATGGCGGAAAGGAGGGTGCTGTCATGGCGGCGAGGACTTCAGGCGTCGTGACCGCCCGCGGCGTGCGCCGCAGTTTCGGCCCGGCCGAGGTGCTGGCCGGCGTCGACCTCGACATCGGCGCCGGCGAGGTGGTCGCCCTGCTCGGTGGCAGCGGCTCGGGCAAGAGCACCCTGCTGCGCATCCTGGCCGGGCTCGACCCCGCCGCGTCCGGTTCGTTCACCGTCTCGGACCGCCACGCCGTCGTCTTCCAGGAACACCGCCTGCTCCCGTGGAAGCGCGTGCTCGGCAACGTCGCCCTGGGCGTCGGCGACCGCGGCCGCTGCACCGACGCGCTGGCCGAGGTCGGCCTGGCCGACCGGGCCCGCGCCTGGCCCGCCGAACTGTCCGGCGGCCAGGCGCAACGGGTCGCCTTCGCCCGGGCCCTGGCCCGCGAGCCCGCCCTGCTCCTGCTGGACGAGCCGTTCGGCGCCCTGGACGCGCTGACCCGCCTGCGCATGCAGGAACTGTTCGGCCGCCTGCGCGCCCGGCACGGCTTCGCCGCCCTGCTGGTCACCCACGACGTCGAGGAGGCCCTGCTGCTGGCCGACCGCGCCCTGGTCCTCGACCGTGGCGTCATCGCGGCCAACCTCCCGGTCACCCTGCCCCACCCGCGCACGCCCGACGCGCCCGGCTTCGGCGCCCTGCGCCGTCAGCTGCTCGACCTCCTCGGCGTCCCGCTACCCACCTGACCCGGCCGCCGCCCGAGACCGGATCAGAGGGCGGCGTTGACCGGCAGCAGGTCGGCGAGACCGATGCGGTGAAAGAACTCCTGGCGGACGCGGTCGGCCACCACGGACACCACCTCGCTGCCGTCGCGGCTCGGGTCGATGTGGGTGCGGAAGGGACGCGTCCCGGCGGGCAGCGAGACCACGCGCAGGATCTCGTCGGCCACGGTCTGCGCCTCGCTGCCCGGCGGCACCAGGGCGGCCAGGCGATCGGGCAGCCCGGCCCGCAAGTCGCCGTAGAGTTCCTCGTACGCCTGCTCGCGCTCGTGGTCGAGGGGTGTGCCGGCGTGGGCGAAGTGGTTGGTGCCCGAGGTGAACGCGCCCGGGACGACGATCGTGGTGTCGATGCCGAACCGGATCAGCTCGCTCGCGTAGCTCTCGGCGAGCGCGTCCATGGCCGCCTTGGCCGCGAAATACGGCGCCAGGAACGGTGGGTGCCCGCCGCGCGTGGAAGAGCTGCCGACCCAGACCAGAAGACCTTTCCCGGCCGTACGCAGGAAGGGCAGCGCCGCGCGGTTGACGCGCTGGGCGCCCAGCACGTTGACGTCGTACAGCGCCGCGTACTCCGCCGGGCTGAACGCCTCGGCCGGTCCGAGAACCATGTGCCCGGCGTTGTGCACGATCACGTCGAGCCGCCCGTACCGCTCGAGCACCGTGGCCACCGCCGCGTCGGCCGATTCCTGCGACTGCACGTCGAGCTCGACCGCCAGGCCCTCGAGAGCCGCGGCGGCCGGAGCGTTGCGGCCGCCGATGTCGCGCATGCCCGCGGCCACCTGGTAGCCGGCGCCCGCGAGCGACTCCGCCGTCAGCCGCCCGAAACCGCTCGACGCGCCCGTGATCAGGACGACCTCCCCGGCGGCCATCAGATGATCCCGCCGTTGCTGCGGATGGTCTGGCCGTTGATCCAGTGACCCTGCGGGCCGGTCAGGAACGCGATGGCCTCGGCCGCGTCCTCCGGGGTGCCGAGCCGCTCGAGGGGCGGCTGCTTGGCCATCCGGTCGATCGTCTCCTGGTCCTTGCCGTCCAGGAAGAAGCTGGTCGCCGTGGGGCCGGGCGCCACCGTGTTGACAGTGATGTCGCGGCCGCGCAGCTCGCGGGCCAGGATGAGGGTCGTCGCCTCGACCGCGGCCTTGCTCGCGGCGTACCCGGCGTACGTGGGAATCTGCAGGCCGACGATCGAGGTCGAGATCGTGACGATCGAACCGCCGTCGCGCACCCGGCGGGCCGCCTCGCGGGTCACGACGAACGTGCCGCGGATGTTGGTGCGGTGCATCCGGTCGAGCTGGTCGAGGTCGATGTCGGCCACCGGCGACAGGAACATGATGCCGGCCGAGTTCACGACCGTGTCGACCCCGCCGTACGTCTGCTCGGCCAGGTCGAAGAGGGCCGCGACCTTCTTCTCGTCGGCCACGTCGGCCCGCGCCGCGACGGCCTGGCCGCCCGCCCCGACGATCTCCTCGACGACCTCGCCGGCCAGCTCGGCGTTGCCCGCATAGCCGACGACGACCGCGTCCCCGCGCGCCCCGAGCTGGACGGCGGCGGCCCGGCCGATGCCCCGCGAGCCGCCGGTGACGATTGCTACCCGTGCCATGACTGTCTCCTAGCGTCGATATCGCTGAACCGTAGCGCTGATATGACGACGGTAGCACAATCTCATAACGTCGATAGCCGCGTCACGTATCATTGATTCCATGACGACGATCACTCCCGATGTCCGGGCCGCCATGATCGCCGCGGCCGAACAGCAGCTGGTCGCGTCGCCCGACGGCGACATCGCCACCCGGGCTGTCTGCGAGGCTGTCGGCGTCACCCAGCCGGTGCTCTACCGCCTGTTCGGCGACAAGAACGGCCTGCTCGACGCGCTGGCCGACGACGGCTTGCGGCGCTACGCCGAACACAAGGCGGCCCAGGCTAAAACCGACGACCCGGTGGCCGACCTGGTCGCCGGCTGGGACGACCACATCGACTTCGGCCGCCGCAACCCGGCGCTCTACCAGCTGATGTTCGCCCCGCGCCCGCGATCGCACGCCCAGGCCCGCCGAAAGATCATGGACCTGTTGGAGGCGTCCCTGCTGCGCTGCGCGGCCGTCGGCGCTCTCCGCATCGCCCCCACCGCGGCCGCCCAGCTGATCCTGCCGGCCAACGTCGGGCTGGTGCTGAGCTGCATAGCCCAGCCCGAGCTCTTCGACGACCCGACGCTGTCGGACCGCACCCGCGACGCCATCTTCGCCGCCGTCCTCACCTCACCCGCGACCGGCGCCGCCGCCGACCCGCTGTCCGCGGCCGCCCTGCAGCTGCGCTCCCAGCTGGCCGTCTCCGGCACCGACGCCCTCGAACCGGCCGAGGTGGCCCTGCTCAACCGCTGGCTCGAGCGTCTGTCTTAAGCGGGTGGAGCAACCTCGGGCAGCGACCACTGCCGCCGGAACGAGTTGACCGTCAGCCAGGCCAGCCGCGCATTCACAGCGAACAGGTTACGAGCCGACGCGAGCGCGTCGAACGATCCCCGGCGCGGGTGGAATCGGTCCTCCGTCAGCTCGTCGAACACCTGCAGGATGGTCGCGCAGTAGTACAGGTAGCCGAGCGCCTCCATCTGCAGGTGCAACGCGTCAGCCAGTTCCTCCGGCCGGGCCTCCTCCGCGGCGGTTCGCAGGGGCGGCGCCTCGACAGCCTTCCGGAGCGCGGCGTGATCGGGATCGGTGTTGTCGTTGACGAACTGCATCAGATCGCTGGCGTAGGGCTCGGCGAGACCCCGCCGGGCGATCACGGCGCCGAGTCCGCGGGCCTTCACCCGCAATTCCTCGCCCACGAGCGACCGGGTGACGGCGAAGAGCGACGCCTCCCCGCGGTGGCGGACCATCGAGCGGGTGTATCGCAGCAACTCGCGAGGCAGGCCACCGCCCAGCGTGTGCAGCAACGCGAGGAACGGATCGGGCAGGCCGGCCACCCGGTCCGCGATCAACGCCGTGGCATCGTCGAAGTTCAGATATTCGACCGGGACGACGGCGTCGAACGTGCTGTCGAGCGCGTCCCGGACAGGCAGACCCCGGCGTTCGAAACGGGCCAGCGCGTCCTCCGACACCGAAACGAGGAAGAGACAACCCGGAATCTCCAGGCTGAACAGTGATTTCACGGTGTTGAGGAAATCCTGGACGCGGTCCGGCTCGGACATCTTGTCCAGTTCGTCGAGGACGATCACCACGGGGATCCGGCTCATACCCTCGCCCGGCCGGGCCAGCACGCGGGTCGTCATGGTCAGGAACTTGTGCAGTTCATTGGCGATTTCCGGGTACGGCATGGGATAGCGCTGAAACTCCTGGGCGCTGGTCATTCCGCGTTCGGCCGCGAAGGGCAACCGCACCTTGCCCGTCGCGCCGAACGTCTCCTTCTGCTGGAAGCGGACAGTCCGCAGCCGGCGTTCCGCTCGTCTACCCAGCTCGGCCAGGTCCGCCGGATCGCCTTCGTCGTCGACGAGGTCGTCGGTCATCCGCCGGTGGCCCAGGCCGAGCCCGACCAGGCCGACGAGGATCCCGGTGGCGGCCAGCGCGACCCAGCCGTTGGCCAGCCAGGCCGGAGGCTGGTAGGCCAGACCGGGCCACTTGCCGGTGCCTACGAGCACGGCGACCAGCCAGGTGACGCCCACGATGGCCCCCACGGCAACGTGGCGAGGGCGGTTCGGGATTCGCCGCCCCGGCGCCTCCGCGGCCGGAGCGGTGAAGTTGACTACCTCCTGGCACAGGCGGCCATAGAGGTAGAGGACGTACTCCTTGGGCTCGTACGTGACCGGCACGCTCTCGTTGATGACGAGCTGGCGTCCGCTGGTGCCCGCCTCCGCTATGCGGCCCGCCCGATACTGGTCCAGCAGGGACGACTTGCCCGCGCCGCGCGGACCGGCCAGCCCGACAGCGCCGCCGCTGAGCCCGGCGATCTCGGCGCTGAGCCGGTCGAACGAGCGGGTGTGCACGATGTAGTCGGCGCCGCGCATCTGCTGAAGCCCATGCGGGCTGATCGGACCGAGCACGGTGTCGAACCCGGGGCTGACACGCTTGGCGATCTCGGCCTGAAGGCTCTGGACGAGCAGTGCCTTCGCCGCCTCGTCCCACCGCTGCAGGGCGTCCTCGATGTCCTGCTCCAGTGCCGTCACATGACGTTCGTGGTCGGTGCGGAGAACCATCGAGATTCCGCTGTGCGGCGCGATACGACTGGCCGGCCCGGCCAGACCCCGTCGGACGCCGGCGGTCATCAAGCGCAGCGTGGCGGGCCCGGCTGTTCCGGCCGCCAGGGCGGCGAGAATGGCCGCGACCTCGGGCAAGTGATCCGGCAACGGCTTCATCGGGGTCAGGATCATCCAGGTGAGTACGGCTACCCCGGTGCTCGTCAGCAGCACTCCGGTGCCTCGCCACTTCTGGGAACTGGTCATCTTGCTCTCACCGACAACGGCGATGGCGGCTCCGCCCAGGAGGGCCGCGATCAAGCCGGTTCCCGTCCAGATCACCGTCGCCCATACGGGACCGGCGTTCCGGCTGGTGATCTCCAGCGTCTGCCACAGAGCGACAAGATAGGCCACGACGATCGCTCCCAGCAGCGCGGCGCCGGCCAGGTCCGCACCGACGTCATCGTCGCGCGCCGCCTCCAGGAGGAACGCTCCGGCGCCGACGAGAACCAGGACGCCGACGGCCGACAGCAGCACGGCCCAGAAACCACCGATGGCCGTGGACAGTGCGGGCCACGTCTGCCAGACCGCCACCGGCGCGGCGAGGATGACCACCAGCCCCGAGCCGGTCCGGACCGGGTTCCCCGGGCGGCCGAGAACGGTCGTCGGACCGGCGGCGACCTCGGAGAGCACCTTCCGCTTCTGCCGCACGTCGTCCAGTTCGCGATTGGTGCGCGCTATCAGCATGGGAGCCTGCTGTTCGATGGTGGCCAGCAGGACAGGCGCCAGCAATTCGTCCTTCCACTGGGCGAGCGCCGACTTCAGCCCTGGATCGTCGGTGAGCGCCTTCCTGGCGATCCGGGACAGACGGTCGCAGAACTCCTCCGGGGCCGCCCAGAGCCGTCCGTCTTCGCCGGAGGCGTCCGCCGGGTCACTCATGCGCCGATGCTAGGAGGCCCCTTGCCGGAACCGGAGGACAGAAAGTCCGTCCCGGATCGGCAGAACGTTCCAGGGACAGCAGACGTGAACAATCCGCCGGGCCGCCCCCCGGCCCGGCGGATCGGCCGAGCCGTGACCCCGCCAGGTCACGGCTCCGGTTCTCGGTCAGGCGGCCCGGCGCACCGGCACCTGGCCCACCCGCAGGACGTTCGCGGGGTCGTAGCGGTCGGCGATCGAAATCAGACGGTCCAGCGTGGCCGGGTCGTAGGAGCGGGCGATTCGCTCCGCGCCCGTGCCGGCGCCGAGATTGGGCAGCGCGCCGCCGGTGAGCCACGAATCGAGGGCGGCGCGCACGGCCGCGGCGTGCGGGGCGATCGCGTCGGCGATCGGTGGCACCGGGACGCCGATCAGGATCAGGCTGTACGCGGCGTCACGGTGGCACAGGGCGGAGGGGTGCCCGGGCTCCGCGGCCAGGGCGCCGCCCAGCTGGCGCAGCTCGACGATCACCTGCGGCGAACGGGCGTCCGGGCCGGCCGTGGCCAGCAGGGCGTCCGCGGCCTCGGCGGGGAACGACGTGAGCAGGTCGGTCTCCTCGATGACGGGCATCGGGTCGGACGGGTCGGCGTGGACCATGCCGATGGCCGCGTACGGGATCGTCTGGACCATGTCGATGATCGGGGTGGCCGCGGCCCGCATGGGTGCGAGCACGGCCTCGCCCGACTCGGGGGACTCGGTCCAGGCGAAGCGCACGGCGACGGTGAACTGGCCGGCCAGCGGCTCGGGCACGCCGGGCATCGGCGGCAACTGCAGGAACGCCAGCGAGGTGGTGGCGGCCGCGGGGAGCGAGGACGACCATTCCCGCCAGCGGTGCAGCACCGTCGCGGCGTCGGCGCCGGCGAAGTACAGGGCGCCGGCGTACACCGAAGGCAGGGGGATCAGGTCGAACTCGAGCGCCGTCACGATGCCGAGCGCGCCCTTGCCGCCGCGGACGCCCCAGAACAGGTCGGGCTCGTCGGTGGCGGTGACCCGGCGCGGCACGCCGTCGCCGGTGACGATCTCGAAGGCCCGGACGCGGTCCGACGCCCAGCCGAACGTGCGCGCGACCGGGCCGAGCCCGCCGCCGGCGGTGTAGCCGACGACGCCCACACCCGGCGCCGAACCGCACAGCGGGGCCAGCCCGTGCGGGGCGGCCGCGTCGAGCACCTGCTGCCAGCGCACGCCGGCGCCGACGCGGGCCCAGCCGTCCGGGTGCACCACGCACTCGTCCAGCCGGCCGGTGTGCACGAGAATCGCGTCGTCGAGCGGGCCGGCCAGTCCGTGCCCGGTGGCCTGCACACCGGCCGCGCGCCCGGTGGCGGCGGCGAACCGTACGGCCTCGGCGACGTCCTGCGCGTCGCGGGCCTCGACGACCGCGGCCGGCTTGGCGGTGATCGCGACGTTGAAGCCGGTCGCCAGCTCGGCGTACCGGGCGTCGCCGGGCAGCGCCAGGGTGCCGGTGAGCTTGCGGCGTAGCGTGTCGAAGGACTCGACGGCGGTGGTCATGGTGTTCCCTCTCGGTCATCCGTGTTTCAACACCGATGACCCTGCCCGGCCCCACTTGCGATTCGCTTAAGAACGACCTCGGAGAACTCTTGCGAGCCTCATCCTGGCGGTGTTGTCGATTTCG
The DNA here is from genome assembly GCF_055562135.1 of Actinoplanes sp. NPDC021490. Taxonomy (NCBI): domain Bacteria; kingdom Bacillati; phylum Actinomycetota; class Actinomycetes; order Micromonosporales; family Micromonosporaceae; genus Actinoplanes; species Actinoplanes sp. NPDC021490. The sequence continues at coordinate 57,492 of NZ_JBVHFW010000006.1, forward strand.
GCGGAGGGCGCGCGACGTCCGGGTGACATCGCCGGCCGGGCGACAGGGCCGGCCGAGGGACATCGCCAGAGAGGATGAGGAGCCATGAAGTACGCACTTCTGATGTACGGGGCCGAGAAGGACTGGGCCGAGGCGGACGAGGCGACGCGGGAGAAGGTCTACGCGGCGCACGGCCGGTTCTCCGAGCTGCTGCGGGAGCGCGACGCCGAGCGGGGCGGCGAAGAACTGGCCCTGTCCAACACCGCGACCACCGTACGGCTGAAGGACGGCGAAGCCCTGCTGACCGACGGCCCGTACGCGGAGACGGCCGAGCAGCTCGGCGGTTTCTACCTGATCGAGGCGCGTGACCTGGACGAGGCGCTCGGGTTCGCCCGCGAGCTGGCCACCATGGAAGACGTCATCGAGGTGCGCCCGGTCGTCGAGCACCCGCCGGCATGAGCGTGGTCGAGGCCGCCTTCCGCGAGCACCGCGGGCCGCTGCTGGCCACGCTGGTCGCGGAGCTGCGCAGCTTCGACCTGGCCGAGGAAGCGCTGCAGGACGCCTTCGCCGCCGCCGCCGGTCAGTGGCCGGGCGAGGGCGTCCCGCGGCGCCCGGCCGCCTGGCTGCTCGCGGTGGCGCGGCGGCGGGCCGTCGACCGGCGCCGCCGCGAGGAGACCCTGGCCCGCTACCTGCCCCGGCTGATCACCCCGGACGCGGGCACGACCAGTGACACGGACGACTCGCTCGGGCTTCTGTTCGCGTGCTGCCACCCCGCGCTGGGTCTCCGGGCGCGGGTCGCGCTCACCCTGCGGTTCGTGGCCGGTCTGACCGTGCCGGAGATCGCCCGGTTGTTCCTGGTCTCCGAGGCCACGACGGCCGCCCGGATCACCCGGGCCAAGCAGAAGATCCGGACGGCCGGGATTCCCCTGCGGCTGCCTGCGCCGGACGACCTGCCCGAGCGCGTCCCAGGCGTGCACTCCGTGCTCTACCTGCTTTTCACCGAGGGCTACCGGTCGTTCCGCGACGAGGTGGCGGGGGAGGCGATCCGCCTGACCCGGCTCCTGCACGAGCTGCTGCCGGCCGGGGCCGAGACGGCGTCGCTGCTCGCGCTGATGCTGCTGCAGCACTCCCGGCGACGCGCGCGGCGGCGGGACGGCCGGCTTGTGCTTCTGGCCGACCAGGACCGTACGCAATGGAACGCTCCGGAAACGGCCGAAGCGCTCACCTTGCTGCAGGCGCCCGCCCCGGACGGCCCGTATCGGCTGCAGGCGCTCATCGCCGCCCGGCACGCGACGGCCGGACGCGCGGAAGATACCGACTGGGCCGCCATCGCCCGGCTCTACGAGCAGCTGGAGCAGGCGACCGGCTCGCCCGTCGTACGGCTGAATCGGGCCGTCGCCGTGCTCGAGGCCGAGGGGCCGCAAGCCGCGCTGAAGCTGATGGACGGCCTCGCCGCGCAATTGCCGCGAAACCATCACGTTCCGGCCGCGTACGGCGAAATGCTCCGGCGTCTCGGCCACTTCGAGGCAGCCCAGAAGGAGTTCACCCGGGCGGCCGAACTCGCACCGACCGCTACCGAGCGTGACTTTCTGATCGGCCGGGCCGGTACCGGTACCGGCTGAACTCCGGTACCGGTTTCGGAGCACGAAAACCCAGGCGTCTGGGCCATTCGGGCAAGGTCCGTTCCGGAACCGCGGCGCTATGTCCGAAGCCTGTGCGAATGCCGCACCCGGCCAGCAACCGGACCCTTGACATGCGCACCGGTCTATTGCTTTCTGTGATCCAGTTTGTTGCCTCCCCGTTACGGAAGGGACCTTCCCGCATGACGACAACTGCCGGGCGGCCGGCCGGTCGCCGGCACCTGCGACGGATCCTCGCCGCTGGGCTCACCGCGGTGACCGTGGGTGCTCTCGCGAGCGCCCCCGCTGCCGCAGCCCCCGCCGCGGCCCCCTCGGCCGCACCCAATTTCGGAACCAACGTCACCATCTTCGACCCGAGCATGCCCGTCGCCGACATTCAGGCGAAGCTCGACGCGGCGTACGCGCAGCAGGTCAACGCGGAGATGGGCACCAACCGCTACGCCTTCCTGTTCAAGCCGGGCACCTATGGCACCGACGCCCAGCCGCTGCAGATCAAGGTGGGCTACTACACCGAGGTCTCCGGCCTCGGCGCGTCACCGAACGATGTCGTGATCAACGGCAAGGTGGAGGTCTACAACCGCTGCCTGACCGAGAACGGCACCGCGAACTGCCTCGCGCTGGTCAACTTCTGGCGCACGCTGTCGAACCTGTCCATCAAGGTCAACGGAACGGGTCAGGAAGGGTGCCGCGCCGGCGCCAACTTCTGGGCCGTCTCGCAGGCCGTGTCGCTGCGCCGGCTCAACGTCGACGGCAACTTCACGCTGATGGACTACTGCACCGCCGGCCCGCAGTACGCCAGTGGTGGTTTCATCGCCGACTCGCAGTTCGGCAATGTCACCAACGGTTCGCAGCAGCAGTGGCTCACCCGCAACAGCAAGGTGGGCGTCTGGTCGAACGCGGTGTGGAACCAGGTCTTCGCCGGTGTCGAGGGCGCGCCGGACGACTCGGCGTTCCCGAACCCGCCGTACACGACGCTGGCGCAGACCCCGCTCAGCCGGGAGAAGCCGTACCTGTTCGTGGACGCGAAGGGCAAGTACGCCGTACGCGTGCCCAACGCGCACCGCAACACCAGCGGCGTCTCGTGGGACGAGGACCAGACCAGCGGCCGGACGATCCCGCTGAGCAACTTCTTCGTTGCGAAGCCGTCCGACCCGGAGTGGCTGATCAACGCGCAGCTGCTGCTCGGCAAGAACCTGCTGTTCACGCCGGGCGTCTACAACGTCGACCAGACCATTCACGTGCTGCGGCCCAACCAGGTCGTGCTCGGAATCGGTCACGCCACGCTGACCGCGGTCAACGGGGTCACGCCGATCAAGGTCGCCGACGTCCCCGGGGTCGTCATCGCGGGTGTCACGATCGACGCCGGCGCCAAGGAGTCGAAGAACCTGCTGCAGGTCGGCAACAAGAACGGCCTCGGCATCAGCTCGGCTTCCAACCCGACCACGCTGTCGGACGTCTACTTCCGGGTGGGCGGCCCGCACATCGGCAAGGTCGACACGGCCCTGGAGGTCAACAGCGACAACGTGCTGATCGACCACACCTGGGTGTGGCGCGGTGACCACGGCGTCGAGGGCTTCACCGAGGGCGTGAACGGCGACACCCAGCGGTGGCGCACCAACACCGGTCGCTACGGCGCCGTGATCAACGGCGACAACGTGACCGCGACGGGCCTGTTCGTCGAGCACTTCCAGAAGTACAACACCGTCTGGAACGGCGAGAAGGGCACGACGGTGCTCTACCAGAACGAGCTGCCGTACGACCCGCCGACCCAGGCCGACTGGATGAACGGCAAGGTCAAGGGGTACGCGGGTTACAAGGTCGGGGACAAGGTCCGCAACCACCAGCTGTACGGCGCTGGTGTCTACGTCTTCAACCAGAACAACCCGTCGATCGTGACCGAGAACGGCTTCGAGGTCCCGAACCGCCCCGGTGTGAAGCTGCACCACATCATGACCGTCAACCTCAGCGCCGGCGTGATCAACCACGTCGTCAACGGGGTGGGTGGACCGGCCGAGACCTCGGCCACGGGCACCCCGGTCTTCATCACCGACTACCCGGCGTCCTAGGGCTGGTCACAGGGACGGGCCGGGATCTCACGATCCCGGCCCGTCTTTCCTGTCTAGGGGACGGATGCCTCCTGGCGGGGATAGGCACCCATCCCGTTCGCCATTCTGCCGCGCCGCGGGCCGGGCGCCATTGTCCGAACAGACACGGCTCGGACGGCTTTACGACAGTGCCGTCCCGATCGATCGCATCCCGTCCATGACCAGGGCGGTGTCGGCCGGATCGAATTCGGCCAGGACCGCGTACGCCTGGTGTCCGAGATAGCCCACGTCGGCCCGGATGCCGTCGTCGGTGCCGGTCTTGTTGCGCACCGACCGGGTGTGGGCCAGCGGGTCGGCGTCGAAGCCGGACGCCACCATCGACAGGTCGGCGCTGGTCGCCATCCACGCGTCCATCCGCTCCGAGACCGCGGGGGAGAGCAGCTCACGCCGGGCGATCCGGCCCATCAGCCCGGCCAGCTCGCCGGCGGCCCCGGTCGAGAGCGTCGGCGGATCGCCCGGACCACGCTTTTCCCGTACGCGGTCATGCAGCCCTGTCTCCCGCAGGCCGAGCTCGCGAGCGATCGCCGCGACCGGGTCCAGCCCGATCCGCCCGAGCAGCACGTTCGTCGCGTAGTTGTCGCTCACCGCGGCGATCAGCACCGCGAGGTCGGCGATCGGCAGCGCGCCCACGGCCAGGTGCTGCCACAGCCCCGAGTCGGCGACCGCCACTGCCGGGTCCTTGGCCAGCATCTCGCCGGCGTCGAGCGAGCCGTCCTCGAGGCGCCGCGCGGTCTCGATCAGCAGAAGCAGCTTCCCGATGCTGGCCGTCCGCAGCCGCCGCCCCGGCTCGTGCTCGGCCAGCCCGGGAACGGCAATGGACCAGCGGACACCGGGGGTGCCGGCGACGACCTCGTCGACCACGGGCTGAAGACGCATGCGACGAACCCTATGCTCGGGCCGCGACCGCGTAACAAGGCGGTGCGGGCCGGACAGGTAGGGATGTGAGGACACCGCAAAACGATCGGGAAACGCGCTTCCGGGCGCTCTATGCCGACGCGTACGCCGACGTCTTGGCCTTTGCTCAGCGCCGCGGGAACGCCAGTCATGCCGAGGACGTGGTCGCCGAGGCGTTCCTGGTGGTGTGGCGGCGGTTCGGGGAGGCGCCCCGGAAACGGGACGACGCCCGCGCCTGGATCTTCGGGATCGCCCGGCACTGCCTGCTGAACGCCCAGCGCGGGCAGGGCCGCCAGGAGGCGCTCGCCGTCCGCATCGCTTCGGTTCCGTCCGCCGTGGGCGCGGAACCGTCCGCCGGCCTGGTCGACCTGGCCGCCGCGTGGAAGAGGCTGAGTCCCGGCGACCAGGAAACCCTGGCCCTGACCGTCTTCGAGGACCTGTCGTCGGCGCAGGCCGCGCGGGTGCTCGGGATCAGCGCCGCGAGCTACCGGATCCGCCTGATGCGCGCCCGGCGGGCCCTGCGCGGCCACCTCGCGCCGGCCGCCTTTCTGACCGAGCTGATGGAGGCCCAGTCGTGAAGTCCCTGCGTGCCCTGGATGTTGCCACCCCGCCCACCTTCGAGCAGTACGAGCGGGCCGCCGACACGCTCGACCGGATCGTCGCCACCCCGCCCGGCCCGCCGCGGCGGATGGCGTTCCGCGGATGGATGCTGGTTCCGGCCCTGGCCGCCGCGGTCGCCGTCCTGCTCCTCGTCGTTCCCTGGGGCAAGAGCGGGCGCGCGTACGCCACCTGGACGCCGATCCCCGTCGCTCTGAGCCCGGCCGAGATCGGCCTGGTCGGCTCGGCCTGCCAAGACGATATGCGCATCTATGCCGGCCTCGATGGCGACCGGGCCGAGCTGGTGCTGGCGGAGCGCCGGGGCGAGATCGTGGCGATGCTCTACCGTTACGACAATCCCGGGTCGGTCGGGTTCTGCCTGGCCCGCAACCGGCCCGGAGCCGACGACGTCGACGACCTCAAATCCGCTAACACGAGCAGTTCCGGCCCGTCCGACGAGGCTCCGGCGGGCCGGTTCAAGGCGGGGGCCTTGGCCGTGTATCCGGAGGGCTTCTCGATCACCGAGGGCGTGGCCGGGCCGGGTGTGGCCGGGCTGACCATCCGTACCGGAGGACTGACCGTGCAGGCCACCGTCAGCAACGGCCACTGGGTCGCGTGGTGGCCGGGCAAGGCCACCGTCGAGGAGAAGGGCCAGTGGCGCGACGCGCCGCGCGCCTACGACGTTCTGCTCGAGGACGGGCGGACCGTCAAGGACGCGAAGCCGGCACGTTAGGCGGCCAGGGAGTGGGCGACGCGGCGCAGGAACTCGTTGTTGGAGGCGGTGCCGCGCAGCTGATCGAGCAGCTGGCGCATGGCGTCCGGGGTGCCGAGCACCCGCCGCACCTGGGTGACGATGGCCAACTCGGCCGGGGACAGCAGGGTCTCGTCGTGGCGGGTGCCGGTCGACGAGAGGTCGATGGCCGGGAAGATCCGGCCCTCGGCCAGCCCGCGGTCCAGCTTGAGCTCGGCGTTGCCGGTGCTCTTGAACTCCTCGAAGATCAGGTTGTCCATCGCCGAGCCGTTCTCGACGAGCGCGGTGGCGATGATGGTGAGCGAGCCGCCGCCGTCGATGTTGCGGGCCGCGCCCAGGAAACGCTTGGGCGGATACAGCGCGCTCGCGTCCAGACCGCCCGACAGCGTACGGCCCCGGCCCGGCGCCATCAGGTTGTAGGCGCGCCCGAGCCGGGTGATCGAGTCGAGCAGCACGACCACGTCCCGGCCCTGCTCGACCAGGCGCTTGGCCCGTTCGATGGCCAGTTCGGCCAGGGCGGCGTGCTCGTGCGGCGGGCGGTCGAACGTGGCCGCGATGACCTCGCCGCCGACCGTACGGGAGAAGTCGGTGACCTCCTCCGGCCGCTCGTCGACGAGCAGGACCATCAGGTGGCACTCGGGGTTGTTGCGGGTGATCGCGGTGGCGATCTGCTTGAGGATCGTGGTCTTGCCGGCCTTGGGCGGCGCCACGATCAGCGCCCGCTGGCCCTTGCCGATCGGCATGGCCAGATCGATGACGCGGGTGGTGAGCAGCTTGGGGTCGGTTTCGAGCCGCAGCCGCTCCTGCGGATACAGCGCGGTGAGGTCGTGGAAGGCGGGCCGGCGGCCGATCGGCTGGTCCAGCCGGAGGGTGGCCGGCTTGCGGCCGTTGATGGTGGCCAGGCCGGTGACGCGGTCGCCGCGGCGCAGGCCGAGCCGTCTGACCTCCGGCATGGCGACGGGGATGTCCTTGGGGCCGGGCAAGTAGCCGTCCAGGCGTAGCCAGGCGCGGTCGTCGACGATGTCGAGCAGGGCGTCGACTGAGATTTCCGAAATTTCGGTCATGGTGGTGCTCCAGTGGGGTTCTGTGAGGCGCGGGTTCCCGCGGGGATGAGTGGGCCGCTCGATTGGGCGGCGTTGTGTGCCGCTTGTACGCGCGGCGGGGATGCCAGTTGTGGTGCGGCGCCGAGTGTCGTTCGCTCGTGCGGCTTGTGTGGCGCTTACTCAGGCGGCGTAACTGCGGCGAAGTCGCGTTGTCGCGACTTGATCGAAGCAATGGCCGGGAGGCTTCACGACCAGTGGTTGGCGCTCCGGGGGCTGAGCCGCATCCGGAAAGCAACTGCGGCCAAGATAGCACCCACCGGGCGAAGATCACAGCACCGGCACGCCACATGACACCTTGCGGACACCGCAGGTTTGCCCGCCGGTCGTCTGCCCGGTATGGAATTCGGCGTGCACCACGCCAACCACTACTACGGGCATTCGCACGTCCTGGCGCGCTACTGCGGGCTCAGCGACGCGGAGCCGCCGCGCCTCCACGGCTACCTGCAGCACGGCTGGAACATCGGCGACGGCATGGCCCCCGACCACGAGTACGTGCCCGGCATCGCCAAGTTCGTGTGGTCCGAGCGGGTGCGCCGCCGGGCCTGGTCGCTGGGCCGCCGCGAGGTCTATGTCGTGGGCGCCCCGTGGGCGTACCTGCTCTCGATGGAACCCGATCCGGCCGAGCCGCGCGAGGGCACCATCTGGTATCCGTTCCACGGCTGGGAGGGCCAGCACATCGTCGGTGATCACGACGCCCTGATCCGCGAGATCCGCGACACCGAGACGGGCCCGGTCACGGTCTGTCTCTACTGGCAGGAGTTCCGCGACAAGCGGGTGCGCGCGCTCTACGAGCGGGCCGGCTTCCGGGTGATCTGCCACGGCTACCGGGGCGGCTGGTGGAAGGACCTGGACCCCGGTTTCCTCTATCGGCAACTCGCTGAGCAGCGCCGACATTCCCGGGTGGCGTCGAACCGCCTGTGCAGCGCCATCATGTACGGCACGCTCGCCGGCTGCGAGCCCGCCGTCTACGGCGACCCCATGCAGCTCGAGGGCGAGAAGTCCGCGTTCGGCGGCCAGGCCCGGATCGTACGGGAATGGGGAGCAATGCACGGCAAGTCGATCAACGTCCCGTACGCACGCGAGCTGGCCACGGCCGAACTGGGCGCCGACCGCCTGTTGCCCCCCGCCGAGCTGCGCCGCCTGTTCCGCTGGCCTTCCCTGCGTGAAGATCCCCACCTCGAGCTGACCGGAGTGTTCACCCGATGACGACCCTGATCGGCGGGGAGATGCTCTCCTGGTCCGACCTGGACGGCAGCCACGGCCCCGCTCCGGCCCACGGCGACGCCCTGCGGTCGCTCCTTTCCACCGCTTTCGGCCGTACGCTCGTGGCCGGCCCCCACGCCCCCGAGCTGGTGGCCGCACTGCCGTCTGCCGACGTAACGGTCCTGATCCGCGGCGACCAGGACGCGGCCGCCTTCCCGAAGGCCACCGTGCTGTGCGGCAGCCTGGAGAAGCTGAGCCCCCGTCCCCCTTTCGACACCGTCATCGCGCTGGACGGCCTGGACCGCCTGCACTCCGCCGAGTCCCCACCGTTCTCTTGGGACGAAACGTTGGCCCAGCTCTTGGCCGTCCTGAAGCCCGACGGCCGCCTGCTGCTGGGCACCGAAAACCTGTTCGGCCTGCACCGCCTGACCGCCCTGCCACCCACCCCGACCGACGCCGACTGGATCGTCCCCGACGACCACGACCCCTCCCGCCCAGCCGGCCGCGCCCGGTTGCTGTCCCACTTGACGACCGCAGGCCTGCGAGTAGTAACCGACTACGCCGCGTACCCGACCGTGTCCTCACCGTCTGTGCTGCTGGGCGCTCCGGCACTCGCCTCACGTGAGGTGTTCGGCGCCTTGGAGGCCGCAGTCTGCGCAGCCTCTCGCCCGGCCTCCGACGTCTTGCTCGACCCCGCACGCCTGGCCACCGCGGCGTTCCGCAACGACCTGGCCGCAGCCTTGGCCCCCGCCTGGTTCGTCATCGCCGACCGCGGCACCCCACCGGCGGCCGCACCCCCCGAGGTCGTGATCGGTTCCACCCCGGCCGCCCTGACATCGTTGCCGCCCGGCCCCACCTTGGAAAGCGTCTTGCTGGCCGCCGCCCAGCGCCGCGATCTACCCGCCATGCGCGCCCTGCTGACCACCTGGCAGTCCGGCCCCGCCGCCGGAGTCCCCGCCACCCAGATCGTCGTCCGCACCACTGCCACGCCCGCCGACGGCACCCCGCCCGACCCGTCCGTCACTGTTGCCCTTGGCTCCGCCCGCACTCCCACGCCCGGCGGTGCCAGCCCTGCGGGTGGCACTCTTGTGCCCTTGGCGCCCGCCGGGGAGCCGCCGCTGAAGGCGTTGCGGGCCTTCGCCGAAGCCGCGATCGCCGGGGGATACGCGCACCTGTGGCCGATCCCAGCCGACGAAGCCGAACTGACCGCCGTCCTGGCCGGCATGACCGGCCGCGAACTGGACCCGTCCGAGGTCCCACCGTCCGACCGTCCCGCGTTCCACGCGGTGAGCGACCTGCTGGCCGACCGCGAACGCCTCACCCGCGAGCTGGCCGAGGCCCGGGCCAAACACGACTGGTACGAAAAGATGCTGCTCCACCGCGAGGCCGAGCTGAAGCGGGTCCGCCAGATGAACGCCCTGCTCTCAGCCACGGTCCCCGGCCGAGCCGCCACCAACCTGGTCGGCGGCCTGCGCGCCGGCAAGCGCGCCGTACGCTCCATCGTCCGCCGAACCCGAGGCAACTAGCCGTCGCCGGCCGCCACCCGAACTTCCACAATCCGCCGCGCACCGCGAAGATTCCTTGGCCGCGAGCGGGAACTCGCCGATGTGTCCGACGTGCTGCGTCGCGAACTAAGCGAGGTCATGCGGCCAGCGAAGTCCTCAGGCAAGCGGCCGAATGCGGTTGGGGCACGCTCCGCCCGGCCTGAACCGTAGCGCCGGATCCGGGGCTTCGGGGGGCCGGTGAGCGCGGCGATGGCGGCCGTAGCTACGGCAACGAAGCCGCATCAGAGGTCAGCCCGGCGGGAACTTCGCACCGGTCATGCGTTCTTGCCCGGGAACCTGCGGGCGACGGGCTTTCGCGCGATGGTACGCAGGGCAGCCTTCCGTTCCTCGGCCGGCGCTGCGGCCGCGGGTGGCTGCTCCGAAGCCCGATAGGTAAGGGCGGCTCGCCTGACCTGCTCGTCGGGGTCGGCCATGAGAGCCTCGCGGATGTGCTGCGGTGTGCGGTCGGAGGCGGCCATCGCCTGTCGTACGTCGGCTGACCGGTCGTCCAGCAGGGCACGAAGGTCGGCTTCTTCGAGGTCGAGGGCGCTCACCAGCGTGGCCCGGATCTCAGGCGAGAAGTCCGTGGCGAGCCGGTGCCGCTGCTCCGGGCTGGTCCACTCGTTGACGGCGAGGCCCTTACGCACACGTACGGCGCGGTCCTCCAGCAGGGCATCGATGATCTCGGGAATGGCGGTGTGCGTGGCCAGCCGCTCGCGAACCTCGGACGAGGCGTCCCCGACGAGTTCGGCGGCGGAGTCGGGCTCGAGCGCGGGCATCTCGGCGAGCAGGCCCCGCAACTCCTTGTCCTGGGCTTTCAGCATCACGCCGCGGATGCGCTCGTCGCAGGACGGGTTCGTGGCGACGGCCCAGCGCACCCGACGGTCGGCGTCGCCGAGCAGGCGCAGCAGGTCGCCCTGCGAAGCGGCGGCGTTGCGCGCGACGATCTCCCGGACCCCACGGTCCCGGTCGCGGGTGAGGGCGCGCAGCACCTGCGCCGTGGCGTCGGGGCGGGCGGCCAGCGCAGCACGCACCTGCACCGACGGGTCCGCGACCATGCTGTAGAGCTTCTCCTGCGAGGTCTTGCGATTGCGCGCGAGGGCGACCCGCTGTTCGACACTGCCGGTCACACTCTGATCTGCCATGGTGGGATTCTCCCACGAGCCGTGACGACGGCTTGCAGTGAGCAGCCGGGCCCGCGGGCACAGCGCTGCGCCCGCGGCTCAGTCGAGCGGGCACGGTGCACGAAGAGCACGGCCCGCAGCCTGTGCTCGCAGGTCGACTTTCAGCAGGATGCGGCTGACGTGCATCATGCCGGTGCCGAGGCGTTTCCAGAAGTGGTCGTAGCGGCGTGAGGTCAGTGCTCGGCCGTCGCGGTAGCGCAGCAGAGGGTCCTGGTCGTCGGTGGTGCCGCGGTGCTCGGCGTGTGCGGCCAGATGCTGCGCCGGTTCCAGAGTGAGCAGCGGCCGGCGCACGGTCCGGATCGCCGCCCGAAGCATCTCCACCCACTGGCTGCGCCACACCACCTTGACGTGGGCCGAACGAAACTTCGGCTACGGCCTCCCTGCTGATCACCAAGGCCCGCGATCTGCGCACGACGATGAGCAGGCCTCGCACACTTCACCGTAGGTGGGCGCTACGTCCGGCTTCGGAATCAGGAGCTGATCCGGTCGGAACCACTGACCTGGACTGAAGGATGTTTCGTGGCAAGATCCACGGATGCTGTACTGGCAGCATGGAACCATCCACCACCTTGGGTTCGCCCATAGAGCCCAAGACACCGTCGCCCACTCGGCCGTTCTGGATCGCGACGGCCGTCTACGTGCTCATCGTTCTGGGCATGCTGACGTTGTCCCTGCTGACCGACGAATCGGCCGTCCTGTTCGTTGGAGCCGAGCTCGCGACTCTGCCCACCGGTATTGGCTGGTTCACCGGCGGTCTGTTCATCGTGGCGGCGGTTGGTAGCGAGTTGGGCTGGGCCGGCGTGCCTCTGCTGTATGGAGCCTTCGCCACGGCGGCTGTCGTCAACGCTGTCGTACTGCGAGAAGTGTTCCGCTTCTTCCAACAGCGGCGCCGGTATCGCAATCGACCTAGATTGCAGCGCTCCTGACCCGACCGCAGTCCATACCGCCCGGCCCGCACGGCCAGCCGTGACTGGCTACGAACGAGAACGGAGCCCGGCTGGCGTTGAGGTAAGACGATGGCGGCACGTCACGCCTGCGAGGCGCACGTGACTTTGACGTTTTGCTGAGCCAGAGCCTGATGGCGCCTGGTTATCAGTGTCGTTCGCAGATCAAAGAGCTTCTGGAAGCCGATCACGACGTTAGTAGGGGCTGGCAGGAGTCAGGACTCCGCATCATTCCCGCAGCCGAGGCCTAGGCGGCGCCATGTTCCAGCGCGGACGCTGCCGCTGAACAAGCAATTCGGCTTCGACTCGCTCCCACAAGCTCGGTGGGGCCGGCAGCGTCGCCGCCCACTTGTGCCAATAATCAGCAATTCCACTGCTTTGCCGCACGACCATGTCAAGTGACAGCAAGCCTGCGGCCGCCGTCGCTTCTTGACCCAATGGGGCATCAACGCGCCGCCTAATGCCCGCGGTCTGGGCCTGTGCCGCCCGGTCACCGCCGGTACTGTCCGGCCAGAAGCTCAGCAGGTAGCGGTCGGGACCCTGATCCACCCTGGTGTCGTCGTCGCCGATCTCGTTCGGCTCGAACGAGCCAGAGGGATCGTTGCCCTCGTCCATGCCCTGGGCGCAGTAGCGGACGCGAAAACGAGGCAACAAAGGTGTATCGGCGGTGAGTGGTAGATCAGCCAGGGCACCCTCGCCCCATGGCACCAGCGCGACGGTTGCCGACCTCAGGATGAACGGCGCTTCGACGACGTCCTGCCACTCCTCCGCCGCAGCGGGCGGCTCGGCCTCGTGTAGTTCGACAGTGAAACGGACGTCTCCGTCACGTGTGCCGACCATCAAGAACAGGTCGCCCGGTATGACGGCGCCGCATAGTCCGTTGCGCTGACCGGCGAAATGGTCCTCCATGGCACGCGGGCCGTCGAAGCTGGTCACGTATACCTGGCCGTACGCGACCGGAACCAGCCCATCGAAGAGCACCCGCATCAACCGATCATCTCACCAAGCCATCTCGTCTTGAAGAGTGGGTCTAGCGGAATCAGCGGTAGGTGGCACAGGAGGCTGTTTGCAAACCTGCCCGCAGGCCGTCACCCGGCCGGTCGAGAGCAGCAGGTCGAGCAGATCGGGCAGCGGCGCCGCCCAGTACAAAAACGTTTCGGTATACCAGGTGATCTGCTAGTCGTAAGCGGTGCCCGGTCGGCGTAGCAGGTACGATTATCGCCGACCGGGCCCCTGCTGGAATTAAATAAAGTAGGGACTGCATGTAATTACAATCAAGAACTGATAGGCCGGCCCGACCAAAATTAACGCTCCGGACTTGCTCTAGATAGAGGTAAGGTCATGAGCCCTGCGGCAAGGCGGCAGAACGCATGGAAGGCGGCCGCTCAAAAGTATGCGTTACCGAACCTGCCGGGAGAGTGGAAAGTCGTGGGCAGCAGGCAGCTGATGCTACGCCCATTTGGTCTCATCCTCAGGGGTGTCACAGCTCAATCTTTCTCCATATTTCCCATCCTTGAGCCTCTGTTCATGCCGATGAATTACCCTCAAGCGAGTTGGTTGATCGCCTTTGATGGTGACGTCCCCCGCGAATTTCCATACAATACCCTCAAGCTCAGCGAAGAGCATGCCGAGAAGTACATGCGCGACCTAGTCGAATCTATCAACGATATGGTGTACCCATTTCTAATGAAGAACGGCAGCCTGGAAGGCTACTTCGAACGCTGCCAGCGAAGTATCAACACTCACCCGAACGGGCTCGGAGACCCACACGAGCTGTACATTCAGGCGGCGACAGCTGTCATGCTGCAGCGTCCCGAAAATGCTATAGAAGCACTCAATAAAGTACGTAAGGTAATCGATTCGGACCCGACCGATGAGCGTGACTGGGTGCGAGATCTTTACCAACAGGCCGGCGGATTCCGCGACCGGATCGGCGCCGATCCGGCGGCCGTCCGAGAGGAATTGATTGCGGGTGTGGACGAACAGAAGCGTCGCCGAAAACTTCCACTCTCCTGACGGTTACTGCTGAATTGCCGTCATTGTCCCAATTGCGCCGTTCACAATGGCGTCCGCACAGCCCTTCGGTCCGACGTGGGCGGCGATCAATGCAGACCACGCCGCTCAGCCCTGAGCATCGCCGCTTTCGCGGTCGGCCTGGACGTGGCGGTCGAGGCGCCGCCCATCGCCACCTCGGCGTGGCGGTCGCTGCTGGTAAGCGACCATGACCGGCACGATAAGACGCGTCTTCGCCCGCGTGCAGGTTGCGCAGCATCGATGGTGCTCGGCTTGGAGGCGGATTCGCCGTCGCTAACTCGAGGATCGAGGCTGGAACAAGCGACTAGGGTGGCGACAGCTGAGATGGTGGCTGGCTCGAGGCGATGCGCAAGCAGCGGCAGATCCAAGTCGCTGCAGACGGCGCCGCCGCCAGGTACGCCCTTCGCCCGAAAGTAAAAGAAACTGCAGGGTGATGCGCCGGGCAACTCTCCGCGTCCTCATCTGGCCGCCGATCGTGCGCGTCGGACGAGCCCCACAATCACTTGTCGCGTCGTCGGCTTGGCCGTCGTGCTCCGCCGTAAAGGTGGACGCGGTGGTCGACGTGATGGTCAGGCTCGCGTGAGACGAACCCGTCGGTCTTCATCTCGCTGTTCGCGATGAGTATCAGCCAGTCCTCGTAGTACCAGCTGGGGTTGCAGGCGCAGGTAGTGACGGTGAATCGGAAATTTGCCCGCCATCGGCCGATCTCCCCAGGCTTGAGCGTGAAGAGACGGGCCGGGCCACTCTGCCGTGGGTAGGCGGCCCAGCCCGGCAAGCGGTCGACGACCAACATTCCGCTCTCTGCAGACAGCCAAAGGCCGAGGTCGCGGGCTCGATCCAGGCCACCGCTGCCTACGCCGTCATGACGCACGTACCGGGCCGCCTCGTCGGCGAGCACGTCGTGAATGGCCACATCATCGGCTGGCATTGACGGCGGAAGCACTGCTGGGCTGCACAAACCTCGCCGGGCGTTCGCCGCGGGCGCTCCACGCGCTGACGCACTCCAGCGCACACGCACTCGCTGAATAGTGATCACGACTCACTCTGACGTGCCACACCACCGGACCACCAGCCGTTATCCGGATCTGCCGCCGTCCGTTCGCGTTGTAGCCCGAATGCTTCCAGAGCTGCGGTGGCTCACAGGAGTCCGGTTGACGATCACACCAGTCGTGGTTTGATGGCGAGCCAAGCGCGGAGCTCGTGGCTCGTGGCTGGATCGTTGAGGTCGGCCAGGTGTAATTCGGCAGCGTTGACCAGACTCCTGGCGCGCCGCGAATCAAGCAGAGCCTGAAGTTCCAGGGCGCGGATGCTCTTCCGATCGGTCAGCACAGCGACCTGGTCGATGGGGACGGCTATGGCGTCCAGGCATGCCCGAACCACGGTGTCCGCCGATGGCAGAGCCGACTCTGCCATTCCGGCGTCGCGCATCTTCGAAACGAAATACGCCATTCGCTCTGCGACCTCGCCCTGGCCGAGTGCGGGACGGGCCTCGACCAGCACCCAAATCTTCAGCTGAGTCCATGCGGCACGCTCAGCCGCCCGGTTCTCCCATCGCCCATCTATCAGCAGTAGCAGGTGCAACCACCAGTTCGGCTCCTCGCCTACGGCCTGACGCCGATCCAGCCATCGCCTGCGCGCATCCTCGTCCGACTGCAACAGCCGATCGAGCTCCGCGCCGGAGACCGTTTCATCTCGCACCCCGCCAACAGTGACGCCGCCGGCGACGAGAATCAAGAACGCCACCACGGAGCTGTTTCAGCGTTCGGATGTGACATCCGGATCTGCCGCGTATAAGGCGCGCGCCGAGCTACCGGACTCGAACCGGCTCATACCTCGCGGTCGTCAGCATAAGTAGGCACGAAATTTCCTACCCGCCTTTGCCCGGCGCGCCGCACCAGCTCAGCTGTCGGCCAGCGCCGATGCGCGGGAGCTTCTGGGCGTGCGCACTCATGCCGCTGAATGTGCGCGCCCGGGCCGGCCGGCCAGTATGACCGTGAAAGCGGCACATCTGTGGTCGACGTTCGGTTACGGTCGTTCGGACTCGACAGATTGATCACCGTGCGAGGTCGGGATGAGCCGCGACATGACGCCTGAGGACCGCAGTCGTGAACCGGGAGGTGAGCGAGGTGCGGGGCCGCCGGAAGACGGGTACCGGTGGGTGGCAGACAGCTCCCTGTCTGAGGCGGCAACCGTCAGTGCTGTCACCGGCTCATCAGTTGACGAGGTGCTGAGAGTCTTCGGTGCTGACCCTCAAGATCCTCAACCGGTCGACGACCTTGTGCGGCTGCCCGAGAGTCCGCATCGATATGTTGGCGGGCATTCATACACGTTGGCCAGTTTGCTTGTTCCGGATCCTTGGATCACCGTCTTGGACGCCGGTAGGGCAGTTCTGGTCGTGGAGTACAACAGTTACGTCGGCGCTGATAGCGATGTCATTCGAGCTGCCTCCGAGGGTGGGCGAGCGGCCAGCATGTTCTGGAACGTCAATTCCGTTACTCGGGTGACGTTCGCCGAGAATGGCAGGCTCTTGGCATCCTTCGAGCCCCTTATTGACTACGAGGAACGGCCGGTCGAGGTGCGGGCAGCCATGGCCGGCCTGGATTTCGAGACGAGGCACAACTGGGCCGGGCAGGGGCTCGTCGCAGTCGAGCGCTTCACCGGCTATGGCATCACAGAAGAGGGGCTCGAATTGATCGAGCAGTCCGGGACCGGCTACCGAGTCAGCAGGCGATGACGCCGGCACGAAGCTCGGGAAACCAGCCGACCTTCAGCCTCAGGTTGTGGACCTCCTGAGGAGCACTCATCTGGCACCGCGATGCGGCCGCCCAGTAACCGGCGTTACCCTTCACCCTCAAACGCTCACGCTGCGGATGCCGGAGCTCTCTCGGGCTGCCGGTTGGCTGGTCTACCCTGCATTTCGTGCGCACAGTGTTGGCTTTTCCGGCTGTGGGGCGTGAAGAGACGATCGCCATCCTAGATCGGCATCTTCCCGGGCAGCGCCGACCGTGGTTGTTCGAAGGCGCGTTGTACGTAGATATCGAGGAAGAAGTGTCCGGTTACCTGTACGTCGATTGGGAACCGGAGGACCTCGCCGCGCTCGCCGCGGCCACCGGCGAACGCCCGACTTGGGCGGTGCAGATTGATATCTCCGGGCGGATCGACGGGACTCAAGAGGCTCGCCGGCTCGTCGCACTCCTGCTTGATAGGGGCGGAGTAGTGTTCGACGACTACACGGATCACGCGTGGACCCTGCCGGAAATTCAGGCTGAAGCTTCGTTCGACGGACTGCGCTTCTTCGACTTTCGCGCCGCCTACGCCAAGCATCATGGCCTACGCGCGGCTGACTGATGTCTGCGTACGACGAACCGCTGGATGCCCGGGCACACCCATGAGCTCGTTGCGCACATCGGCCGCTGACGGCGCTCGCCGACCGGGGGAGCCTGTCACGATCAGGGGAGCGAGGCCAGCGGCTATCAAGACTTCTTGTTGGCCTTACGCCGCTTTTCCTCGGCGTCGGCGATGCCGTGGGCAACGGCCGTTCGGATAACCCGGTACAGCACTGCGACGCTCAGCAGCGAAAGCAACACCCATCCGAACCCAGCGTCCACGGCATGAGACTAGATGATCTCGAGCGTCAGCAACGCCAAGTTCACGGTTCACTGCGGCCCGGTGGCTTCGACGACGCACACCGCCTCAAGAGTGTTGCCCCTTGCACCTTCGGGCGACCTCAGCATTCGGATCTGCCGCGAGTTGCGCCCTGCCGATACCGCGTTGTGTGAGTCAGAACAAGCCGAGTTTGGGGCACTCGATGGCAGACAACGGCAGGCGCGACACCCGACGTGCGCGCCTGCCGGGACTGTGCACTTAGTCTTTCGGTGCGACCCGGATACGGTTCCCGTCGGGGTCGCCTGCGAGGAAGGTCGGGCCGAATCCGGCATCGTGAGGCTCTTGCAGGATCGTGACGCCCTTGGACTGCCACTGCTCGAAGACCGCGGTGATCCCATCGGCTCGTCCGCCTTCGATGGCCAGGCAGATCTCACTGGTACGTGGTACGTCGGGCGACAGGTTCTCGAACTGGCCGGACCACAGCGCGAGGGCAGCGCCTGGCCCGAGGGCGAAGGTGATGTACCCCGGAGTCTCCAACGAGGGGCCCATGCCGAAGAGGTCGCCGTAGAAACGAGCCGCGGCGGGAGCGTCGTTCACGTAGACGATGGACACGACGGATGTGGTCAACGTTGTTCCTTTTCGCTGGTCGCAGGTGAGCCTCCACCAGCCTGGCCGGAATATGCGCCGCACCGTGTCGCAATATCTTGAGAAGCTTGGTGGGTGACCCCGGACCGGTTCTTCGCCCTGATGCTGCTTCTCGAGTCCAGGGATGGCGCGACCACGCAGGACCTTGCCTCGGCGCTCGGGGTGTCCCTGCGAACCATCAACCGGGACCTGAACTGGCTCCGTGATGCCGGTCTGCCGGTGACCGCGCACCGGGGCCGGCTCGGTGGCGTGGCCATGCTGCCCGGGTCGGGGCTCGACCTCACGCGACTCACGCCTGGCGAACGCGATCATCTCTCGCTCATCGGGCTGGATGAAAGGCAGCGCGCGGAGCTCGACGCATCGGTCGAAAGCCGGCGCGTGCTCGCCAAGATCGCCGCTACCCGGTCGCCTCGAGTTCAAGAGCTTGTGCCGCTCACCGACGTCGTGCATGTGGACAGCCGTCCCTGGCTTCAGACACCAGCGTCCGGTACGACTCCGGCTTCGCTGATCGGCTCGGTGCGGCGAGGCCGCCGGCTACGGATCGAGTACGACAGCCCGCGCGATTCATGCCCGCGCGAGCTGGTCGTGGATCCGTACGGGCTGTTGGCCAAGGCCGGCATCTGGTATCTCGTCGCCGACTGTGCCCGAGTGCCACGGATGTATCGACTCGAACGGATCACGACGTGGAAAGAAGTCGACCGGCCACGACGGATCCGCGAGAACCAGACCCTGGCCACCGTCGCCGCAGCGCTCCTTGATCAGTGGGCGGACAACCACGCGATTGAGGTCAGCGCCACCGTCGACCAGACCCAGATCGAGCGAGCGCAACGGATTTTCGGCCTGCGGCTCGTCCGGGACGACCGTGAAGAATCCGCCGCCGGTCACAAGGTAACCATTCGCTTTCAGCATCTGGAGGACGTGCGAGCATTGCTGCCGTTCGGAAACGCCATCACGGTGCACGGCCCCACCGAAGTCAGGGCTCACCTCCGTGCCCTCGCCACCGACCTCGCCCGCCACTATGCGCCGCCGACCGTGCGGGTTGACAGTTCCATTTGACGAACGCGTCTGCGCCGCAGCCAGACGTCGCGGTTAGCGCGGACCGGCGAACCCCCGCGATGTGTTGATCAGTGGGCGTGAAGCTCTCGGCGAGTTCGGGAACGAGCGAGGAGGCCTGGCGTTTGCGGCAGTCGGGTCAGCCGCGGAGAGAGCCGGTCACGTTGCTGTGGAGTTGGTGGGCGAAGCACACCACGCCGTGGCTCGAGGTGCTGGTGACGTCGGAAAGCCGTACCGTGAAGATGAGGTAGTCGGCGTCCTCCGGCTTCTTCTTGCCCGCGTACGGCTCGAAACGCTGCTCGCAGCCGGCCTCGGCCTTGGCCTGGGTGTCACCGGAGGCGGGCAGCTCGTACGTTGCGAAGACCTCGCTGCTGTGGGCCGAGGTGCAAGGTAGTACGTCGACTCGGGTGCCGCGCTGCTCCTCCAGGTCCTTGGCGCAGTCGCCGGCACGCAGGTCGCGCAGGGCGATCGACCGTTCGCCGCGGAGGGCGCCGTTCGCGTCGCGGTCGGGGCCGTCGGCGGCGTCCCGTACGACGGCGACGATCACGGCCGTGGCGAAGGCGGCGATCCACAGTGCGCAGATGCTCAGCGCGATGATGGCGAAGATCTTGCCGCGCTTGTCGCCGTTGCGCCGGCTCTGGCTGAGGCCGATGAAGCCGAACACGAGGCTGAGCACGCCCGTGCAACCGAACAGCGCGAGCGTGAGCGCGGCGATCGAGAAGCCGTTCGTCTTGCCGTTCCAGGCCGGCTTGACAGGCGGCGGAAAAGGCGGGGGCGGCGGCGGGTAGCTCTGAAGATCCACCGGCGCACCGTACAGAAACCGGCCTAGATGCGCTGCCCCATGACCTCGTCGTACACGTCCTCGAGGCGGTGGCTCTGCTTGACGACGTCGAACTCGGCCACGGCTCGCGCGCGGGCCGCCGTACCGAAAGCCGCTTGAAGGTCTTGATCGTCGAGAAGTTTGCGCAGGTTGGCTGCGAGCGCCGGTCGGTCGCCCTCGTCGCTGAGCAGGCCGGTGGCGCCGTCGGCGACCGCCTCGGGAATCCCGCTGTGGCGGGTCGACACCACGGGCAGGCCCAGCGCCATCGCCTCGACGATCGTGGTCGGCAGGCCCTCGCTGTCGCCGTCCCGGGCCGTCCGCGAGGGGGCCGCCAGCAAGCGCGACTCACCGAGCAACTGGTACACCTCGGCGGCCGGCCGGGCGCCGAGGAACGTCGCGTCCACGCGCAGTTCGCGAGCATATTCGCGCATCTCGTCCAGCCGCGGTCCGTCACCGATGAACACGGCCTTGGCGTCGAGCGTGGCCAGCGCGGCCAGCAGGTCGTCGGCGCCCTTCTTTTCGACGAAACGGCCGACGAACGCCACGTCCCAGCGCTTCGGCCCGGCCGGCACCTCGGCCGGAATCGGCACGCCGGTGTGATGCACGCGCACCTTGGCCGGGTCGGCCCCCCAGTCGATCGCCCGTTGCCGGATCACCTCGGAGACGGCGATCAGGCCGGCGGCACTCTTGAAGACGCTGCGCAGGTTGCGGCGGTAGCGGACACCCTTAGCGCCCGTGCTCGCGGGCTGGCGGGTGACGTCGTGACCGTGCAGCGTGACGATCAGCGGAATGCCTGCGCGCGCGGCCTCGCCGCTGATCAGCCAGCCGTCGCCGCCGAAGTGGGCGTGCACGAGATCGGGCTTCTGGGCCGCCAGCGTCCGGCGGAGCCGGGGGGAGCGGCCGAGCAGGCGCAGGCGCAGGAAGTCCGGATCGCGTTGCGCCCGGAACAGGGTGATGTCGCTGTCCCGCGCGAGCGTGGAGCCGATCTTCGTGGCGCCCAGGTAGACCGGCTCCCAGCGGCTGAGCGAGTCCGCCTGGTTGCGGATGAACGTCTCGGAGGCCGAGATCATCGCGCTGCGCCAGATGGCGACCTTACGCATGGGCCTTCTTTCCCACGACCAGATCCCGTACGCGGTGACGCACGTGCGGTGGCAACGCCCAGATCTGCAGGAAGGTGACGTAGTCGAGCGCTCCCGGACGTCCGTGTGTGCGCGCCTCGCTCAACAGCTCCCGGAAGACCCTGGGATTGCGCGTCGGCGCGGCCATCGAACTGATCACGCTCATCGTGACGGCCGCGTACGCGCGCGGGGTGAACAGGTGGCGGCTCGCGCGCACCCAGGCGAGCTGCTCCTGCCACGGGTTCTGCAGGCTGATCCGGTCGCGGTTCTCGTCCTGGTGCCAGAGCACGAGCGGCTCGGCCGCGTACAGCAACTCGACGTCCTCGTGTTGCAGAGCGCGCAGCGTCCAGTCGAGTTCCTGCTGGCGGCGCAGCCCGACGGTGAACGGGACGCGGCGCAGCAACTCGGCCGGCGCCAAAATCGTCGAGGTCTGGATGAAGCCGTCGCCGTAGAACAGGCCGCGGCGCACGGTCAGATATTCGCTCAGCGGCTCGCCCGGCTCGGGCAGGCGCCGCGGCATCACGGTGTCGGCCCGGGGCGTACGGCTGATCATGCGAGTCGCCACGATCGGCAGCGGCCGGGTGGCCGTCGCGGCCAGCGCGAGCTGCGCCTCGATCTTGTTGGGCATCCACTCGTCATCGTCGTCGAGCAACGCCACCCACCGGCCCTCGGCCGCCTTGACGCCCTGGTTGCGCGCGTTGGGAGCCTTGCCCCGCTCGGGAAGCACGATCGCCCGGAGCCGATCGTCGCCGATCTCCGCGAGCGCCCTGACGGTGGCGTCGTCCGGTCCGTCGACCACGACGATGACCTCGAGACTGCGGTGCGTCTGACCGAGCGCGCTGCGCACGGCGCGGGTGGCCAGCTCCGGGCGATTGCACGTCGGAATGACGACGCTGACGTCCATGTGTGGGATACCTGCTTACCGTTTTGCCGGGCTTGTGTCCGGTGACTGCGCCGCACAGTAGGACGCCCCGGCGGCGTAACGGTGAACGTGACTGAACGCCCGGACGAACCGCCCGTGTGCAGGCGCGGTCCGGCCGGTCGGGGAGGCACCGGTGGGGTCACTCGTCCGAGGTAACGCGGGGGAAGCGTTTCGAAGCGTACGGTGAACGGCACCTTTGCGTGGTGGGGTGCGGTGCTGCATGGCGAAGCGACGCGCATCGGAGGGGAGGCCCGGTGGCGTTGCTCGATCGCCTGGAACTCGGGGACCACGTCTGCTGGACCGTCGACGACGATGACGTCCGCCGCGACGAGATCGCCGGGATCCTCCATGCCGGACTGCTGTCGAAGCACAAGGTCGTTTTCTCCGGCGACGATCCGGACGCCGTTCTCACCGTGCTGGAACGCCGCGGCGTCGAGCTCCGGGCGGCGCTCGGCTCGGGGCAGTTGCAAGCGGTGACGCCGGAGGGCAGCTATCTGGCCGGCGGGCTGTTCGACCCCGAGGGCTGTCTCGCGCACTGGCACGTCCAGAAGGCTCGCTGCCGCGCCGAGGGCTATCTGGGCCTGCGCGTCGTCGGCGACATGACTTGGGCGAAACGGCAGGTGCCGGGCTCGGAACGGCTGGAGTGGTACGAGGCCAGGGCCAACGCGGTGTTCTCCGACGGCTATGTGATGGGCATCTGCACGTACGACCGGAGGCTTTTCGACCCGGTGCTTCTGCGGCGCCTGGCGCTCGCGCATCCGGGGGCGGCCGGGCCGCTGCTGCCGTTCGACCCCGAGACATCACTCCGGATCCGCCGGACCGAGGAGCCGTACGGGCTGTGGCTCTCGGGTGAGGCCGACATGTCGAATCAGCATGCGCTGCAAGCCATGATCGAGGAGGTCTACCTGACGCGCGAGGCCGAGCCCGTGGTCACTATCGACCTGACGGCACTCCGTTTCGCCGACACCGCCGTGGCCCGCGTGCTCCTGCGGGCCGCCGCCGACCGCGGCCGCATGCACATCGTGGGCTGCTCACCCGTGCTCGTCCGCCTCCTGTTCTTCCACGGCGCCGGCCAGATTCCCGCCCTCCTGGTGACCGCCGGCTACGCCATCGGCGCATGACGTCACGACAGGCTTTCCCGTACGTCCATCAGCGCGAAGCCGAGCAGGTTGGTGCCCCGCCAGCGGCGCGGATCGGCCGCGCGCGGATCGTCGCGGCCCAGCCCGATGCCCCAGATGCGGTCGAGCGGGCTGGCCTCGACCAGCACCCGCTCGCCGGTCGTCAGCAGGAAGTCGCGCAGCTCCTCGTGCTGCCCGAACTTGGCCAGGTTGCCGGAGACGACGATCTCGTACCGGTTCTCCTCCCACACATCCTGTTCGAAACCGGCCACCCGCCCGCCGAGCGTCTTGGCGACCCTCGGATGCGGCGCGGCCAGGATCCGCTCGCCCATCGCCTCGTCGCCGAACAGGATCGCCTTGCGCCACATCATGTAGTGCTCGGCGCTCGCGAACTCCCGTCCGTCGGCGGTGAACCGCGACGGCCACCACTGACTCAGGCAGCCCGCCCCGGCGCTGCCGTCACGTTCGGGCTGGTGACCCCAGAAGAACAGGTATTTCACCCGGTTCTCCGAGGCGTACGCGGTCAGATCGTCCACGCTGCGGGCCATGACAGACATGCCCGCGAGTCTGCCTCACTTCCGGCCCTCTCCGGGAGCCCTTTTCTGTCGTACCCCGGGGCTAGATTTCCGGCCATGAGGACCGACCCGAAGCCCGCCACCCGTCCCGTCTCCCCGCCGGTCGTGCCGGTCGTGCCGGCCGTCCTGCGTGCGCGCCGGGCTCGCCGGGCCAGGCTCCGAGCCGCCGCGGCCGCCGCGATCCGGAGGGCGGCGCAATGAGGGCCCTCTGACGGCCCGGAAGCGCCGAGCGGTCAGTGCGGGGCGGCGTGGCCTTGGAAATCGTGCGTCCTGACCGGAGAGACGTGGCCGTGCAGCCAGGTCAGGACCTCCGGCGGGGCCAGGGTGGCGGCCCGGTTGTGATAGGTGGCCAGTTCGGCCGGGGTCAGCAGTTCGGCGCCCGCGCCGGGGGTGCCGCGGCGGAAGAAGGACCTGGTGTCCTGGAAGAAGCCGGGGACCAGGAAGTCGGCCCGGTTGCGCATGTGGGTCAGGGAAGCCGATGACGTGAGGACAGGCCACAGCGCTTCGGGCACGGCGATGCCCAGGCGGGCGGCCAGATAGCGCATCTGGCCGGGCAGGTCGGCGGCCAGCCGGTCGTAGTGCATCAGCACGACGTTGGGCAGCCACTGCCGGTGCCACGCGTCGGTGGTGTGGTGCAGCACGGCGGCCAGCGACTCGGTGCTCTCGTCGGTGGAGATCCAGCGCACCAGGGCGGCTCGCACGTCGGCCGGGGGCGTGCCGTGCAGGTTGGCCCAGTGGTGGCAGAGCGAGACGTGCGTGTCCAGCGGGTGCCGGCCGCTCACCACGTAGGTCACCCGGGGGTCGTAGGGCAGGGCGGCCAGCGGCGTGTGGGTCTTGATGAAGCGGCGGTGGGGTTGCGCGTCCAGGCGGGCGTGCATCTGCGCGGCCGGCTCGATCTGGTGGTCGAGCCAGGGGGAGAGGTGCCAGAGCGGCGCCGGCAGTTCGGGCGCCTGAAAGATCAGCAGGCCGCAGATCATCTGCAGCCAGGTCGTGCCGGTGCGCCGCCGGGTGCTGATCACGATGTCGCCGGGACGGAACCGGAAACCCTGCCAGCGGGCACTGTCCTCTTCGGAGGTGAGGTAGCGCTGCACGCCGGGAGATTAGCAGACGCCCAATAGTCCGGAAAACGCCACGAATAAGCGATCAAAGCCCGGTATGAAAGGCGGGACAGCGGGCCCGTCCCCGACCCGATAACGTCCTCCCGAGTCACACAAGCGGGGGCGCTTACATGATCATAAATGACCGGGATAATGCGTCGATCATCGCGGTGGGCAGCGCCTTTCCCGAGACGTCGTATACGCAGTCCGAGGTCGGCACGCTGCTCGGCCTCGAGAACCGGGTGGCCCGCAAACTGCTGGCCGCCCCGCACATCCGCACGCGCCGTCTGTTCCTGCCGCCGGCCGACCCGGTGACCGGCCGCGTCCCCGACGAGACGCCGGCCGAGCTGCACGCCAAGTTCCGCCGGGGCGCCCTCGAGATCGGCGGTCGCGCGATCGCCAACGCGCTCAAGGCGGCCGCGCTCACCCCGTCCGACGTGGGATATCTGGTCTGCGTCACGTCGACCGGCTTCCTCGTGCCCGGCCTCAGCTCTCTGTTCTCGCGCGAGCTCGGCTTCCATCCCGGCCTCGTCCGGGCCGATGTCGTCGGCATGGGGTGCAACGCCGGCCTCAACGGGCTCAACCCGCTCGTCCAGTGGGTGCGCAACAATCCGGACAAGGTCGGTCTTCTCGTATGCTGTGAAATCAATTCCGCCATGTATGTCCGCGACGAAACGGCACGCACTGGAATAGTGAACAGCCTCTTCGGTGACGGTGCGGCCGCGGCGGTCGTCGGCGGCGGAAACACCGGCAGTCCGGTCGTGCTCGATTTCGAAAGTTTCTGCCTGCCCGGGCGGTGGGACGCAATGCGCTTCGATTGGAACGACGACGCCGGGAAATGGAGCTTCCATCTCGACCGCGACATTCCGTACGTGATCGGAACGAATGTGGTGACGCCGGTGAGCCGATTGCTCGAGCGCAACGGGCTACGGCCGGAATCGATCAGGCATTGGGTGCTGCACACCGGCGGCGGCGCGGTCATCGACACCGCGCGGCAGAGCCTCGGCCTGACCGAGCACGACGTCCGGCACACCCGGTCGGTGCTGCGCGACTTCGGCAACATCTCCAGCGGCAGCTTCCTGGTCAGCCTGGAACGCCTGCTCGACGAGGGGGTCGCGCGGCCCGGCGAGCGCGGCGTGCTGATCACGATGGGGCCGGGAGCGCAGATCGAGGCGGCGCTGATCGAGTTCACCGCCGCGCGGAAGGAACCGTCATGACCGACGACGTGCGCAGCTCACCTCGCACCGGCACAGCCCTGCCGCAGGGACGTCCGTTCTGGATCGTCGACGGCCGCGCCTACGACTTCACCGAGTGGGCGAAGATCCACCCAGGCGGCGCGACCTGGTTCGGGCCCAGCCAGGGACGCGACATCAGCGCGCTCATCCACACCTACCACCGGGATCCCGTACGGCTGCGGAAGTTCCTTTCCCGGTACGAGATCGAGGGCTTCACCGAACGGGACGTGCTGCCCAAACTCGGCGTTCCGCCGTTCCTGCTCGAGCCCGATTTCGACGCTGCCCGCGACCTGCCGCGGCTGAACTACGCCGATGAGGGCAGCCTGCTCGCCGACATCCGGACCGCGGTCAACGCCCGGTTCTCCAAGCGTGACCTCAAGCGGTTCGACCGCCGGTTCGACCTGGTCACCGGGGCCATCGGGCTCGCACACGTCGCGATGCTGGCCCTGTTCGTCGGCGGGTTCGCGCCGGCGTGGGCGTTCGTGGTCGTCATGGTGCTCACGCGCACCGCGCTGTCCGGCGCCGGCCACTACCACCTGCACCGCCGCTGGAACGACCGCAAGCGGTTGCAGACGCCGCTCGGCAAGGCCCTGTTCGACATGAACTACGTGGGCACGAGCCTGATCGGCACGGACGGGCATGTGCTGCTGCACCACCCGTACATGGGCTCGGGCGCCGACGTGAAGAAGACGTTCTTCGACGGCATGCTGCGTCTGCATCCGTTGTTGCGCGTTCCCGGCTACACCCTGCACAAGCTGGGCATCTGCCTGCTCGGCCTGTCCATGCGAGCACGCGAGATCGCGCGTTTCGAGCAACGTGGCGGCGGCGCGGCGATCCGCGCCGACTTCTGGCTCGTCCGCGCCTGGCTGCTCGTCGAGTTCGTGGCCTGCCTGGTGACCGGGCACTGGCTGGCGTGGTTCGTGCAGTTCTTCATCACGCTGTGGTTCAACACGTTCCTGGTCGTGTCGAGTCACGACTTCGAGGACGACGAGCCCGACGATCTCACCGTGATCCCGGTCGCGCTGCGTAACGACTGGGCGGCCAACCAGGTCGGCCTCAGCTACGACCTGACGATCGTCGGCAACCGCTGGATCGACCTGTGGCTGAGCGCCGGCCTGAGCCCGCACCGGGTGCATCATGTGCTGCCCTATCAGGCGTCCGGCTTCGCCAACCTCGAGACCGAGGCCACCGTACGGGCGGTGTGCGAGCAAGCCGGCATGACGTGGGAGCGGCCGCGCAACCTGCTCTTCGACCGCTTCCCGGCCGTGATCCGTCACTATCTGTTGTGCCCGGCCAAGGCGCTGCCGCCGCCCCCACCCCCGCCCGGCGGCGCGCCCATCATGTCGGCCGGCGGCGTGCCGATTCCGCCGGGGCCCGAGGTCCGTCCCGTCCGGCTGGGACAGGTCGGGATGCTCGCCCGCTACACCGCGGACGGTTTCCGGGGCGTCGGAGTGTGAGCTGGTGGCGGTGGCCAGGGTCGTCGCGCCGGTCCGAAGCGGCCGGCCAGGGCGGACCAGGCCGGTGGCGGTGGCCGTCGTCGTCCCGTTTCCGCGACCGAGTTCGCCGGCCTGCGCGCCGCCTGCGCTTCGCGCAGCTCGCGACCCCGGGAGCATGCTGCGAGCTCAGGCGCGCCCCCGAGCGGTCAGCCTGGATGGCCCGGCGCGGTCTTGTGCCGGCAATCGGGCACGAGGCATGGCCGCTGAAATGCGCGTGCTTCGGTCGGCCCACGCCCGCAACCCGGCGAGCCGTTCCGGGCCTGGGCCGACCGCCAGGCGCGTCAGTGCGGGGCGGCCGGTCAGAGGCGGATCAGGCCGGCGGCGGTCGGACGAAAGCCGCACCGGTCGAGATAGAAATGTTCCAGGCGCGGTTCGAAGTCGACGTGCAGCCATGCGCAGCCGGCCGCCCGGGCCTCGGTGATGGCCGCCTCGACCAGCGCTGTCCCGAGGCCGCTATGTTGTGCTGACGGGTCCACGGCCGTGTCGAGCAGGAACGCGTGGGCGCCGCCGTCCCAGCAGACCTGAATGAAGCCGACCAGCCGGCCGCCCCGGTCGCGGGCGGCGGTGTCGCCCTGCTGCTCGTGGAAAGCGTCCTCGGCGAAGGCGCCGATCCACGTCAGCGCGTGCCGCGACAGTCGCGCAGCCCAGGGCGTCACCACTTCCGGGTCGCTGCCGAAGGCCCGCGCGTGCAGTCTGCTCAGCGCCGCGTCGTCGACCGGAAACCGGGGCACTAGCGTGATCGTCATCCGCTCACCAGCGGGATGGTCATCGGGTTGGCCCACGACGTGCTCGACAGCGCACGACCGGGCTGGTCGCCCTGGACCAACGGGATGGTCGTCGGACTACCAGCGGCATGGTCATCCGTGCGCAAGCGCCATGGTCATCGGGCACGGGCGTGGTCGTCGTCGGGCACCGGCGTGGTCGTCATCCGGTCAGCTGACCACACATGCCGGCGGAGCGGCCACTCGAATTCCGCGGGCGTTGATCGACAGCTCTCGTCGTGCCGTCCTGCGTCGGCGTGACGATCCGAGACCTCGCTGTTATCGATAACAACGTTTCGGCCAAATGTCGGCAACGTTGCTCGGAACGGTTGACACCCGTTCGTGTGACCGTTCACACTCGACCGCACCCCGCTCCATGGACCCGATGAAGGAGTACCGCATGAGAATGTCCAGGATGGGTGCGGTGGTATCCGCCACCGTGCTCGCCGCCTCCCTGGCCGCATGTGGTTCCAGTGAGAAAACTGTCGACCAGCAAGCCGGCACCGGCGACAACACGGGCGCCCTGATCGGTGTCACCATGCCCACCCGCTCGAGCGAGCGGTGGATCAGCGACGGTGACAACCTCAAGAAGCAGCTCGAGGCGCTCGGCTACAAGGTCGACCTCCAATACGCCGAGGACAAGATCCCGACGCAGACCCAGCAGCTCGACAACCAGATCACCAAGGGCGCCAAGCTGCTGATCATCGCGTCGATCGACGGCACCGCCATCACTACACAGCTGGAGAGCGCGAAGACCAACAAGATCCCGGTCATCGCGTATGACCGCCTGATCCGCAACAGCCCGAACGTCGACTACTACGCGACCTTCGACAACTTCAAGGTCGGTGTGCAGCAGGCGACATCGCTGCTCACCGGGCTCAAGGTGCTCAAGGCCGACGGCTCGGCGGGTGACGCCAAGGGCCCGTTCAACATCGAACTGTTCGCCGGCTCGCCCGACGACAACAACGCCACGTTCTTCTTCAACGGCGCGATGAGCGTGCTCAAGCCGAAGATCGACGACGGCACGCTGGTCGTGAAGAGCAAGCAGACCGAATTCAAGACCGTGGCCATCCTTCGCTGGAAGGCCCAGGTCGCCCAGGACCGCATGGAGAACCTGCTGACCTCCACGTACCGGAGCGGGGCCAAGGTCGACGGCGTCCTCTCGCCGTACGACGGCCTCTCGATCGGCATTTTGTCGGCGCTGAAGAGCAACGGCTACGGGACGGCCGCGCAGCCCTATCCGATCGTGACCGGGCAGGACGCCGAGCAGGCGTCGGTCAAGTCGATCCTGCGCAACGAGCAGTACTCGACGATCTACAAGGACACCCGTGAGCTGGCCAAGACCACGGTGTCGATGGCGGACGCCGTCCTCAAGGGGCAGGCGCCGCAGACCAACAACACGACCGACTACGACAACGGCGTCAAGGTCGTCCCGTCGATGCTGCTCGAGTCCGTGATCGTCGACAAGGCCAACTACAAGAAGGAACTGGTCGACACCGGCTACTACACCGAGTCCCAGCTCAAGTGATGACGGATTCCATCCTTCGCATGCGGGGCATCTCCAAGACCTTCCCGGGCGTACGCGCCCTGGACGACGTCAACCTGGAGGTGCTCCGCGGCGAGATCCACGCGATCTGCGGGGAGAACGGCGCCGGCAAGAGCACCCTGATGAAGGTGCTCTCCGGCATCTACCCGCACGGTGACTACGCCGGCGAGATCACCTTCGAGGGCGAGGAGTGCCGGTTCGCGGGCATCCGCGACAGCGAGCACCGCGGCATCGTGATCATCCACCAGGAGCTGGCGCTCGCGCCGAACCTGTCGATCGGCGAGAACATCTTTCTCGGCAACGAGCAGTCGCGGCGTGGCCTGATCGACTGGAACCGGACGAACGCCGCCGCGGCCGAGCTGATGCGCCGCGTCGGACTGCGCGACAACCCGGTCACCCAGGTGCTCGACCTCGGCGTCGGCAAACAGCAGCTCGTCGAGATCGCCAAGGCGCTGTCCAAGCGGGTGAAGCTGCTGATCCTCGACGAGCCCACGGCCGCGCTCAACGACGAGGACTCGGCTCATCTGCTCGGGCTGCTGCGCGGCCTGCGCGACGAGGGCATCACCTGCGTGATCATCTCGCACAAGCTCAACGAGGTGCTGGAGATCGCCGACCGGGTGACCATCCTGCGCGACGGCAAGACGATCGCCACGCACGAGGCCCGCGGCCTGACCGAAGACAAGATCATCAGCGGCATGGTCGGGCGCGACCTCGACCACCGGTTCCCGCCGCACGAATCGCACGTCGGCGAGGAGATCCTGCGCGTCGAGAACTGGACCGTGCACAGCCCCACCCAGCACGGCCGGCTGCTCGTGTCCGACGCGAGCTTCACGCTGCGCCGCGGCGAGATCGTCGGGCTGGCGGGCCTGATGGGGGCCGGGCGCACCGAGCTGGCGATGAGCATCTTCGGACGGGCGTACGGCACCGGCATCAGCGGGCGGATCTTCAAGGACGGCCGGGAGATCCGGTTGCGGTCGGTCCGCGAGGCCATCGCCCACGGCATCGCGTACGCCACCGAAGACCGCAAACGGTACGGGCTCAACCTGATCGAAGACATCAAACGCAACGTGTCGGCCGCGGGCCTGGGCAAGCTCGCCCGGCGCGGCTGGGTCGACGACAACGAGGAATACAAGGTCGCCGAGTCGTACCGGAAAGGCCTGAACATCAAGGCGCCCAGCGTCGCGAGCATCACGGGCAAGCTCTCCGGCGGCAACCAGCAGAAGGTCGTGCTGTCCAAATGGATCTTCACGGATCCGGACGTGCTGATCCTGGACGAGCCCACCCGCGGCATCGACGTCGGCGCCAAGTACGAGATCTACACGATCGTCAACCGGCTTGCGGACGAGGGCAAGGCGGTGCTGCTGATCTCCAGCGAGCTGCCCGAGCTGCTCGGGCTCTGCGACCGCATCTACACCCTCTCGGCCGGGCGGATCACCGGTGAGGTGCCGCGCGCCGAGGCCACCCAGGAAGGGCTCATGACCCTCATGACCGCCGGACAGGAGGCACCCCGATGAGCCTCGACTTGGATGTCGCCAAGACCTCGATCCCGGACTCCGGATCGCGTGGTGGCCGGCGCTTCTCGATCAACCTGCGGCAGAGCGGCATCTACATCGCGTTCGCCGCGATCGTGCTGCTGTTCACGATCCTCACCGGCGGCGACATGCTCGCCCCGCAGAACATCAGCAACATCATCGTTCAGAACTCGTACATCCTGATCCTGGCCATCGGCATGATCCTCGTGATCATCTCGGGCCACATCGACCTGTCGGTGGGCTCGATCGTGGCGGCCACCGGCGCGGTCGCGGCCGTGCTGATGGTCAACCTGGACGTGCCGTGGCCGCTGGCCGTGCTGATCACGCTGCTCGTGGGGGCGGCGATCGGTGCGTGGCAGGGCTACTGGGTGGCGTACTTCGGCATTCCGGCCTTCATCGTCACGCTCGCCGGCATGCTGCTGTTCCGCGCGGTCACCTACAACATCCTCGGCAACCGCGGCATCGGGCCGTTCCCCGACGAGGTGCGTACGCTGTCGAACGGCTTCACCGACGGCTATCTGGGCAACATCGGCCTCGGCGCGCTCGGCGGCGCCGACCTGCTGTCGCTGCTGGTCGGCGTGGCCGCGGTCGCCGGCATCGTCATCTCCCAGTGGCGCTCCCGGGCCGGCCGCGTCCGCTACGGCCAGGTCGTCGAGCCGTTCCCGCTGTTCGTGGCCAAGATCGTGGTGGCCGGCGTCGTCGTCATGTTCGTGATCGTGCAGCTCGCCCGTTTCCGGAACCTGCCGTGGGTGCTCGTTCTGCTCGCCGCGCTCGTGCTCGGCTATTCGCTGCTCACCAACCGCGCAGTCTTCGGCCGCCAGATCTACGCGGTCGGCGGCAACCTGCAGGCGGCGACCCTCTCCGGCGTCAAGGTCAAGTCCGTAGTCTTCTGGATCTTCGTCAACATGGGCGTCCTGTCCGCGCTGGCCGGCATCATCTTCGCGGGCCGGCTCAACCAGGCGAACCCGACCGGCGGCGACCAGTTCGAACTGGACGCGATCGCCGCCGCCTTCATCGGCGGCGCCGCCGTGCAGGGCGGTGTCGGCAAGGTCGTGGGCGCCATCACCGGCGGCCTCATCATGGGCGTCATCAACAACGGCATGAGCCTGATCGGCGCCCCGAGCGAACAGGTCATGCTCGTCAAGGGAGCCGTGCTCCTGGCGGCGGTCGCCTTCGACGTCTGGACCAAGCGCCGGGCCGGCGCCAGCCGCTGACCCCACAGCCCCGCCCGACGTCACCCAAGCCCGCGGTCTCGCGCCCGAATGGTCGTTGAGCCCGCGGGCTGGTTCGCGGGTGCCGGCGCCCGGCCGGCTGCATCGCCGTGAAACTGGCTGCCGCCGGCGTCAGTCGATTCCGCCATTCCGGCGCTGACCCAGCTCTACCGCTCGCTCGGGGGTGACGACGTCGTGCGGTTCAGCGTTCGCGGAGGAAGCCGGTCAGCGCCTCAGCGACCGCGGCCGGGTTCTCCTCGGCCATGTGGTGACCGGATTCGATCGCCACGCCCCGGACGTCGGCGGCCCACTCGCGCCAGATCGCGAGCGGGTCGCCGTACAGGTCCTCCATGTCGTCCTTCGTCGACCACATGAACAGGGTCGGACAGTCAACGTTGCGTCCTTGTGCGCGATCGGCCAGTTCGTGCTCATGGTCGACACCGAGGCCGGCTCGATAGTCCTCGAGCATCGCGCGCACGGTCCCGGGATCGCGTGTCGCCGCGCGGAACTCGTCGTGGTTCTCGGCGCCCATCCGCTCGGGCGTGCCCTTGTACCAGGCGTCCGGATCGGCGTTGATCGCCCGCTCCGGCTTGTCCGGCTGGGCGAAGTAGAACCAGTGATACCAGGCCGTCGCGAACTTGGCGTCGCACCGGGCGAGGGCCTCGCTGATCGGCACGCCGTCCATGACGACCAGCTTCCGTACGGCCTCCGGGTGGTCAAGCGCCAGCCGAAGCGCGACGTAGCAGCCACGATCGTGCCCCGCCGCCGCGAATCGCTCATGACCGAGTGCGCGCATCAGCCGCACCATGTCGCCCGCAACCGCACGTTTCGACTGTTGCGAGTGGTCATCGCGCAGCGCCGGCTTGCTCGACCGTCCATAACCGCGCATGTCCGGGCACACCACGCTGAAGCCGGCCGCCACCAGCCGCGGAGCCACCAGGTGCCAGGTCGATCCCGTACGGGGATGCCCGTGAACCAGCAGCACAGGCGGCCCGTCCCCGCCGTAACGCACGCGCAGCGCCACCTCGCCGACGTCCACCAGCTCATCCCGAAAGCCTTCGAACATGAGCGCTCGTTACCCCGAGCATCATCGCTCAACCAGCGCGCATCTTTTGCACGTCCATGCGCGGATGCTCAGTGCGCGGCTTCTCGGTTGCGCACGTGCTGGGCGCCGGCTGTTCGGCTCTGCACGTTGCGCACGTGTTGAGCGCGGGCTGTTCGGCTCTGCACGTTGTACACATGCTGAGCGCCGGCTGTTCGGCTCTGCACGTTGCGCACATGTTGAGCACGGGATGTTCGCCTTCGCCTCTGCACGTTGCGGTGGGGGTCGGGGTTGGCCGGCAGGTGGCGGGCAGCGGTTGTGCCGGTTCAGGCCTCGGGCTGGCGGGCGACCTCTGCTGCTGTCGGCTGCTCGCGTTGTTGCAACAAGACGAGGATGGCCATCAAGCGGTCGGCTCGCACTTTGCCGGCACTCAACGTAAATGCGGTCACGAGGTGACCGTTTTTGGTCGCACGATGGCGGCATGACCTCACCGGCAAGGCCGACCAAGCACGATCGCATCGGCCCTCGGTCTGTCGGGGCTGTGCCGCTGCTGCCTTCGGCCGGCTTTGTTGCCTGATCACCCTCAAGAGTCGCTGATCAATCCCGAAGAGATGCAGAGGAAGTGCGATGTTCGAATCTACTGATTTCCCCGAGCCGACCCTTATTTCGGTCAACGGTGTGGAGCTTGAAGTCTTTGAAGCAGGACGGCGCAATGCGGGAAGGCCCATTGTGCTCTGTCACGGCTGGCCGGAGCATGCGTTCTCCTGGCGCCGTCAGATGCCGGCCCTTGCCGCGGCGGGCTATCACGTCATTGTTCCGAACCAGCGAGGTTATGGGAACTCGTCCCGGCCGGTCGAGGTGTCGGCGTATGACATTGAACGTTTGTCGGGTGATCTCGTGGGGCTTCTCGATCACTACGGGTACGAGGATGCCATCTTTGTCGGGCACGATTGGGGGGCTATGGTTGTGTGGGGCCTGACCCTGTTGCACCCGCGCCGCGTGCACAAGGTGGTCAACCTGAGCCTGCCGTATCAGGAGCGCGGGGAAAGGCCCTGGATCGAGTTCATGGAGGAAATGCTTGGCGGCGACTTCTATTTTGTTCACTTCAATCGGCAGCCAGGTGTGGCGGACGCCGTGTTGGAAGAGAATACGTCTCGGTTCCTTCGTAACATGTACCGGAAGAACCAGCCGCCCGCAGAGCCGGAGCCGGGGATGGTGATGATTAATCTCGCCAACGCCGAGACCGCCCTGGGTGAGCCCTTGATGAGCGACAGCGAACTGGCCGTCTTCGTCTCCGCCTTTGAGAAATCGGGGTTCACGGGTGGCATCAATTGGTATCGGAACCTGGACCGCAACTGGCATTTGCTGGCGGACGTGGATCCGGTCATCCAACAGCCGGCACTCATGATCTATGGGGACCGGGATGTGATCCCCAGGTCGGCCGGCCTCACCAGGTTCGTGCCCAAGGTGGAGGTCGTCGGCCTGGATTGCGGTCATTGGATCCAGCAAGAACGGCCGGAGGAAACGAATCGGGCGATTCTGGGATGGCTGGAGCGCTAGTTGCGCAGCTCGGTCAGGGAGCGGGTCAGCCACTCGGACATCAGCGCGCGCTCGGCGTCGGTCAAGGCGGGCAGCGACGGCAGGGCGGTTGCGAAAGTTACGGCGATGCCGGCGGTGTCGGTCTGGGAGACTGCGGGCTTTGTGGTCAGGATCGAGGCCGCCACTGCTTGAAACATGGCGTCGGCGAGGCCGGGGTCGCGGGTGTCGGCGGGCATTCCCAGCAGGGCCAGGACGGTTCCGGTGCCGGCGGCGTGGATCATCGAGACGGCTCGCTCCTCGTCGACGCGGAGGAGGCCGGCCTCGGCCAGGCGGCGTACGCGGGCCTGCAGCACCTTGAGGCCGGTGGCCGTGGCCGGCGACTGAGCGGCCCGGTCGGGGTTGTTGAGCAGAGCGAACAGGCCGGGATGGGCCAGGCCGAAATCGACGTGGGCCCGCCAGCCGGTGCGCAGATCGGTCAGCGGGTCGTCGTCCGCCTGCACGGCCTTGGACGAGACGTAAGTGGCCATGACCTGTTCGGCCACCGCGTCGATCAGGCCGTCCTTGTCGCCGAACAAGCGGTAGATGGTCGGCGCCTGCACCCCGGCCAGTTGGGAGACGGCGCGCGTGGTCACGGCGCGCGCGCCCTGCTCGCGGAGAAGGCTGGTGGCCGCTTCCACGATGGCGGCGCGCGTGTCGTCCCGAACCTGCATGTAGCGATGCTAACACTCACCTGTTAGCGGAGCTGATAACAGTGCTAACGTGGCGATCGTATCCACGGAAACAAGGGAGCTTCGCCATGATCGTTGTTACCGGCGCCACCGGGCAGCTCGGATCCCGGATCGTTGAACTGGTTCTCGACCGGATCCCCGCGGCGGAGGTGGGCGTGAGCGTGCGGGATGTCGGCAAGGCGGCCGCGCTGGCCGGCCGGGGAGTGCGGGTGCGGGCGGGGGACTTCACGTCGCCCGGCGGGCTGGTCCAAGCCTTCGAGGGCGCCGACCAGGTGCTCATCATCTCGGCCTCGATCGCCGGGCCGGCGGCCGTCGACGCCAACCGGGCGGCCATCGACGCCGCTCGTGAGGCGGGAGCGCGGCGCATCCTCTACACCAGTCACCAGGCGGCGTCGCACGACTCGCTGTTCGCGCCGCAACTGACCCACGCGGCCACCGAGGACTACCTGTCCTTGACCGGGGTGCCGTTCACGGCCCTGCGGAACGGCTTCTACACCAGCACGATCGGCTACTACCTGGGTGCGGCGCTGTCGTCGGGGCAGCTGGTCGTCCCGGAGGGCGGGCCCTTCTCGTGGACCGCCCACGACGACCTGGCCGCCGTGGCCGCGGCCGCCCTGCTCGAGGACGGTCTGTTCGACGGCGTCACACCGCCGCTGACCGCTCCCGAGATGCTCGACTTCGCGCAGGTCGCGGAGCTGGCCGGGGTGAACCATGTCGTGGTGGCGGACGACGAGTGGAAAGCGGCCGCGGTCCAGGGCGGCATGCCGGCGGGTGCGGCCGAGTTCACGCTCGGCATGTTCCGGGCGGCCCGGCGCGGCGAGTTCGCCGTCACCGACCCGGCGCTGGAGAAGGTGCTCGGCCGCCCGGCGATCCCGGCCCGTACGGTGATCGAGCAGTTGATCCGCCGCCACTGACCCGGATGGCCGAACAGGCCCGGATGCCCGACGATCCGCAGGCGATGTCCGCCGCGGCGTGGGTCTCGAACACGATCTCGCGCGGTGGTCCGCGCCCCGGCCGGACCACCGCGGGGACCGGGTTTAGGCCGCCCTCTCGTGGTTAGCCTTATGACCATGGGACGTGAATGGCTGGCCGACGCGGTGATGTACGAGATCTATCCCCAGTCGTTCGCCGACTCCGACGGTGACGGCGTCGGCGACCTGCGCGGCGTGATCGAACGCCTCGACCACATCGCCTCGCTCGGGGTGAACGTCATCTGGTTCAACCCGTGTTTCGCGTCGCCGTTCGTCGACGCCGGCTACGACGTGTCCGATTATCTGACGATCGCCCCGCGCTACGGCACCAACGACGACATGGCCGAGCTGGTGGCCAAGGCCCGCGAGCGTGGCATCCGCGTCCTGCTCGACCTGGTTGCCGGGCACACCTCGATCGAGCATCCGTGGTTTCAGAAGGAACTGGCGGCCGACGGTCCCGATCCCGAGGGCGACCGCTACATCTGGTGCGAGGAGCTTCCCGTACGGTCGTGGACGCGCGACATGCCCGGAACGCCCGCCTGGGTGCGTTCGCCGGGGCCGCGCAAGGGCTATTACCTCAAGAACTTCTACGACGAGCAGCCCGCCCTCAACTTCGGCTGGGTCGGCGCGAACGCGGACGAGCCGTGGCGCGACCCGATCGACGCGCCGGGGCCGTTGCGCAACCGGCGGGCGCTGCGCGACATCATCGCGTACTGGCTGGATCTGGGGGTGGCCGGTTTCCGCGTCGACATGGCGTTCTCGCTGGTCAAGGACGAGGAACTGGTGCAGGGGTACGCCGAGACGGTCGCGCTGTGGCGGGAGATCCGCGAGTGGCTCGAGGCGGAGCATCCGGACGCGGTGCTGATTCCCGAGGGC
This sequence comes from Actinoplanes sp. NPDC021490, assembly GCF_055562135.1. Lineage (NCBI taxonomy): Bacteria > Bacillati > Actinomycetota > Actinomycetes > Micromonosporales > Micromonosporaceae > Actinoplanes > Actinoplanes sp. NPDC021490. The sequence continues at coordinate 95,361 of NZ_JBVHFW010000006.1, forward strand.
GCCGAGCCCCGTACGGGCGGACCGCTCGCCTTCGACGCCGACTTCTTCCTGGTGATCAAGGACGCGCACGCGAGCCTGTTCAACAACCACTACGCGGGCCGGCTGCCGTTCCAGGCGCCGCGCGAGCCGTTCTTCGACGCCGACGGCAAGGGCAGCACGAGGCCGTTCCTCGAGGCGTGGACGGCCGCCCGCGACGGGCACGCCGACCGGCCGATCATCCTGTCCACCGCCGACCACGACTTCGACCGGCTGTGCTGCGGCCCGCGCACCGCCGACCAGCTCGGCACCGCCCTGATCTTCCTGTTCACCTGGGGCAACGTGCCCTGCCTGTACTACGGCGACGAGATCGCCATGCGGTATCTGCCCGGGCTGCCGAACGTGGAGGGCTCGATCTGCAACCCCGGATACAACCGGGCCGGCTGCCGTACGCCGATGCAGTGGGACTCGGGCCCGAACGCCGGCTTCTCCACCGCCGACGCGTCCAAGCTGTACCTGCCGATCGACCCGGCGCCCGACCGGCCGACCGTGGCCGCGCAGGAGAACGACCCGGGGTCGACGCTGGCCTTCGTCCGCAAGCTGATCGCCCTGCGCCAGGCCACCCCGGCCCTCGGCACGCGGGCGTCGACGCGGGTCGTCTCGGAGGGCTACCCCTTCGCCTACGTCCGCGGCGAGAGCCACCTGGTCGTGCTGAACCCGCGCCGGGAACCGGCCACGCTGACGTTCCCCGCGGGCGAGCCGATCTGGACCTCGGGCGTGACCAGGCAGGACGGTGAGCTGCGGGTCGACGGCTTCGGCTACGGCATCTTCGAATCGTCGGGAAGCACCAGCCGCAGCGCCAGCGACGCGTAACCGGAGAGGTCGCCGTCGCGGAACGGCACCTCGGTCGTCTCGCCCGGGCCCGACCAGCGGCGCAGCTCGTCGACGACCCCGGCGGGCGCGTCCTCGCCGTGCCGGCGGGCCAGGGCGATGGCGGCCGCACCCCGCAGCAGGACGCGCGGACCGGCGAACGACGCCGCGAGCGCCTCGCCCGCCAGCGGGGCGCCCCCGCCGACCAGCCCGAGGGACAGCGCGGCGGTCGCGGCCACGGAGTCGTGGGCGTCGAGCAGGGTCCAGGCCAGCGCGGGCACGCTGAGGGACGCGTCGGCCGGGAACCAGCCCAGCGCGTACGCGGCCATGCGGCGTACGGAAACCTGGTCGTCTTCCAGAAGCGTGACGAACAGCGGCACCCCCTCGGCCGCCGCCTGATGGACCCGTGACTCGAGGCCACCCGGCCCGGCCGGCGGGAAGCCCCGCGGCAGCCACGACTCCTCGGAGCCGATGGCCAGGACGACCAGCAGCTCGATCAGCTCGGCACGCTCCGGCGTGGACGGCGACTCCAGCATCTCGAGCAGGAACGGCACCGCGTAGGCACTCGCCTCGTAACGCCGGCCCTGGTGGGAGAGGGTGCCGTAACAGGCCGCCCGGGCTTTCCGGCGGATCTCGGCGTCGTCGGACAACAGCGCCCGCAGCTGGGCCGGGACATCAACAGCGGAACCATGAGCGTGGTGAATTTCGGACCAGGGCACGTCATCGAGGGTTTCGAACACGGGGAGAAACTACCGCCCGGGTATGACACTTTCGGCCGGTGATCACCTCGTGATGCTCAGAATCCGACATCACCCGATCGGCTAACGGCATGCGCCGCACGCTGCGGCTGCGCATAGGTTCATGCGATGGACGCTCGCACGGCGCAGTCACGACGACTCCGCGGAAACCTGCCGGCGGAGCTGTCCAGCTTCGTCGGCCGCAATCGTGAACGGGCCGAGCTCAAGCGGCTCCTGGCCACCTCCCGGCTGGTCACGATCACCGGCATCGGCGGGGTCGGCAAGACCCGTACGGCGATCCGGGTCGCCGCCGAGCTGCAGCGCGCCTTCCCCGACGGGGCGTGGCTGGTCGACCTCTCGGGGATCGCCGACCCGATGCTGATCTGCGAGGCGGTCGGCCAGGCGCTGGGTGTGCACGACCAGTCCGTCCGCCCGCAGTCGGTCGGCCTGGCCGGCTACCTCTCCTCGCGCCGCCTGCTGCTCGTCCTGGACAACTGCGAGCACCTGGCCGGGGCGTGTTCGTCCCTCGTGGAGACCTTGCTGCGGGCCGCGCCGGGACTGCAGGTGCTGGCCACGAGCCGCCAGCCGATCGGCGTCGACGGCGAGCACATGTTCCTGCTGCACCCGCTGCAGGTGCCCGACCCGGCCGCCTCGCCCGCCGACCACGAGGTCGACGCCGCGGTCATGTTGTTCGCCGAGCGGGCCGCCGCGGCCGCTCCCGGTTTCACGCTGACCCCCGGCAACCAGGACGCGGTGGCCCGGCTGTGCCGCCGCCTCGACGGCATCCCGCTCGGCATCGAGCTGGCCGCCGTCCGCACCCGCGCCCTGCCGGTCGAGCGGATCGCCGACCTGGTCGAGGGCTGGTACGCCGACGAGTCCGGCCTGCTCAGCCGGCCCGGCGGCGGCCGGCACGAGTCGCTGCGCAAGGCCATCGACGGCAGTTACGCGCTGTGCAGCCCGGGCGAGCGGACGGTCTGGGCGCGGGCCTCGGTGTTCGCCGACGGGTTCGCCCTCGAGGCGGTGCAGGAGGTCTGCGGCGAGCCGCTCGACCTGGTGGCCGGCCTCGTCGACAAGTCGATCCTGGTGCTCGACGGGCACGGACCGGCCGCCCGCTACCGCATGCTCGGCACGATCCGCGAGTACGGAGTGGAGATCCTGCGGGCCTCGGGCGAGGAGCGCGAGGTGCGATGCCGGCACCGCGACCACTATCTGCGGATGGCCCGCCGGTTCGACGCCGAGTGGTGCGGCCCGGGTCAGGCCGGCTGGTTCGAGCGCCTCACCCTCGAGCACCCCAACCTGCGTACGGCGCTGGAATTCAGCCTCTCCGAACCGGGCGAGCATCGAGCCGGCCTGGAGATGGCCGCAGCCCTCCTCTACTTCTGGTTCGCCTGCGGGCACCCGCGTGAGGGACGGCACTACCTCGAGCGGGCCATGGCCCTGGCTTCCGAGCCGGGCCCGGCGCTCACACATGCGCTGTGGGTGTGTGCCTGGATCTGCGCGTTGCAGGGCGACATGACAGCCACGGCGGAATACGTGGAGCGGTGCCGGCCGCACGCCGATCCCGAGGCGCGGGGCTGGCTGGCCTTCCTCACCGGCGTGTCGGCGGCGCTGCGCGGCGAGCCGGCCGTAGCGGTGTCCACACTGCAGGAATCGGTCCGGCTGCACACCAACGGCGGTGACCCCGGCATGGGGTTGCTGCTCGCCCTGTCGGCTCAGGCCCTCGCGCTGACGTTCCTCGGCGAGCACGACCGCGCCGTGGCGGTCACCGAGGAGCACTTCGCCGTCTGCCAGCAGAAGAGCGAGCAGTGGGCCCGCTCGTACGCGGAGTACGTGCGCGCGGTGATCGAGCTGAACCGCGACAAGCCGTCCGCCGCGGCCGCGCACGCCCGGGCCGCGGTGCGCATCAAACGGCGGCTCAGCGACCGCGGCGGCAACGCGATGGCCATGGACGCGCTGGCCTGCGCGGCGTCCTCGCTGGGGGCCGCGGAGCGGGCGGCCCGGCTCTTCGGGATCGCCCACCGGCGCTGGGAAGCGGTCGGGCTGCCCCAGATGGGCTCGCCCGACCTGTGCGCGAGCCGCGTGTGGGCCGAGAAACAGGCCCGCGACGTGCTCGGCGACCAGCGGTTCGACGCCCTGCTGGCCGAGGGGCTGGCGCTCGACTTCGAGGCCGGGGTGGCCTACGCGCTGGAGGAACAGAGCGCCCCGCCGCCGGTCGGCGTGCTGCCCGACTGGGCCCCGCTGACCCGGCGCGAACGCGAGGTGGCCGAGCTGGTCGCGGCGGGCATGACGAACCAGCAGATCGCCGACCGCCTGGTGATCAGCCGCCGGACCGCGAACACCCACCTCGAGCACATTCTCACCAAACTGGACTTCAACGCCCGGACCCAGATCGCGGCGTGGGTGACCGCCCGGCGGAGCTAAATCGGTCAGGTGACCGATTCCCGGGCGTATTGCCGCCGCGACAATGAGTTCATGACCGTCGAGAACACGCCGATGTTGCTGCAAGTGCGCACGATGTCGGCGGGCGCCGCCGCGGTGCACGTGAGCGTGACCGGAGAGCTGGATGTGGGTAACGGCGCCTGGCTGCGCGGCTGGATCGTCAGCACGATCGACCGCTGGCGTCCGGCCGGCCTGATCCTGGATCTCGGCGGCCTGCACTTCATCGACGTGGCCGGCGTGCGCACCCTGTACGGGCTGCACGCCACCGCCCGGTCCCGGGGCTGCCTGCTCGACGTCGCCGCCGCCCATCCCGCGGTGTGGATGACCCTCGACCGCATGGGTCTCGTGCCCGAGTTCCTACCTCAGCCGGCCCCGGCCGGCATCCGCCGCTGCGTCTGACCGGCCAGTTCAGAGCCGCAGCGCGCCCGGCGCCGTCGCCGGGACCGCCGGTTCGCGGGGCACGATGGGCGGGAGACGTTCGTACGTGGCCCCCAGCGGCGGGCGCGGGTCGGTCTCGCCGGCGTTGGGCCACAGGGAGACGGCGCGTTCGGCCATCGCGGTGATGGTCAGGGACGGGTTGACGCCCAGGTTGGCCGCGACCGCCGACCCGTCGATGACGTGCAGGCCCGGATGGCCGAAGAGCCGGTGGTACGGGTCGATCACGCCCTCGGCGGGGGTGGCGCCGATCGCGCAGCCGCCCAGGAAATGCCCGGTGACCGGACGGCCGGCCAGCTCGGTGATCGCGCCGAGCGGGACGCCGTCAATCTCGGCGGCCACCTCGCGGGCCACCCGGTGGGCGGCCGGCACCCAGGCGGGGTTGGGGGCGCCGACTCCCTGGCTGGTGCGCAGGCGGCCACGGCGGCGGCGCACGGTGATCGAATTGTCGAGCGACTGCATGGCCAGCAGGACGACGGTCTGTTCCGACCAGTGCCGCGGCCAGGCCAGCAGGCGCAGATGGCGGCGGTCGCGGACCAGCTCGCGCAGGCCGGCCTTCCAGCGGGCGCCGGGCGTGTCGTCGACCAGCACCGTGGCCAGCAGGGCCAGCAGGTTGCTGCCGCGCCCGTAGCGGACCGGCTCGATGTGGGTGTCGGCGTCGATGTGCATCGAGGACGTGATGGCCACGCCCCGGCTGAAGTCGGCGTCGCGGCGGCGGGTGCGGGCGCCCAGGATCGACTCGGAGTTGGTGCGGCTCAGCTCGCCGAGGCGGGGCGAGACGTGCGGGAGGCTGCCCTTGTCGCGCAGCCGGTGCAGCAGGCGCTGGGTGCCGAGCGCGCCGGCCGCGAGAACGACCTGCCCGGCGGTGAAGGTGCGGCGGCGCGGTCCGCCGGTGCGGTGGGTGCGCACCTCGTATCCGCCGGCCGGGCGGGGGCGTACGTCGTCGACTGTGGTCAGCGGAAAGACCGTCGCGCCCGCCCTCTCGGCCAGGTACAGATAGTTCTTGACGAGCGTGTTCTTGGCGCCGACCCGGCAGCCCGTCATGCAGGAGCCGCAGAAGGTGCACGATTCGCGGGCGGGGCCGCTCCCGCCGAAGTACGGGTCGGCGCCGCCCGCGCCGAAATGGACACCGACCGGCGTACGGCGGAAGGTCTTCCCGGCGCCGAGGCGTTCGGCGACCGCCTGCAGAGCGAGGTCGGACGGCGTCCCGAACGGGTTTTCGGCCACGCCGAGCATGCGCTTGGCCTGGTCGTACGCGGTAGTCAGCTCGGCTTTCCAATCGGTGATCCCGGACCAGCGCGGGTCGTCGAAGAAACGGTCCGGGGGTTCGTAGAGCGTGTTCGCGTAGCCGAGCGAGCCACCGCCGACACCCGCCCCCGACATGATCAGCACGTTGTCGAGAAGGGTCAGGCGCAGGATGCCGAAGCAGCGCAGCGCGGGCGCGTACAGGTAGCGGCGCAGGCGCCACGAGGTGCGCGGGAACTGATCGTCGGGAAAGCGGCGGCCGGCCTCGAGGACGGCCACCCGGTAGCCCTTCTCGGTCAGGCGCAGCGCGGTGACGCTGCCGCCGAACCCGGATCCGACGACGAGGACGTCGTAGTCGTACGCCATGGCGTACGGTGACACCGTTGTTGACGGTATGTCAATAAGGAGCGGGTGGGCGATGCGGTTCCATCGGGAGGGCGCGGGCAGTCCGCTCGTGCTCGTGCACGGTCTCGGCAGCCGCTGGCAGGTGTGGAAGCCGATCCTGCCGGCGCTGGCCGCGCGTTTCGACGTGATCGCGGTCGATCTTCCCGGGTTCGGGGAATCGCCGGTCGACGGCGGGCCGGGCGACGTTCCGTACTTCGCCGATCGCGTCACTGCCCTCCTCGACTCGCTCGGCGTCGTGCGGCCGGCCGTGGGTGGCAGTTCGCTCGGCGGGGGAGTGGCGCTCGAACTGGGGCGCCGCGGCCGGGCCCGTTCGGTGACCGCCTTCTCTCCGGTCGGGTTCTATGGGCCCGGCGGCGCGAAATGGTGCCAGGGCGTGGTCAGCCTGGCGCGCGGTGGTGGCGCTGCTCTGGGGCCGGTTCTGCCCGGACTGCTGCGGACCCGGGCCGGGCGGGCCGCGCTGTGCGGAATCTTCTACGCGCGGCCGGTGCGCCTCGACCCGGCCGGCTGTCTGGCCGACGCGCGGGCGCTGGTGGCGGCGCCCGGATTCGCCGGCGCCCGTCGCGAGCTGGCCACCTGGCGGTTCGCCGGCGCGGGCGGCGTCCCGGTGACCATCGCATGGGGAACACGCGACCTGGTGCTGCCCTACCGCCAGGCGGCGCGCGCCCGGCGGCTGCTTCCGGGGGCCCGGCACGTACGCCTGCCCGGCTGCGGCCATCTGCCGTTCAGCGACGACCCGGCGACCTGTGCCCGGCTGCTGATCGAAGCGGCCTGAGTCCTATTGGCACACCGCCAATAGGCTGCTAGTTTCGGGCCAACGTCCTCCAGGCCAAGGCGGTGAGCCATGAGCCAGCCCCGCGTGGTCGTCATCGGGGCCGGGTTCGGCGGGATCGCGGCCGCGGCCGCCCTGCTCGAGGCCGGCTTCGACGACGTGGTGCTGCTGGAACGGGCGGCGTCGATCGGCGGCGTGTGGCGCGACAACACGTACCCGGGCTGCACCTGCGACGTCCCCGCGCCGCTGTACTCGTACTCGTTCGCGCCCAATCCGGGCTGGACCCGGCGGTTTCCGGCCCACGACGAGATCCTGGCCTATCTGCGCCGGACGGCCGGATCGCTGGGTGTGGACAAGCGCGTCGTGTTGAACGCCACGGTCACGTCGGCCACCTGGACCGGGGGTCGCTGGCTGGTCGGGACCGCCGACGGCGCTTCGTACGAGGCCGACGTGCTCGTGCCCGCGGTCGGGCAGCTCGGCAATCCGGTGCGGCCGCCGATCCCCGGATCGTTCGGCGGGCTGGTTGTCCACACCGCACAGTGGAGCGACGACGTGCCTGTGGACGGCGCCCGGATCGGCGTCATCGGCACCGGCGCCAGCGCCATCCAGCTGGTGCCGGCCATCGCCGGCCGGGCCGCGCACATCACCGTCTTCCAGCGCACCGCCCCGTGGACGTTGCCGCGCCCCGATCGCCGCTACGGCGCCGGACGTCGTTTCGCGTACGGGAAAATGCCGCGGCTGATGCTCCTGCCGCGAGCCGGGGTGTGGGCGATGACCGTGGTGACCGGGCGCGCCCTCATGGGTGGCCGTCTGGCCGGGGCGTTCGTCCGCTCGGCCTCGCGCCTGCAACGCCGCCTGCAGGTGCGCGATCCCGGACTGCGGGCGCGGGTGACGCCGGACGACCCGATGGGGTGCAAGCGCGTCCTGTTCACCAATGCGTGGCTGCCCGCCCTGACCCGCCCCGACGTCTCGCTGGTCACCGAGAAGATCCTCGAGACGACCGCTTCTGGCGTACGCACGGCCGACGGCACGCTGCACGAATGCGACCTGCTGGTCTACGCGACCGGTTTCGCCGCCACCGACTTCCTGGCCGGCATCCGGGTGACCGGCCGGGACGGCCGCGCGCTGGCCGACGAATGGGCGGCCGGGGCTTACGCACACCTGGGGATGACGGTTCCCGGCTTCCCCAACCTGTTCCTCATCTACGGCCCGAACACGAACAGCGGCAACACCTCGGTGCTGTACTTCATCGAGCGCCAGGCGGCCTATCTGGTTCAGGCCGTGCGCCGCCTGGCGTCCGGGTCAAGACCTTTGGCTGTACGCCGGGAGGTCGCCGCCGCCTACGACGAGGAGATCCAGCGGCGTCTGGCCGGCAGCGTCTGGACCTCCTGCCGGAACTGGTACCGCAACGCGGCCGGCCGGGTCGTCACCAACTGGCCCGGCATGGCCTCGGAATACCGCCGGCGGGTCGCCCGTCTGCGGCCGTCGGACTACGACTAACGCTTGCCCTTGCCCTCGGGCGGCGGGGTCGGAAGTTTCGGGGCGCTCTTCGCGTAGTCGACGACGATCGGCTTGGCCACCTGGACCAGCTCGCGGGCCCGGCGGCGGACGTCGTCGGCGTTGGTGTGGCGGCCGGCCGGGACGTGGATCGCGACGTTGCCGACGAACCGGATAAGGTCGTTGACCGTACCGGGAAAGATGTTGCAGAGTTCGGCGGCGGCCAGCAGTTGCGACTCGGGCACCCCGGCGACGTGCTCCGACATGCCCGCGTTCCACGCCTTGGCGTGCACCAGGTAGCCGGCCGGGAGCAGTCCGGGTCCCCCGAGCTCGCGGAGCGCCTGGCTGCGGTCGGCCTTGGCCGGTCTGGCCTGGCCGGCCATCCACAGGAAGCCCGCGCCGCCGAGCACGCCGCAGGTGACGAGCGCGGCCGTGACCGACTCGGCGCCCTTCATGATGACCAGGAACAGAACGACCAGGATGAGGGCGCCCGCCATCATTTCCGCGGTGCCGTCACGGGCTTCGGAGTCCTCGGAGTTGTCGAGGGCCCGGGCGATCAGGCCGTCGTAGATCCGGTCCTCCGGCTGCCAGCGATCGTCCCGGACCGGCAAAGTCCGTTGCACCATGGGCGGGGTTCCCTTCCGTGGGATGGGTGTTTCGATACCCCGCTATCGGCCGGCGCCCCACCCTTCTTTACTCCTCCACGCAGAATTCATTGCCTTCCGGGTCGCGCAGCACGGTGAGGCCGCCGGCCTCCCAGGCGAACGTCGCGCCGAGCGCCTTGAGCCGCTCCACCTCGGCCGGGATGTCGCCGCCGGGCGCCCGCAGGTCGAAGTGCATGCGCAGCTTGGCCTCCTTGGGCTCGGGCACCCGCTGGAACCACAGGTTGGGCCCGCCCCAGCCGGGCGCCTCGACGAACGCCTTGGCCGGGGTGCCGGACTCGTCGAGCTCGCCGCCGAGCGCGGCCGCCCAGAAGCGGGCCACGACCAGCGCGTCCTGGCAGTCGATGGTGATGCTCTTGATGTACGTCACGACGCCGTGTACCGATCGTGGAAGACGACCTCCTCCAGCGGGCGGCGCTTCGGCTGCGCCCATCGTCCGCGTTCCGGATAGCCGAGCGGGATCAGCGCCATGGTCAGCGCGTCCTCGGGCAGACCGAGCAGTTCCCGTACGTCGTCCTCGTGGCCGGCATAGAGAGTGGTCAGCGTGGAACCGATGCCGTAGGCGCGCGCGGCCAGCATCAGTTGCTGCACGGCGCCGTAGATGGACGAACCCAGCCGCGGATTGCTGGACCGCTTGGCCCCCAGCAGCACCGGGAAGATCCAGACGGGCGCGTCCTCGAGGTGGTTGGCCAGGTGGTCCGCGGCCCGGAAGGAGGCCGCGCTCATGCCGCCCGGATCGTCGGCGCTCAGGATCTGCTCGCGCCGCGAGCCGTAGTTCTTCTCCCAGCCCTCCCGGTACCACTCGGCGATCTGCCGCTTGACCTGCGGATCGCGGACGACGATCCAGGCCCAGCGCTGGCTGTTGCCGCCGCTGGGCCCGCGCACGGCGGCATCGAGGACGGCGGTGATGACCTCGTCGTCGATGGGCCGGTCGGACAGGTAGCGCCGTGCGGGCGTGGAGTGCAGGCCGTCGAGCAGGGACAGGCTCAGGGGATCTTCGGTCGACATCTTCGGACCCTATCGCGCGTAATCTCCGGGGGCTGGACCCCCTGACGCGCCGTCATGCCGGGGCCTGGCCCGCGTATTCGCCGGACGGCCGGAACCGTGACGGCCGGTCGGCGTACTCCTCCAGCGCGTGCGCGATCCAGCCGGCCGTGCGCGCCACGGCGAAGATCGTCTCCCCGGCGTCGGGGGCCATCTGATGTTCGAGGGTGAGAGCGGCCAGAGCCAGATCGACATTTGCCCGTACGCCGGACCGCGCGCGCATGACCTCCTCGAGCCGTTCGGCGGCGTCCCGGGCCCGCGTGTCGCCCAGCATGTCGAGCAGGGCGCGCGCCCTGGGGTCGCCGTCGGGGTAGAGCCGGTGCCCGAAGCCGGGCACGGGCTCGCCGGACCGCAGCCGTTCCGCGATGGCGCCGACCGGATCGGGGCGTCGCAGAACGTCGGCCAGCAGGGGATAGGCGAGGCTGCTGGCCGCCCCGTGCAGGGGGCCGTCGAGCGCGGCCAGCCCGGCGCCGACCACCGCGTACGGGTGGGCCCGGGTCGACGCGGCGACGCGCGCCGCGAGGGTGGACGCCGCGATGTCGTGATCGGCCAGCAGGATGAGCGCGGCATCGAGCAGGTTGTGCTCGCGCGGGGCCGCCTCCCAGGCCGTGAGGCGGCTCCAGAGAACTTCGGCAATCCGCGGGCGGCCCGACTCCGCGGGGGTGCGGGCGGCATCGTCTTGGTCGTCGCCGGTCTCGCCCTGGCCGCGTTTCGCCACGCCGTGTCCACCACGACCGTCCTGAACGTCCCGGCTGTGGGCATGTTGTCCGGCTGGGTTATGCGTGTTTTGTCCGGTCGCTGCCCGGGGGAGCGCGGTGACCATCGTGCCCAGCAGGGCCCGGGCTGTCGCGGTGACGGCGGCGGGGGTGGTGTCGAAGCGCAGCGGGTCGCCGGCCGCGGCCGCGGCGACGATGACGCGCAGGCGGTCGGTGTGGCGGGCCGTGCGGGGGAGCGGGGCGATCACGGCCTCGGCCAGCTTCAGCAGTCGCGGATCGGGTGCGAACTCCTCGTAGCGCCGCGTGCCTGTCCACAGCAGGGACACGACCTCCTCGAAACTGGCTACTCTGGCCAGCTGCACGACGTCGTGACCGCGATAGTGCAGCGTGCCGTTGCTGATCAGCGTGATGCCGGTCTGGATGCCGGGAGTGGTCGGACGCCGGCGCGAGGCCAGGAAGGCGTCCACCTCGCGCCGGTCGAACAGGCTGTTCTTCCCGTCGGCGTTGCGGCGGCTGCCCAGCAGCCCGCGGCTCACGTACGCGTAGACGGTCGCGGGTTTGACGCCCAGCAACTCGGCGACTTCGGCGGTGGTCAGCGGGGGCGGGGAGGCGGGCATGTGCAGATGCTCTCATATTGACTGGATCAACGTTGACGTCAACATGTAGCCGTTCCATGGTGTTGACATGTTGACTGTCAATCCAGGGCTGTCCGGGGTCGTCGCGTTCGACACCGAGATCGCCGAGCCCGACCGCGATGGCGGTGCCCTGCGCTACCGGGGTGTCGACATCCGCTCGCTGGCCGGCACCGTCTCGTTCGGCGACGTCTATGGCCTTCTCGCCGACGGTTCGTTCGAGTCCCCGTTGACCGCGGGCGGGCCCGGCCAGTTCGCCCCGTCCGACGGGTTCCCCCTGCGTACCGGGGACGTGCGTGTCGATGTGCAGGCGGCCGCAGCGGCTCTCGCACCCTTGCTCGGCTTGCGCCCGTTGATCGATATTGACGACTCGACGGCCCGGGCCGACGTCACGCGGGCCTCCGCGTCCATGCTCGCCGTGGTGGCGGCCTCGGCCCGGGGCGACTCGCGGCCGGCGGTCCCCGAGCGGCTCGTCGCCGAGGGCCGCGATGTCACGTCGCAGTTCATGATCCGGTGGCGGGGTGAGCCCGACCCGCGGCACGTGGCGGCCATCGACCGCTACTGGGTCTGCGCCGCCGAGCACGGGATGAACGCGTCGACGTTCACCGCACGCGTCGTGGCCAGCACGGGGGCCGACGTCGGGGCGTGCCTGTCCGCAGCGGTGGCCGCCATTTCGGGTCCGTTGCACGGCGGGGCACCCGCACGCGCGCTCGGCATGGTCGCCGATGTCGAAAAGGGCGGGGACGCACGGGCGTACGTGAAAAAGGTCTTGGACAGCGGCCGCCGGTTGATGGGATTCGGGCACGCCATCTATCGGGCCGAAGATCCCCGCGCCCGCATTCTGCGGGACGCGGCCCGCGAACTCGGCGCGCCGCGCTACGAGGTGGCGCTCGAACTCGAGAAGGCCGCACTGGCCGAACTCCGCGAACGCAAACCCGACCGGGTGCTGGAAACCAACGTCGAATTCTGGGCCGCGATCGTGCTCGATTTCGCCGAGGTGCCCGTCGACATGCTGGCGGCCATGTTCACTTGCGCGCGGACGGCCGGTTGGAGCGCCCACATCCTCGAGCAGAAACGCCTGGCCAAGATTATCCGGCCATCGGCGGACTACGTGGGCCCGCCCGAACGCCGGGCCGCCGACCTGCCCGGCTGGGACATGGCCGTCAAACGCCACGCAGCCTGAACCTGTCGAAGCGGGTTCAGTCCGGCCGACCTCGCGCTCGCGTGGTCGGCCGTATACCCGTGCCTGTGCGGCCGGCTCCGCCGGGTCACCGTCATTGAGGACCAAACCGAGAACGATGGCGTTCCGCGATCACCGTCGCCGGCATCGACGGTGTCTCGGCCGGCAACGCCCGGATCTGCAGTTCGACGGCATCCACGATCGAGCCCTTCGCCGCACGCCGATACGACGGCGGCTGCGCCGCCGTCAATGCCTTGCGCACCGTGTTCCTTGAGATCTTGAGCCTCCTGGCGATCACCTTGATCGGCACGCCCTCTGCCCGGTGAAGCCGGCGGATCTCCGCCCAGTCCTCCACGTTCAACACCTCCTGATCTTCAGGAGGGGTCAATATTCGGGCGTCGCTAGGGCGTCAGTTTTCACGCGTCGCCGACGCGTCGCCGCGTGATCGGCGTCCACCGATGGTCTGTCTCGCCGGCTTTGCTGCCGCGTGGCCGGCCGGACGGGCACTAAATCGTTCGCCTCCGGGCTCGCGCGCGGGGACGATACGGCGATGGGGGGCACACCGGAGGGATTCACTTATCAGGTCCGCAAGAACGGCGACATCGAGATGCAGCATCACGGCCGGCCCGCGGGCGTTCTACGCGGAGCGGCCGCGGCGCGTTTTCTGGTCGAGATCGAGGAGGGCGATCCGCAGGAGTTGATGGCCCGTTTGACAGGCAACTATCGCCATGGCAACGAACGTACGGCCAAGAATCACCCGCGTAACCGCCGCCGCTGATCGTGTCCGTCTGTTCTCTCAGTGCGTCGCGGCCGGTCCGCTTCGCCTGATCGAGTCAGCGGCGCAATCGGGACAGCAACGCCGGCACCCAGTGGTCGCCGTAGGCGGCGCGCAGATCCAGTCGCGTCCAGTCGTCGCCGGTGACCACGCCCCGGCAGCGTTCGGTTCCGCAGCGGCAAGGCATGGAGAACTCCGGAACGCCGGTCGACGTGGCGTAGTCGTTGGTCAGCTCCTCGCCGGCCGCGATGTCCCGGCGTGCGACCAGCGTGTACGGCCCGTCCCACCACAGGTTCGGGTCGCAGCTGTGGTTGCCTTTGCCGTTGGGTGAATCCGGCGGCAGGATCAGATGGACGTCTTCGTCAACATTGATGGTGTCAACATATGCGGTCGCGGTGGACAGCAACTGGCGCAGCTCAGCCGTGGACACCAGCCGGCCGCCCAGCCGGGAGACCTTGGCACCGGCCGAGATGGGCGCCCGGGCGAACAGGCCGGAGCCGTCGATGGGGGAGGAGCGCACTCCGGCGGCGGGATGCAACCAGCAGGCCGGTTCGGGCGGAGGCCACATTCGCCTACCCTCCACCGAGCCTGCACGGGTCGCAACCCCGCCGCGAAGCACACCTGGCCGGCCTCAATAGCGGCAGCGCAACACCACCAGCGTGTGACCCATGACCTCCAGCTGGGATGCGGCCTTGGCCGTTCGCCGCCGGATCGCCAGAAGCGGATCGGCCGTGTTGACCACGATTTCCCAGGTCCGGCCGAAACTGCGATCCGGCAGGGTGAACTGAACGTTCTCACCGAGCGGATTGAACAGCAGAAGGAACGAGTCGTCGGTGATGGGCTCGCCCAGCGCGTCCCGTTCCGGAATGCCGTGCCCGTTGAGGAAGACCGTCATCGTCATGCCGCTGCGGGTGTTCCAGTCGGCCTCGGTCATCGGCTGGCCGTCGCGCCGCAGCCACGCGATGTCCGGCACCTTGTCGTCGCCGATCGGGTCGCCGGTGAAGAAACGCCGCCGCCGGAAAATGGGATGCTTGGCCCGCAGTTCGGTCAGGCGGCGAGTGAATCCGGTGAGCACGTCCTGATTGCGGGCGTCCGTCCAGTCGACCCAGCTGATCTCGTTGTCCTGGGCGTAGACGTTGTTGTTGCCGGCCTGGGTGCGGCCCAGCTCGTCGCCGTGCGCGATCATCGGCACGCCCTGCGACAGCAGCAGCGTGGCCAGGAAGTTGCGCTTCTGCCTTTCCCGCAGGGCCACGATGTCCGGGTCGTCGGTCGGTCCCTCCACGCCGCAGTTCCACGACCGGTTGTGGCTCTCGCCGTCGCGGTTGTCCTCGCCGTTGGCGTCGTTGTGCTTCTCGTTGTACGACACCAGGTCGTTGAGCGTGAAGCCGTCGTGCGCGGTAACGAAGTTGATCGACGCGATCGGGCGGCGGCCGTCGATCTCGTACAGGTCGGAACTGCCCGTGAACCGGGAGGCGAACTCGCCCAGAGAAGCCGGCTCGCCCCGCCAGAAGTCGCGGACGGAATCGCGGTAGCGCCCGTTCCACTCGGTCCACAGCGGGGGAAAACCGCCGACCTGGTAGCCGCCGTCACCGACGTCCCAGGGTTCGGCGATCAGCTTGACCTGCGACACGATCGGGTCCTGGTTGACCAGGTCGAAGAACGCGGCCAGCCGGTCGACGGCATGAAATTCGCGGGCCAGCGCGGCCGCCAGGTCGAACCGGAAGCCGTCGACGTGCATCTCGGTGACCCAATAACGCAGCGAGTCCATGATGAGCCGCAACGACTCGTGGTGACGTACGTTCAGGCTGTTTCCGGTGCCCGTCGTGTCGTAGTAGTACTGCTTGTCCTCATCGACCAGCCGGTAATAGGCGGGGTTGTCGATGCCTCGGAACGACAGAGTCGGCCCGAGGTGGTTGCCCTCGGCGGTGTGGTTGTAGACGACGTCGAGGATGACTTCGATGCCGGCCTGGTGCAGCGCCTTGACCATCGACTTGAACTCCTGCACCTGCGCGCCATGACCGCCGAAGGAGGCGTAGTCGTTGTGCGGGGCGAAGAAGCCGATGGTGTTGTATCCCCAGTAGTTGCGCAGGCCGCGCTCGATCAGCGTGCTGTCGTGCACGAACTGGTGCACCGGCATCAGCTCGACGGCGGTCACTCCAAGGTCCTTGAAGTGCTTGATCATCGCCGGGTGGGCCAGACCCGAGTAGGTCCCGCGCACATCGGCGGGAATGTCCGGGTGCCGTTCGGTCATGCCCTTGACGTGGGCCTCGTAGATGACCGTCTGGTGGAACGGAATGCGCAACGGGCGGTCGTTGCCCCAGTCGAAGAACGGGTTGATGACCACCGACCTCTGCGCGTACGGGGCGGAATCTTCGTCGTTGTGCGAACCGGGGTCGCCGAACCGGTACGCGAAAAGCGCCTCGTTCCAGTCGTTACGTCCGTCGATCGCCTTGGCGTACGGGTCGAGGAGCAGTTTGCTGGGGTTGCACCGCAGTCCCCGCGAGGGGTCGTAAGGCCCGTGCACGCGATAGCCGTACCGCTGTCCCGGCACGATCCGGGGCATGTATCCGTGCCAGACGAGCGCCTCCCGCTCGGGCAGGTCGATACGTGACTCATTGCCCTCTTCGTCGAACAGGCACAATTCGACCCGCTCCGCGAGTTCCGAGAAGAGGGCGAAGTTCGTCCCCCCACCGTCGTAGGTCGCACCCAGCGGGTAGGGATTCCCGGGCCAGATCTTCATGAGGCCGTTGCTTCCCACTAACCACTCCCGTCAATCCGCACGATCCACTGTTGTCCCGCTAAGTTGATGCGCAGGGGGTCAACATGAGTACAGATATACCGGGCTGGGTGCCGGTCGAACACCGGTGGTTCGGGCTGGACCGTCGCCGGCTCAAGCCGGCGATCTTCGTGGTGGTTGTCGCGCTGCTGCTGATCTACGGGTGGCCGGCGCTCAACTCGATCGTGCCGTGGGACAACCCCACCAAGGCCGGTGCCGTGCTGAATCTCGGCGCCGGCGCGACCGCGGTCCCGCCGGTCGGCTGGCAGCTGGAGGACGGCACGCTGGTCAGCGACGACACCGGCGTGAGCCCGACGAACGAGACCGTCAAGCTGGCCAAGTCCGGAGCGACCATCACCATGAGTGGCGCGGCGTTCACCGGAACCGCGGCTCAGTTCCTCGACACGGTGATCAAATCGCAGGACGCCGACGCCGACGTCTCGGGCGCACCGGGCACCTTCACCACCACGTCCGGGCTGACCGGCGTCGTCCGCACGGCCAGCGGGCCGTCCGGCGACGAGTTGCTCGCCGCGTTCAAGATGTCCAAGTCGTCCCCGGTGAACGCGCCCGCCCTGCTGGTCGAGGTCAGCACCGTCCCGAACTCGTTCCAGCAGTACTCGGCCGAAATCGAGACCATGCTGCGCAGCATTACGCCGGGGGGCAACGAATGACGGTCACGACTTCCTCCGCCAAGCAGGCCCAGCTGACCGCGATCGATCAGTCTGGCTGGGGCGCCCCGTACAGGTTGTTCCAGCCGCACAACGCCGCGTTCTGGGTGTGGCTGGTCGGGGTCGGCATCGGCACTGTGGGCATCGTCAAGTACTTCGGCGCCGGCTTCGGCACGTACCGGCTCGCCGTGACCAGCGGCATCCTGCTGTTCGGCATCTACCTGATCCCGTGGCTGTACTTCCTGCGCCGCCAGAACCGCTACACCGCGCAACCCGGCAAGCTGCTGGCCACCGGCTTCCTGTGGGGGTTCTGCGCGGCCACGTTCTGGATCGCGCTGCCCGCCAACGCCGCGATGCTGGAGATCTGGTCCAAGCTGCTGGGGCCGGCCGGCGCGAGCACGTGGGGCGCGGGCCTCACCGCCCCGATCAACGAGGAGTGGGGCAAGGCCCTCGGGTTGATCCTGTTGATCGGGCTGGCCCCCCGTCTGGTTCGCAGCGGCTACGACGGGTTCATCATCGGGGCGTTCATCGGCCTGGGGTTCCAGGTCTCCGAGGACATCCTGTACGCGTACAACAACGCGACCTCGACGTTCGGCGTCGGCCAGCTGGAGTCTTCGCTGTACATCCTGGCCCTGCGCGGTTTCGTCGGCATCACCTCGCACGCCCTGTTCAGCGCGGTCTTCTGCGCGGGCGTGATGTGGATTCTGGGCCGGGCCCCGGGCGAGCGGCACGTGGCGCGCGGGCTGGCCGCCTGCCTGGGCGCGATGTTCCTGCACTTCGCCTGGGACGACGCCGCCGGGCTGTTCGGCGGGAACGTCTTCCTCACCGTCGTCGGCCCCTACCTGCTGCTCATGCCGCTGGCGATCATCGTGCTGCTGGTCGTGCGGCGGCTGGCCGCCCAGACCGAACGAGGGTGGATGCGTGAGCTGCTGGCCCCCGAGGTGGAGGCCGGCGTGGTCGATCCCCAGTTGCTCGCCGCGGTGAGCGGTCTGCACAAGGATCGCCGCCACTTCCGCAAGGTTGTCCACAGCCGCCACCGCGCCAACCTGCTGATCGAGAGCGCCGGCGACCTCGCGCAGGAGATCGCCGCGTCCGGTGGCCAGGAAACCCCGCGGGTCGCCCACGCCCGCCACGAGCTGCTGCGCCTGCGAGGCCTCCAGCAATGACCAAACCCGTTCTCACGTACGCCGAGGTGGGCGCGACCCGCGACGACCCGATGCCCGCCGGGTACGGGCACGTGATCCGCGACGAGCCGATCGGTCACGGGCGGGCGGCGTTCGACCGGGCTGTGGACGGCCTCCTCGCCTGGCGTATGCACACGACCGCCGGCTTTCGGATCGTCCGCGGTGGACAACGCGCCGCGGAGGGTGTGGACATCGTGCTGCGCTTCTACGGCATGAAGGTGCCGTGCCGCGTCGTCTACGTTGTGGACGAGCCCGGCCGGGGCGGCTTCGGCTACGGAACCTTGCCCGGCCACCCCGAGCGCGGCGAGGAGGCGTTCATCGTCGTCCTCACCGCCGACGACGAGGTCCGGTTCCAGATCCGCGCCTTCAGCCGTCCCGCGACCCTGCTCACCCGGCTGGGCGGCCCGATCGCCCGGCTGGGACAGCATTACGCGACAGGCCTCTACATCAAGGCGCTGCGCAAGCTGGCCCAGCCGTGACCCCTGCCTGACTTGTCCGGCACAGCGCGCCGCTGTCTTTCGAGCGCGTGCTGTGCCGTGATTCCTGCACGGGTTGTCCGGCACAGCGCGCCGCTGTCCTTCGAGCGCGTGTTCGGCCGCGATCCCTGCGTGAGTTGTCTGCGCAACGCGCCGCTGCCCTTTGAGCGCGTGTTCCGCGGCTGTGCCAGTCGTAGCCCCCGGCCACTCGCGGACGTCGCCCGCCTACCGATCGAGCACCCGGGCCAGCCGGGTCAGGGCGGCCAGGCGGTCCGGCTCAGCTGGGATCATGACGACGCTCGTCGCCCCGGCCTCCTGCCGGGCCGCGATCTGATCCCGTACGTCGTCCGGCGTTCCGGCCAGCGAGAGTTCGCGCACCCACTCGTCCGGCATCGTGGCCGCGAACTCCTCAGGTCCCGCCGATGCCTCGCGATGCCGCGCGAGCTCGTCCGCGAACGGCATCGACGCCAGATGGGGCGCCCAGTCCGGTTCGCCGATCCAGGCCAGTCCCGGCCTGACCAGGTCTCGAGCCGACCGACCGTGCTCGCCAACCACTGCCGCGTCGTAGGTGATCACCTCGAGCGGCCGCAGCTCATGACTCGCCTGCTGCTCGGGGCGGCCGGCAACCGGTGTAGCGCTGGGCCGGGCCTCGGGCTGCCGTGACGCCTCGGCTCTCTGCGGCTCGGTTGTCCCCGGCTCGTTGTGGCCGGCGACCAGTCGGGTTCCAGTGCCGGTGCCGGTGCCGGTGCCAGTGCCAGTGCCGGTGCCGGTGCCGTTGTCGTTGCCGCTGCCGGTCGCGGGTGGCACTGCGCCCATCTGCCGCAGAGCGGACGCGACATAGGGCGGCGCGGCCGGTTCGGCCAGCAGGACCCCGTCGGAGACCCGCCCGGCGACCGCGATCGACTTCGGTCCCCGCACGCCGAGCACGACCGGGGGCACGACCTGTGGCTTCTCGCCGATCACCACGCCCTCGACCTTCACGTACCGCCCGGCCGCCGGCCCCGGCTCGCCGCGCAGCAGGGTGCGCAGCGCGACCGTGTACTCCTCCAGCAGCGTCAGCGGGCTCGCCGGCCACGCGTCCGTCTGCCGCATCCAATCCGGCATGCCGTGCCCGATTCCCGCGATCAGCCGGCCCGGGAACAGCTGCGCCAGCGTCGCGAGTTCCATCGCCGCAAAGGCCACGTTGCGGGCGCCCGCCGGCAGGATCCCGATCCCCACCGTGATCCGCGACGTGCGGGCCAGCACCGCGCCGGCCTGGGCGATGCCGCCCCGGAAACCGAGGTCCTCCACAACCCACAGCTCGTCGAAGCCGAGCTCATCGGCCCGCTGGGCATAACTCAGAACCTCGTCCACAGGCAGATCCCGCGGCAGCATGACCCCGACACGCGACACGACCCAGCGCCTCCCTCTCCGGTGGCGGCCGCAGTTGGCCCGCCGATGGCGACCGCCTTCGTGATCTTACGAACCGCGGGTGAACCCGGTCTTGTCCGCATCCGTGATCTCGCGCAGCACCCGGGCCGGGTTACCGACAGCGATGACGCCCGCCGGCACCGACCGTGTCACCACGCTGCCCGACCCCACGATCGACCCGTCCCCGATCGTCACACCCTGATTGATCGTCACATCGCCGCCGATCCACACCCGGTCGCCGATGGTCACCGGCTTGGCATAGCAGGCCCCGGCGGCCCGCTCGAACGGGTCGATCGCGTGATTGCTCGTATAGATCCCGACCCGCGGCCCGAACAGCACGTCATCACCGACCGTGATCCCGCCGCCGTCCAGCATCACGCAATCGAAGTTCGCATAGAACCGGTCACCGATGCTGATGTTGAACCCGAACTCGCACCGGAACGCCGGCTCGAAATGACAACCCTCGCCTACCGCCCCGAGCAGCCGCCGCAGGATCGCTTCCCGAACTTCCGGCGGCTGCCCGAAGCTGGCGTTGTACTCACCGGTCAGCAACACGGTCTGCTGCCGCGCCGCGAGCAACTCGGGCGTCAAGTCGTCATACATTGATCCCGTCAACATGTGCTGACGCTGTTCCTCGAGTGTCAAAGGACCCCCCAGATCGCTCCTGCGGACAACCCATTGAAGATCACGACCCGTACGTCGGATCGGGGTGGGTCGTGCCGGGAACGTCAGTGCGTTGGTAGCCGGAACGGTGCAGTCCAAGTGTTGCCCGTCCGAGCCGGTGTTCCATGCGGGCCCCCAGATCCACCAAGGTCGCGGCACTGGTCAACGGCCGCGAGGTGCGCGACCACATCGAGTCGAAAACGGTGTCGACGGCGGCTGGGCTGTGCATCGTGGGCCGGGTGCTGCCCTGAGGTGACACCGTCGGACATTTGTCTTGAGGCCCCGCGACGGTAGTGATCTCGTACGGCCTCATGGAATATGAACCTGTGGAAGCCGACTGGGCGAGGCACGAGCCACGGCGTCCGGAGGTGTTGACGGCCGCCGAGCGTGCCGAGGCCGAAGTCGGGGAGCCCAACCGGTCGGCGCCGGCCGCGATGCTGGCGCACGTGCAGAGGACCGCCGGCAACGCTCAGGTGGCGCGGATGATGCCTGCCGGCCCTGAGGGCGAGGCCTGGCCGCTTCCACTGCGCGAGGCGTTGGAAGGCGCGTTCCAGATGCCGTTGGGCCGGGTTCCGCTGGCCACAGAGGCAAATCTGGCCGGAGGACACGCCGCGGCGGCGGCCGACGGCGTGGGCGTGCGTATAGATCCGCGATGGTTCGACCCGAACCGGGTGAGCGGCCGGCATCTGCTCGCCCACGAGGTCGCCCACCTCGCCCAGCAGGCCCGCGGCGCGCCGTCCGAGCAGGCCGCGGACGACCTGGCCGGGAAGTTCGTGCGGGGCGGGCAACGGCTGCTGGAACCGTCGGCCCGCGACTCACGGCCCAGCCCGATGCTCTACAAGACCGCCGTCGAAGCGGCCAAGGACGCGATCCGTCTTGCCTGCGACGGCCTCGGCACCGACGAGGATGCGATCTACGACGCCCTGGGCAAGCTCACCCCAGCGCAGATGGCGGAGTTGTCGGCCGATGCCGGGCTTCTCAAGCTGCTTGAAGACGAGCTCAGTGGCAGCGAGCTCGCCAAAGTGGCCGCCCTCCTGGCCCGGGGCCGCGTCAACTCCATGACCCGAGCGGAGGCCGCCGGCATCCTGGCCGACCCGGCTCACCAGTCCTTCGGTGCGCTCGCGGCGGCCAAAGCCCGGGACACCCTGCTCGAACACCAGCAACGGGTGACCTCCACCGGCACCGGCACGATCCAGGGCAATCGCTGCCCCAACCCCTTACCCGTCGGGGCCCGGGCCGCGGACTGCACCACCTTCGTACTGGACGTTCTCGCAGGGGCCTTTGCGGCCAAGGGGCAGAGCGCAACCTGGACCAGAATCATGGCCACGGCGCGAGCCGGCGGAGGCCAGCTGAAGGGCACCGAGGTGCTCCAGGCGCTGCAGTCGGAGGCTCGCTGGGAGGGCGTCTTCTGGGCCGCCGATCCGCGAAATCCGGCCGACGGCAGCGCCGAGCACCCGGCCGCGTACAAGAAGGTTCGCGAAGGTGGCGCCTACTACGGTGTGAAAGCCGACGCGGCCAAGCCGGTCGTCAACTACCATCCGGCACGTGCCGGCGCCAGTGCCGACATGTCGGGTATCAAGATGCTGAACCGGCTGCAGTTCGGCGTGCTTGCCGCCCGCGGTGGCAGGCACATGGCCCTCATCGTCAACGGCAGCGTGTATGAAATCCATTGGGACAAGCCGGCCAGCGATCCGGACGCGATCCAAGCCACTCCACTGGAGAGCTTCGACTGGCTGAGTGGCGTCATCGTGGCCCCGGCGGACGACCTGCAACGCGCCACGATCACACCCTGAGCCGGCCATGGGTACGGCCCGGCTGCTCCCGGATTCATCGTCCGCTCCCTCCTATGATCGGCGGATGTTGATCAGCGACGGGGAATTGGCGGTGGCGGCGGCTGAGGCGGGGGCCTCGGTTGTGCGCGAGCGCTACGGGACCGAGATGGCCCGCTTCGGGAAAGCTCCGGGGGACTTCGCCACCGAGGCGGACCTTGCGGCGGAAGAGGCGATCCTCGCGGTGCTCCGGACGGCGCGGCCCGGCGACGCGTTGGTGGGGGAGGAGAGCGGACGCAGCGGCGGCCCTGTGGACGGTCGGGAGTGGCTGGTTGATCCGCTGTGCGGGACGCTCAACTATGCCGTCAACACGATGCTCGTCTCGGTCAACGTTGCTTTGCGCGATGGTGATCGTGTGGTGGCGGCGGCCTCGGCCGACCCGTTCGCCGAGGAGGTCTTCTGGACGGACGGGACGGTGGCTCGCGTACGGGGGAAGGGTCTGCCGCACGGGGAGGCTGGGGAGGACGGCCTGAGCGAGGGCGGCACGAGGCTGCGGCCGGACGGCTCCAGCGATCTCGTTGATCTCAACCTCGATCCGCCGTTCCCCAACGGGCCGGGCTTCCGCGCCGCCCGTCTGCTGCTGGACGACCGCTTCACCGGCCGTTTCAAGCCTCGCGTCATCTCCAGCACGCTGGCCGTCGCCTGGGTGGCCGCCGGTCGGCGGGCTGCTTACATCACCGACGGGCAGTTGGGCGACAGTGTCCACTTCGCTGCCGGCATCGCGCTGTGCCAAGCGGCCGGCTGCGTCGTGACGGCCCTGGACGGCGGTCCGCTGCACACCGGACGGGAGGGGCTCATCGCGGCGGCCGACGCTGAGACGCATGCCGCGCTGCTCGACATGGTGGCGTCCCAGTTGGCCGCCTGAGTGCTCGATTCCGTCCGCGCCGGTGTTACTGGTGCGGCAGGCTCAGGCGCATCGCTGGGTCGTTCGTCCTCTTGAAGCCCTGGGACGCGTACAGGGGTTCGGCCGCCGCGGTGGCCCGCAGGTCGACGGTGAACGCGCCCTCGGCCCGGAACCATGCGAGCAGGGCGTCGGTGCACGCCCGGGCGTAGCCGTGACGCCGGTGGGCCGGATCGGTGGCCACGTTGAACATGTAGCCAACCAGGCCCTGTGGATTACCGGGACCGCCCAGGCGTTCTTCGATGATGCCGACCGCGCTCGCGGCGAGCGGACGTCCGCCGGCCGCCCGATGAACCGTGCGTCCGCCGGCCGGCTGATCACCCGGGCGTCCGCCGGCTGCCTGATCACCCGGGCGTCCGCCGGCCGGCTGATCACCCGGGCGTCCGCCGGCTGCCTGATCACCCGGGCGTCCGCCAGCCGTCTGATCACCCGGGCGGCCGTCGGAGGGCTGGTCGACGACGAAGCCCGCCATGGTCGGGGACGGCGCGGCCAGCCGCCGGACCAGAATCTGCCGGGACGCCCCGCGCCAGCCGCCGTCATCCGAGTCGTCGGGGAGACCGAACAGCACTCCGCGCAGCCGGACAAGTTCTCTTGCGTCGTCCACCGTGGCCCGCCGTACGTTGATCATGCGGCGAGCGTATGACCCGGCTATCCGGCAACGACACCCAATAACGGCGGCTGTGACCCGGCAACGGGTCGAGCAGGCGCCGATACCGCCGCGCCGCTGAGAGCGGCCCCCCGGGTGCCGCTCCGGCACGAATGACTGGTCAGGCCGGGGATGAGCTGACGCTTGTCCCTCGGCCAAGACCCCCAGCCGGACGGGACGGATGAGGGAGCTGGGCGGAGCCGGAGGGACGGAGCAGGAAGCTGGGCGGAGCGGGACCAGTGAGGGAGCTGGGCCCAGCCGGACGGGACGGATCAGCCAGCCACACCCAGCCGCACCTTGCGGATCAGTGGGCTCGGCCCAGCCGCACCTTGCGGATCAGGAGGCCAAGCCCAGGCCTCGGCGGCCGGTGGTGTTCAGGTCGGCCTCGGTGAAGCGGTTCTTCCAATCGCGCTCGTAGTGCTCGGCGGGGAAGTCCGTCGGGCTGGAGCCGGTCTGGAATGCCTCGCGTACCGAGGTCGCGTAGGTCTCGTTGCGGGGGCACCACGGGGCGGCCGGGATGTACATGACGTTGCCCCAGCCCTTCTGGTCCTGGACGGGGGCGACGCTGTGGATCATGTCGCAGTGCCACCAGACGGAATCGCCGGCCTGGACGTCGGGGATGCCGGCCAGCGCCTCCATCAACAGGCCGTGCCACTTATCGGTGGCCGGGAAGACCTGGTTGACCGTCACACCGCACATTTCGTCATCCGGTACATCGTTGAGCAAGGGCCTCAACATGAGGTACGCCATCGCGCCGGGGATCGGCACGGTGTGCAGGACGCCCTGGTCGTGGGCCATGTCGGAGAGCGCCGTCCAACCCTGGAACGTGCGGAACGCCGAGCACATGGTGGATCCGGGGTACTGCGGTCCGGCCGTACGGTGGGCCGCGTCCCACGGGTCGTACTGCTCCACGGATCCGTCGAACAGGTGCCGGAAAGCCTGTTGATAAGCCTGCGTCATCCACAGGTCGAGCGTGCCCGGGTCGAGGTGTGTCCCCAGGCCGGCCGAGTCGGCGCCCTCAGGACGGCGGCGGATGCGGTCAGGGTAGAGCGAGTCGCGGTCCGGGTCGAACCACTGCGTGCCGTCGTCCGAGGTGTGCTTCCACTGGCTGTTGAGGAACGCCTGCACGCGGGCCATGCGGTCGCTCTGCCGGGCCTCCATCTGCGGGCGCGACCAATAGATCGGATAGATCTCGGGCTTGGAGCCGACGCTGCCGAAGAAGTCGTCGCCCGGGCCGCGGTAGTTCTCGAAGAACTCGTTCTCCTCGACGTACTGGACGATCCCGGCGTCCCAGTCGAGGGCCTGCTCCCGCGGGAAGTGCCCGCGCACCACCAGGCAGCCGCGCTTGCGCAGCTTGGCGACGTCGGCGGCACTCACCGTGCCCGACTCGATGTCGTCGTAGGCGATGACCGGCCACACCGTCTCGCCCCGGGCCTTGGCCGCGGCGATGTCGGCGACCTCGGCCGCGACGTTCCGCTCGACAACGGCAAAGACCTCTTCCACCGTACGGCCGGAGGCCGCGATCTGGGCACGCAGAGCGGCCTTGACCTCGCGGATCGCGCCGGTCAGGTCGGTCGGCGTCTCCTCCCAGTGCGGAAGCGGCATGGCGGGTCCTCCTTCTAGTCATGTCCCTTAACTAGAACGACGGTAAGGCCCCGGCCCCCTTCTAGGCAAGAGCCCTGACTAGAATTGGCGCGTGGAACCCGCCCGCCCCTCGCAGGAGATCCTCCGCTCGCTCACCGACCAGCACGTGTTGCGCGCCTTGATGCGCCGTCGCCTGTTGACCCGGGCCGAGTTGTCCACAGAGACCGGCATCTCGAAACCCACAGCCGGAGAAAGCGTCCGCCGCCTCACCGAGGCCGGCCTGGTTGTGGATACGGGCCGGCGCACACCCGGTGGCCGTGGAAAGGGCCGGGTCGGTTCGTATTACGCCTTGGCCCCCGGCGTCGGCACGGCCCTGGCGGTCGGCATCGCCCCCGAGGGCGTCGTGGTCGAACACCTCGACGCGTACGGCGACCTGCTGGCCCGCGCCGAAGTGGGAGTCGGCCGGCCCGCTCGCCCCGACGACGTCGCCGAAGCCCTGGCCAAGGCCGTAGACCAGGTGTGCGGCCACTCCGCGGAGAGCGGCGAGGGCAGGTCGTTCGCCGAGAAGGAGCACGAGGCTGGGCGGCCTGCGGGGAGTCAACAAGGCAACTGGTCGGCGACAAGTTACGGGCGTCCCCGGCCCCGCCTTGCTGTGGTCAGCGCTGCGGATCCGGTGGATCGGCACAGCGGTCGGCTTCTCCAACTGCCTGATGCGCCGTTCCTGCTCGGGGAGATCGATCCGGTGACGGTGCTGGGTGCTCGTGTTGACGGCCCTGTCCATGTTGACAACGACGTCAACTGGGCCGCGCAGGCCGAGCGGGCGGCCAACCCGCTGGACGACTTCGCCTACGTGTTCCTCGACGAGGGCCTGGGGTGCGCGATCGTCAGCGACGGGGAGGTCCGGCGCGGCCACCACGGGCTGGCCGGCGAGGTGGCGCATCTGATTACGGTGGGGCCGGGTGGGCGGGCCATGCCGTTGATCGAGGTGTTCGGGATGCTGGGGCTGCGTCGTGCCGGTTCCACGGCCATCGATGTGGACCGGCTGATCGAGAAGCGCCCGCCGGAGGTCGTCACGGCGGTCGGCGGGCTGATCGCCGGCCTGGCCACGTTGATCGACCCCGAGGTGGTGGTCATCGGGGGCCGATGGGGGATCCGGTTCATCGACGCCATCGCCGCGGAAACCGCGCGGCTGCCCCGGTCGGTCCATGTGCGGGCCGCAGCCGTGGAGAACGAGCCATCCCTGTCCGGCGCCCGAGCCGACGCCCTCCGCGGCCTCCAGGAACTCATCCTCGACCGCTGAATCGGCGCCCCGCCCGGGCGCGCTGCCATCCGCCGACGCTCCGGCATGCCGACGGGTCGTGCCGGTAAATGATGAAGGCTGCCGCGCCAGCTGAGCCGTGCCGCGCCAGCTGAGCCGTGCCGCGCCAGCTGAGCCGTGCCGCGCCAGCTGAGCCGTGCCGCGCCAGCTGAGCCGTGCCGCGCCAGCTAAGCCGTGCCGAACGGCGCAGGCGGCGCGATTCGCGGGCGGGTCAGGCGGCGATCAGCTCGGGGATTCGGCCGAAGAGCTGCGTTGTGTAGTTGACCATTTCGTGGAGCATCCAGTTTCCGGAGAACAGGAGGGCCGCGCAGACGGCGGCGGCCTTGGGGACGAAGGACAGGGTGGCTTCCTGGATCTGCGTCACCGACTGGAACAGCGAGATGGCGAAACCGACGGCCAGCGCCGTGAGGAGCACCGGGGCGCACATCTTGGCGGCGATCGTCATGGCGCCCAGGCCCAGTTCGATGATCATCGTGTCGGTCATATCTACCCGTTCGGGCGGGAGGTGGCGTGGCCGAGTGCAGGATGGTTGCAGTTCGGTTCGACCCGGGAAAAGGCTCAGGTTCAAATTACCGAAAACGCCTCGGGCAGGGACGAACGACCCGTCAGCGCGCGCAGGACGGCCTGGCCGTCGCCCAGGGCGACGGCGATCCTGGCGGCCAGCAGGGTGGCCTCGGAGACGGCGGCGGGGTCGAACTCGACCGGAACGCCGGCCGCGGCGGCCACGTCGGTTCCGTGCACGACCAGTTCGAACGTGCGGGTCGGGATCCAGTCGCGCACCCGCATCCCGCCGACCGGAGTCGTCACCACGTCGTCGTCGGCGGCGGCGGCCAGGGCCTGGGTGGCCCGGCCGGCCAGCGCGCCGGCCGAGTCGAGGTTGGCCGCGGACTCGTGGGCGTCGACGGTAGAGGCGGCGACCGCCGCGGCGTACACCTCGGGGGGCACGTCGCGTACGAAAGCGAAATAGCCCTCGGGAGCGGCGACGTTGAGGGGCGCCGACGGGCTGCCGAGCACCGCCGGCACCCGCACCAGGCCGGAGCTCAGCGTGTGGCCGATCAGCGAGCGCAGCGTCCAGTCGCCGAGCCCGGGGCCGTCGAGACGGTCGGCGGGGACCCGGCTGACCAGGTCGACGAGGGTGACGGCAGCGGAGCGGTACGTCCGGCGGTAGTCCACCCCGACAATCTAGTCAGCGGCCGCCGCAAGTCAGGACTCGCCGTCGGCGCGGTGCCGTCCGCCCGAGTAGTCGTGCCGCGCGGTCTCGTCGTCCGCCGCCCCGTGCCGGGCCCGGTAGACCGGCTCAGCATGTGAGGAAGGGCCGGAAGAAGACGACGACGGGAACGAGGGCGTGGCCGGGGTTCCGTCCGGCTCGGCATGAAGCGGCGGCAGCCCGGACGGCCGCGGCGGCCGGGGCGCGGCCTCGACGGGGTTCTCGCCCAGCCCGGACGGCAGGGGAGTGGCCGGCAGACCCGAGGGCAGCCCGCCGGGACGCCCCGCCGGGCCGGTCGGCTTGCGTTCGGGCTGGGGCGCCGACGGGTCGAGCGGCGGCGGCGGTGTCGGATAGGGCAGCCTCTCCGCGTTCACGGCCGCGTCCGGGGCCGCGTACGGCTTGCCGGCGTGTTCCTCCTCGAGCCGTTTGAGGCGGGTCCGGGCCCGGCGCCGCGCGGTCAGAGCGACCGCCAGCCCGGCCACCGGTGTCACGAAGACCAGCCACGACATGAACGGATCGTCGGGCGCGACCACCATCAGGTAGCCGGCGTAGCCGAGGAAGGCCAGGCCGACCAGCACGTCGAGGACACGCAGGACGATGCCCTGGCCCAGCCCGAACACGGCGAGGATGAGAAACAGCAGGCCAGCGGCAGCCAGTGACCCGGCGTACCCGAGAAACTCGGCGTCCGACATCAGGTCATTCTCGTCATATCCGGCGGGTTTCCGGTGCCGTTTCCGGTTGAGCCACCCGTTGCAGTCCGGTCACGGAAGAAAGGTCGGGCGCGTTTGCCGCCGGTCGAAGCGGGAACCGGAAAGGTCATGCCAGCACGCGAGGACATGCCGGCGACGCTCAAGCGGTCGCCGAAGAAGGCGCAGGACACGTACGCGGAAACGCACGACTCGGCCGTCGAGCAGTACGGCGAGGGTGAGCGCGCGCACCGCACCGCGTTCTCGGCGGTGAAGCACTCGTTCGAGAAGGTCGGCGACCACTGGGAGCCCAAGGCCGAGAAGGGGCCGAGCGACAAGAAGGCGGCCGGCGGCCGGGGCACCCGCGCCGAGACGGCGGGCGGCGTCGACGCCAACGCCAGCAAGGAGCACCTGCTGGGCATCGCCAAGCGGCTCGACGTCACCGGCCGTTCCCGGATGACCAAGGACGAGCTGGTCGACGCCATCCAGAAGGCGAACGCCCGCGCCTCGCGCAAGAAATGAGCCTCGACCGGTTCGTGCAGGCCCAGGACGGCGTGTACGACGACGCGAAAGCCGAACTGGAAGCCGGCCGCAAGCGTACGCACTGGATGTGGTTCATCTTTCCGCAGCTCAGCGGTCTGGGTTCGAGTGCGACGGCGCAGCTGTACGCCCTACGGGACCTGGACGAAGCCAGGGCCTACCTCGCGCATCCGGTGCTCGGACCACGCCTGCACGAGCTCGCCGGCATCCTGACGAACACCAGCCGGAGCGCGGCCGACGTCTTCGGCTATCCCGATGACCTCAAACTGCGGTCGTCGATGACGCTGTTCGCCGCCGCGGCCGGCGACCCCACACCGTTCCAGCGGGTCATCGACCAGTTCTACGACGGTCCGGACCAGCGCACGCTCGATCTGCTGAAGGGCTGACTAGGCTCGGCGGCGTGCCTCTCCTGACGACCCACGACGAAGCCGCCGCCGCCGCCACCGAACTCGCCGCCGCCCTCGCTCCCGGGGCCGCCGAACGCGACCGCAACGGCGCCGACGTCATCCCGGCCGACGCCCTGGCCCGGCTCGACGGCTCGGGCCTGCTCGCCCTCACCATCCCGGCCGCGGACGGCGGCTCCGGCCTCGGCCCGTCCACGCTGGCCGAGGTGATCCGGCTGATCGCCGCGGCCGACCCGGCCATCGCCCAGGTCCCGCAGGCCCACTACCTGATGCTCGACATCCTGGCCGTGCACGGCCAGGAGGAGCTTCGCAAGCGCCTGTACGCCGACGTGCTGGCCGGGCGCCGCATCGGTAACGCCCTGGCCGAGCGCGGTGGCGCCCACGCCCAGGATCTGCGGACCCGGGTCGCCGACGGCCGGCTCAACGGCGTCAAGTACTACGCCACCGGCGCGCTGACCAGCGCCTGGATCGCCGTGAGCGCCCTGCGCGAGGACGGCCGGCTGGTGCTCGCCTTCGTGCCGCGCGACGCCGCCGGGGTCACCGTCGACACCGACTGGGACGTCATCGGGCAGCGGGCCACGATCAGCGGCACCGCCACTTTCACCGATGTGCCGGTCGAGTTCTCGTTCGACTACTCCCGCGCCTACGAGGTCCCGCAGCAGCTCGGCGCCCGGGCCCAGCTCGTGCACGCCGCCATCGAGGTCGGCATCGCCGGCGGCGCCCTGGCCGACGCGCGGGCCTATCTGCGCGGCAAGGCCCGCCCCTCGACCGAGGCCGTCCGGGCGGGCGCTTCGCGGGCGGTCGAGGACCCGCACGTCATGTACCGGTACGGCCGTCTGGCCACCCGCGTGCGCGCCGCCGAGGCCCTTCTCAAGGACGCCGCCCGTACGCTCGACACGATCGGACGCGTGCCGTCCGACGCGGCCACCGCCGCCGAGGGCTCACTCGCCGTGGCCGCCGCGAAGGCGTTCGGCAGCGAGGTCGCCGTCGAGGCCGGTTCGGAGCTGTTCGCGCTGTGCGGCACCAGTTCGGCCGCCGCCAAGTACGACCTGGACCGGCACTGGCGCAACGCCCGCACCCACAGCGTGCACGACCCGGTCGACTGGAAATACCACCACCTGGCGGCCTGGGAGCTGAGCGACGTCCCGCCGCCTAACCACGGTCAGCTATAGCCGAGATCTCGTCGCCGGTCAGCGATCGCGCCCGGAACGTCGTGGTGCCGCTGCCGAGCAGTTCGCGGGCGGCGTCGCGCAGGCCACCGTACGCCGCCCAGGCCAGCGCGCCGCCCGTCGACACCCGCCGGACGCCGAGTTTCGCGAGCTCGGCCACCGGTGGCGCCCCGGCCACGGCCAGCACGTTCACCGGCGCCCCGGTCTCGGCCACCACCCGGGCGATGTCGCCGGGCGCGCGCAGCCCCGGCGCGTACAGCACGTCGGCCCCGGCCTTCCGATAGGCGATCAGTCGCCGGATCGTGTCGTCCAGATCGTCGTGCCCGTAGAGCAGGTTCTCGGCCCGCGCGGTCAGCACCACACCGTGCCGGGCGCACGTCTCTTTGGCCGTCGCCACCCGCGCCGCGCCGACCTCGAGGGTTTCGACGCGCCCGGTCGCCGGGTCGTAGTCCTCGATGGAGATTCCCGCCGCCCCCGCCGCCGCGAGCAGCTCGACGGTTTCGGCCACGTCGTCGAAGCAGCGTTCGGCGTCGACGTTGAGCGGCACGCCGATCGCCGCCGTCACCGTCCGGACGTGCGCGACCAGCTCGTCCCGGGTGACCTGCTGGTCGGCCTTGCCCAGCGCGGCCGCCAGCCCGGACGACGTGGTGGCCAGCGCCGGGAAGCCGAGCCCTTCGAGGATTCGCGCCGAGCCGACGTCCCACGGGTTCGGCATGACAAACGTCCCCGACTCGTGCAGGGACCGGAACCGTGCGTTCATGCGTCCGAGCCTAGTGGCCAAAGCGTAACCCCTGAGTTACGCTTCCGCGGTGACGGACAGGCTGGACGAGGCGGCGGCCGCGATTGCCGATCCCGTACGCCGGAAGATCCTGGAGATGCTGCGCGAGCGCCCGCTTCCGGCCCGCCGCATCGCCGAGCGGTTCCCGATCAGCCGGCCCGCCGTGAGCCGCCACCTGCGGGTGCTGCGCGAGTGCGGGCTCGTCCACGACACGGCGGCCGGCCGCGAGCGGGTCTACCGACTCGATCCGGCGCCGCTCACCGGGCTCGGAGACTGGCTGGCCGGTTTCGCCCCGCCCGCGGCCGTCTGGAACCGGCGGCTCGACGCGCTCGAGACCGAAGTGCACCGCACCCGCCGCGACCGGCGCACCGGCGAGGACCGCACGACAGCACGCGACCGGCGCGCCGCCGAAGACCGCACGACGCCACGCGACCTGCGCACCGGCGAAGACCGCACGACACCACAGGAGGGCATCGCATGACGAATCCGCCGACCGGACGGCTCGTGGCCACCACCACGGGTCCCGACCTGGTGCTGACCCGCTCGTTCCGGGCTTCCATCGACGACGTCTGGGCCAGCGTGACCGAGCCCGAGCGCAGCGCCCGATGGTTCGGGCGCTGGACCGGCGACGACCCCGGGCCGGGACGCACGATCAAGGTCCAGATGGCGTACGAGGAAGGCGCCCCCTGGATGGAAATGCGCATCGACGCCTGCGAGCCGCCGGATCGGCTCGCCGTGGTCGGGCTGGGCGAGGGGGAGGGCGAGGACTGGCGCATGGAGGTGCAGCTGACCGCGGCCGGTGACCGCACCGAGCTGCGATTGATCCATCACCTGACGACCACCGAGGGCGTGGGCGAGGTCGGCCCGGGCTGGGAGTACTACCTGGACATGCTGGTCGCCGCCCGGGACGGGTCGCCGCAGCCGGTGTTCGACGACTACTACCCATCGATGAAGGAGTACTTCGAGGGGCTGCGTCCCTGAGGTCCGGACCCACCGGCCGATACGTTACGGTGCAGCGTCGAGCGTCGCCCGGCTGAGGTGACGACGGCCGGCTCTGGGGAGGGCGACGTGACGATGGCCGACATGGAAGCGGGCGAGACGCGGGGTCACCGCATCGACGCGATCGCGGCCGCCGCCATCGTGCTCACCGTCGACGCCGTGCTGCTGCTCGTGGTCGCGGTGATCGGCGTGCCGTTCCTGATGTTCGTGTTCGGCGACGAGGACGGCACATGGCAGCGCCTGTGGCCGTTCGCCGCGGGCTGGCTGCTCGCCGTGCTTCTGGCCGCCGCCTGCGCCGCCGCGGTGATCCGGCTGTCCGGCTTCGGCGCCTATTCGATCCGCCGGGCCGGCACCCTGGCCGCCCTGGGCACCGCGGTGGCCGCCGCCGTGCTGGCCGTGGTCTCGATCCGCACCTCGCCCAGCCTGGTGGTGATCGGGCTGCCGTTCGCCCTGGCCAATCTGGCCGCCGCCGTGGTGCTGGCCAGTCCCGAGCGGGCGGTCGCGATGGCCGACCGCTTCGCGATGTTCACCCCGGCCGAGCCGCCGGCCGCGCCCGGACCGGCGGCCGGAGAACCGATCTTCGAGGAGGACGAGTCGGCCTACGCCCGGCCCGCCGTGGCCGACGAGCCCGACCCGACCCGCCAGCGCGACACGATCGACCTGCTGGCCTACAGCGGCGCCCGGACCAGGCCGGGGTCGCGCACCCGCCCGCGCCGTTCCCGCGGCCCCGCGGCCATGCGGACCCTGGCCGGAGTGCAGCTTCCCCGCCGGGCCCGCCGGCCCCGCACAAAGCCCTAACTTGAGTTTTAACGTGCGGCTGGGTGGTATCGACCCTGGCTGATCATGAGAACAGCCCTTGATCGATGATCTTCTTGTCTAGGGAAGAAAACCGAATCAAGGGCTGTCTGATGATCAGTGTGCCTGACATCGATCCGGCGGGTGCTTTCGGGCGTCTGTCTGGGTTCCGGGCCGAGTTCCATCGCTGTCTTACCGCTCGCGCGGACGCGTTGTTCGAGCTGGTGGACGCCGTGTTATGCGCAGACACGGCGGCGCATTCGCTGGCGGAGCTGTCGCTGGCCGGCCAGCATCGCCGGGGTCACGGCGCGTTGTATGCCGGGCTGAACCGCGGCCGCATCGACGTCGACCGGCTGCGCACCGCCCTGGCCGCAGCGCCAGTGCCACGCGCCGCGGACGGCAGAATCGTGCTTGCCGTCGACGTGACGTGCTGGCTGCGCCCGGAAGCGCACACCAGCCCTCAGCGGGTGCTGTGTCACACCTACGGCCGGACCAAGGACACCCATATCGGGGTCCCGGGCTGGCCCTACTCCGTCGTGGTCGCGCTGGAATCGGGACGTCATTCGTGGACCGCACCGCTGGACGCCCGCCGGCTGCAGCCCGGTGACGACGCCGCCACCATCACGGCCGACCAGTTGCGCGAGGTCGTGCAACGCCTGGTCACCGCCGGGCAGTGGCAGCCCGGCGACCCGGACATGTGGATCGTCGCCGACGCTGGCTACGACGGCCCCCGGCTGGCCCTGCTGCTGCAGGATCTGCCGGTGAACGTCCTGGTCCGGATGCGCTCGGACCGGGTTCTGCGCCGCCCGGCACCACCGCGTGAGCCCGGCACGAAGGGCCGCACGAAACGCCACGGCGAGGAATTCATCTTCGGTGACCCCGCCAGCTGGGGCACCCCGGACACCAGCATCACCACCGTGACCCGGCTCTACGGCACCGCAACAGTGCTGGCCTGGCAACGGCTGCACCCCCGATTGACCCACCGCACTGCCTGGATCGGCCACGCCGGGGTCCTGCCGGTCATCGAGGGCACCGTCATTCTGCTGCGCGTGGAACGGCTGCCGTCGGGTGCCACCGCCAAACCGGTCTGGTTGTGGTCCTCGATCCCGGACGCCGACGCCGCCACCGTCGACCTGCTCTGGCAAAGCTTTCTGCGTCGTTTCGACATCGAGCACACCTTCCGCATGCTCAAGCAAACCTTGGGCTGGACGAGCCCGAAACTGCGCGACCCGGACGCCGCCGACCGGTGGACCTTGCTCTTGCTGGCCGCCTACACCCAGCTGAGGCTCGCTCGAACGCTAGTCGCTGACCTGCGCCGGCCCTGGGAACGCCCCGCCCCACCACAACGGCTCACCCCGGCCCGCGTCCGGCGGGGATTTCGGCACCTGCACGCTCAGGCAGGCACTCCCACCAGCGCACCGAAACCCTCCCGACCAGGCCCGGGACGACCACCCGGACGCCGCAACAGCCGACCAGCCACCCGCCACGACGTCCACATCGTCACCAGGAAAAACCAGCCGCACAGCGCAACCAAAGAGAAGACCTCGACCACACCACGGCCCCGCCGCACAGGTTAAAACTCAAGCTAAGGCGTGTTTCATTACTGGGGTAGGCCTGCGGCGAGGTCCAGATTTCGTCTGCGTGTGGCCCGCGGAAGGCAGGCTACCGGTGTTGTAACCGGCCTTTCGCGGGCCGCGCGCAGGCGGAATCTGGGCCCCGGCGCAGGTCTGGTCCAGTTATGAAACACGCCTTAGACGCTGCGAGCGGCCTTTTCCAGCCGCTCCCGATGGGCGACCCACCACTCGGCGTCCTGCCCCGGCATGTTGCTGTTGGTGCCGCTCAGCCCGGCCGCGCCGTCGATCAGCTCGCGCACGATGTCGGCGTGCCCCGCGTGCCGCTGCACCTCGGCGGTGACGTGCACCAGCACGCGGTGCAACGGCACGTCACGCCGGTCGGCCGGCCACCACGGCACCGCGCCGCGGCCGTCCAGCGGCAACGACCCGATCGTCTCGGCGGCGTGCGCCCACACCCGGCGGTAGAGCGCCACGATGTCCTCGCGGGTCTCCGACACGTCGGCCCACATGTCCGAGTTGGGCTCGGCGTCCTCCTCCATGAACGGCAGGGTCTCGGGGAACGGCCGCCCGAAGGTGGCCCCGAAGTAGCCCGCCTCGACACCGGCGCAGTGCTTGACCAGCCCGAGAAGGTTGGTGCCGGTGGGCACGAGCGGGCGGCGCACGTCGTATTCGGACAGGCCGTCGAGCTTCCACAGCAGCGCGTCCCGCGCGTACTGCAGGTAGTTCACCAGATCGGCCTTCAGCGCTGAGTCGTCAACCATGAGGAGAGCATGCCATCGGTGCACCACAGCGCCCGCCGGTCAGGCGGCGCGGCGGTAGGTCCCGAACACCACCTCGTGGTCGACCTGGAAGCCGAGCCGCTCGTAGAGCCGGACGGCGGCCACATTGCCCGCCTCCACGTGCAGGAACGGCAGGTCGCCGCGCTCGAGGATGCCGGCCGCGACGGCCATGGTCAGGCGGGCGGCCAGGCCCTGACCGCGGAAGGCGGGGTCGGTGCAGACCGCGCTGACCTCCGTCCACCCCGGCATGCGGAACCGCTCGCCGGCCATGGCGACCAGCTTGCCCTCGTGACGGATGCCCAGATAGTCGCCGAGCTCGACGGTGCGCTTGCCGAACGGGCCGGGCCGGGAGCGCTCGACCAGCTCCAGCATCTCGGGCACATCGGTCTCGGTCAGCCGTACGGTTCCGGGGTCGTGCACGCCGGTCATGGTGTGACCGGCCATCTGCACGCCCGGCGTCACCGACACGGCTTCCCAGCCCGCCGGCGCCTGGATGGCCGGGGCCGTGAGCAGCGCGCGGTCGGTCAGCTCGGCCAGGTCGGCCCAGGCGCCGGGGTCGCCGACATCGGCGACGGCACACCAGGGACCCACGTCGGATCGGAAACGGGCGGCGTCACCGGACGCCTCGGCGAAGCAGGCCTGTGGCCCGGAGAGGGCGGCCCACACGGGATTCTTCAGCACCCCTCCGACCCTGCCGCCTGGCGCCCATGACCGCCAGTGAATAACCCGAAATTCAGGCGGCCGAGAGGCCGCGCAGCTCGGCCGGGGCGCGGCGCCGGGTGACGAGCTCGTGCGGCCACACCGGCTTGGAGAAGAGGTAACCCTGCCCGTACGGGCATCCCATGCCGGCCAGTTCGGCCCGCTGCCCCTCGTCCTCGATGCCCTCGGCCACCACGGCCAGGTCGAGGTTGCGGGCCAGCGTGACGATCGCGTCGACCAGGGCGCGCTGCTGCTCGCTGCCGAGGACGTCGTCGATGAACGACTTGTCGACCTTGAGGACGTCGACCGGCATCTGGCGCAGGTAGCTCAGCGACGAGTAGCCGGTGCCGAAGTCGTCGATCGCGATCCGCACGCCCAGGCCCCGCAGCTCGCCGAGGTCGCTCCAGACCTGCTCGGCGTCGCGCAGCAGCAGGCTCTCGGTGATCTCGAGGAGCAGCCACTCCGGCTTCGCGCCGCTGTCGGCCAGGGCCTCGCGCACCAGGTCGACGAACCCGGGGGTGCGGAACTGGCGGGCCGAGACGTTGACGCTGACGTACCGCAGCGTGGTCTCGGGGTCGGCGGCGCGCAGGCCGGCGAACTCGGTCAGCGCGGCGCGCAGCACCCACCGGCCGATCTCGACGATGACGCCGCTCTCCTCGGCCACCTCGATGAAGTGGTACGGGCTGAGCAGTCCACGGGTCGGATGCTGCCAGCGCACCAGCGCCTCCACGCCGACGGTGTCGCCGCTGGTGAGCTCGACGATCGGCTGGTACATGACCGCGAACTGCTCGCCCTCGATGGCCTCGTGCAGCGCGGCCCGGGTCTCGAGCCGCTGCACCATCGCGGTGTGCAGGTCGCTCTGATAGCGCTGCCAGGTGCCCTTGGCCTCGCCCTTGGCCTGATAGAGGGCCAGGTCGGCGTGGCGCAGCAGCTCGGTGGCGGAACCGGCGTCGCGGTTGGTGGCGACGCCGACGCTGGCCGCGCCGCTGACGATGTGGCTGCCGCCGATGCCGTCGGCCACCTCGACCGGCACGGCGAGGGCCTGGACGATGCGCTCGGCCAGGTCCTCGGCCCGGGTGGCGTCGTGGCTCTGCTCGATCAGGATGGCGAACTCGTCGCCGCCCATCCGCGCGGCCGTGTCGGCGACCCCGATGATCTGCGAGATCCGCTCGCCCACGGTGACCAGCAGCTGGTCGCCGACGGCGTGCCCGAGGGTGTCGTTGACGTCCTTGAAGTCGTCGAGGTCGACGAAGAGCACGGCGATGGTGGCGTCGTCGCGCTCGGCGACCGTGAACGCCTGCTCGAGGCGGTTGCGGAACAGCACGCGGTTGGCCAGCCCGGTCAGACCGTCGTGGAAGGCCAGGTGGGACAGGTCTTCCTCGAGGCGGCGGCGCTCGGTCACGTCGCGCATGGTCAGCACCAGGCCCCGTACGGTGGGGTCGTCGCGCAGGTCGCGGCCGGCGCACTCGATCTGCAGCAGCCGGCCGTCGCCGCACAGCACGGCCAGGTCGGTCGCCTCAGCCTGGTCACGCCCGGTGCGGACGGCGGCCAGGGCCTCGGCCAGCGCGGTGTGGTGGCTGACCGCGATCAGCGCCGCGAGCGGCGTGCCGGTCAGGTCGGGGTGACCGAGCACGGTGTCGGCCGACGGGGAGGCGTAGGTGATGATGTCGTCGCCGTCGACGATGAGGATGACGTCCGACGCGTTCTGGATCAGCGTCCGGAAGTAGGCCTCGCTGTTGCGGCGGTTGACCTCGCCGGTCAGGCCGATCCGCTGCATGACCACCTCGAGCTGGCCCAGCAGCGCCTCGAAGGTCGGCTTCATCTCGCGCAGCACGGCCCCGGAGGCGCCGAGCATGCCGGCGGCGACGCGGCCCTCGCCCGGCAGCGGCATGGTGGCGTACAGGAAATGCTCGAAGTCGCCGGACCGTGCGCCCTCGGGCAGTTCGTTCGCCGTGAGCAGGCGGATCCCGGGCTCGTGGGGGACCCCGGCGGTGGCCGTGATGCTGAGCCGGAAGGGCTCGCCGGGCGGCATCAGCGTCTCGACGCCGTCGCGGATGGCCTGCGCGGCCTCCGGCTCGGTGGTGGCCGCGAACACGGCCGATCCGGCCTGATGCAACGCGCGCTCGCGGGCCCGGGCCTGCCGCTGGGCGACCGCGAGGCCGTTGACCCGGCCCAGCACGAGCAGGAACATCAGCGCGGCGGCGCCGGCGATGACCGGGGCGTCGACGACCCCGCCCCGGTCCGACTCGATGTCGGCGCCATTGATCCACTCGATGTAGAGGACGGCCGGCGCGATCAGCGCGGCCGTGGCCATGAGGGCCAGCCGGCCGCTCCGCAGGTCGGTGCCGGCGGCCTGCGGAAGCTTCTCGGTGAGCGACACCATCGACGGGGTGAGCGCGGCCCACCCCATGACGGCGTAGAAGACGATCCAGCCGAGGTCGACCGGGCCGCCCAGCGACCAGGCGCTGTTGAGCTGGCTCTGGCCGTAGAAGATGTCGCTGACCAGCAGGCCGGCGATGGCAACGACGATCGCGATCAGCGCCCGCGGCTTGCGGCCGGGGCTGGTGAGCATGCGCAGCGTGAGAGCCAGCGCCAGCACGTCGCCGAACGGGTAGCCGATCGAGACGACCTTCTCCAGCAAGGTGAGCTCGTGCGAGCGGGTGAACGGCGCGATCCAGTACACCCACGAGAGCAGTCCGAGGCCGACGGTGGGTACCAGCGCGTCGAGCAGCGCGGCCCGGTTGCTGGCGCCGCCCCGGGACCGCACGAACAGCAGGAAGGCGGCCGTGAGCAGCGGGTAGACCAGCAGATAGAGCAGATCGGTGTAGCCCGGGAAGGCGGGATCGCGGCCCAGGAACAGGATCAGGTTGTAGAGCGAGTCGCCGGTCGTGAAGCACACCAGCGCGGCCGCGGTCAGATACCACGGCAGGCGGCGCGCGGGGCGGTTGAGGCGGACCCCGACCAGCACCATCGCGGCGCTGGAATAGCCGAGCAGGGCCCAGGTCAGCAGGTGGGCGTCGGGGAAGGCGTAGTAGACCGCGGACAGCGCCAGGATCCACGCGCCGAAAGCGGCGCGAGCAGCTCGCGTCGTCATCGGCCCTCCTCCGCCTCGTGCGTCCAGCTGTCCTGACCTTTCATCGGGCGGCCGGGTCGCGGCCTGAGCGATTGTCCGATCTAGCGCCAGGCCGGCGCGGGAATCGTCACCTTCTGGTCGGTATCGGCGGATTCCTCGACGGCCAGGGCAATGAGGTGATCATGGGCGCCGTCGGCCAGCGGGTAGGGCGGCGGGCCGTCCCCGCGCACCCAGTC
Source organism: Actinoplanes sp. NPDC021490 (assembly GCF_055562135.1). NCBI lineage: Bacteria > Bacillati > Actinomycetota > Actinomycetes > Micromonosporales > Micromonosporaceae > Actinoplanes > Actinoplanes sp. NPDC021490. The sequence goes on from NZ_JBVHFW010000006.1 coordinate 135,137, forward strand.
GGCCATCCGCCGCAGCAGGGTCGCGATCGCGATCTCCTCGTCGTTGAAGCGCCGGCCCGGGAACGGGTTGCGGAACAGCACCCGGTCGCCCAGCGTGATGGTGTCGGTGTCGAAGTCGTCCAGGTCGAGGTCGTAGCCGGTCTGCCGGCGCACGAGCGGGGAACGCACGATCGTCCGGGGCTCCGTGAGCCGCACGACCTCGTCGTCGCGAAGCTCACCATGGGTCCCGCGGACGACGATCCGGCGGAACCGAAGCTGGTTGTGCCACTGATTGTCGGTGAAGTCGTAGAGCCCGGACAGCCCGTCGCCGAAATCGATCGTGGCGATCGTCGTGGTGGCCGGCTTGGGCTCGGGGTCGTCGGTCCAGCCGTCGCGGGTCAGCGGGTCGACCAGCGGGGCCGTGGTGCGGGTGGCCCGCACGGTGACCGGGCCGCGGCCCACGCCCAGGAAGCCGCGCATCATCGAGACCGCGTGGTACATGTGGGTCGACGACACCTGCACCTGGGTGGGCTCGCCGATCACCCCGGCCCGTACGGCGGCCAGGCGCGCGGCGTGGGCGGGCACCAGAAGGTATTGCTCGGCCACCTGGACCAGGCCGGTGTCGCCGGTGCGCTCCCAGAGGGCGGCCAGCCCGTCGGCGCCGGGGGCGGGCGGCGTCTCGGCCAGCACGGGCAGGCCGCGGCCGACCGCCTCGGCGATCACCGACGGGTTCGCGTCCCAGGGCACGGCGGTGACCACGAAGTCGGGTCGCAGGTCGTCCAGCGACGAGAACGTGGGCACCGGCAGATCGCGCGGCGTGCGCACCACCGCGCCGACGCACTCGACGTCGGGCAGAGCCGCCGCCAGCCGCCAGAACATCTCGGCCCGCCACCCGGACCCCACCACCGCGAACGACGTCATGCGGCACACACTAGATCCCGGGTTAGCCCCGGATCGACCGGGGAACCGGGTCATCCGTGACATCCGAACAGTCCACGCGCTGGAAGGCGCTCACCGTCGCCCTGGTCGCGGGCTTCATGACCCTGCTCGATGTGAGCATCGTCAACGTCGCCCTGCCCTCGATCCGCGACGAACTTCAACTCAGCTCGGCCGAACTGCAGTGGGTGCTCTCCGGATACGCGCTCACCTTCGGCCTGCTGCTCGTGCCGGCGGGCCGTTTCGGCGACGCCCGCGGCCGCCGCAACGCCTTCATCGCCGGGCTCGTTCTGTTCACCCTGGCCAGCGCGGCCGCCGGTCTGGCCCAGTCGGCGCTGTGGCTGGTCGTCGCCCGGCTGGTGCAGGGCGCGGCCGCCGGCATCGTCAACCCGCAGGTCTCCGGCCTGATCCAGCAGATGTTCGAGCCCAAGGAGCGCGGCCGGCCGTTCGGCCTGCTGGGCGCGACCATCGGCGTCTCCACGGCGGTCGGGCCGCTGCTGGGCGGCGTGCTGATCGCCGCCATGGGCCCGGCCGAGGGCTGGCGCTGGATCTTCTACCTCAACATCCCGATCGGCATCGTCGCCGTCTGGCTGGGCTACCGGTGGATCCCGGCGGCGGCGACCGGGGAGAAGCGCCGGGAGAGCCTGGACCCGGTCGGTGTGGCCCTGCTGGGCGTGGGCGTCGTGCTGCTTCTTCTGCCGCTGGTGCAGGAACGCGAGTGGCAGGGTTCGTGGAAGTGGCTGCTGGCGCTGGCCGGCGTGCTGGTGCTGGCCGGGTTCTGGGCCTGGGAGCGCTATTACGGCCGCACCCGGACCGCCCTGGTCGAGCTGGGTCTGTTCAAGGTCCGCTCGTACGCCCTGGGCGCGCTGATCGGGCTGCTGTACTTCGCCGGGTTCACCACGATCTTCTTCATCTACACGCTCTATCTGCAGAGCGGGCTGGGTTACAGCGCCCTCGAGGCGGGCCTGGCCATCACCCCGTTCGCGGTCGGCTCGGCGATCGCCTCCGCGGTCGGCGGCCGGTTCGTGCAGCGCTTCGGGCGTCACATGGTCGTCGGCGGCCTGATCGCGGTCATCGCCGGACTGGCCGCGGCCGACGTCAGCCTGCAGCTCGTTCCCGGCTCGGGCGGCGGCTGGGCGGCCGCGTTCCCTCTGCTGGTGGCCGGCCTGGGCAGCGGCTTCGTGATCAGCCCGAACCAGACGCTGACCCTGTCCGAGGTGCCGGTGGCCCGGGCGGGCAGCGCCGGTGCGGTGCTGCAGACCGGCCAGCGCATCGGCACGGCCATGGGCATCGCCGCCGTCGGCTCGTTCTTCTTCAACCGGCTCGCCGCGGGCCACGGCGACTGGGGTGGCGCGTTCCGGGGCGCCCTGTGGCTGACGGTCAGCTTCGTGGCGGTTGCCCTGGTGGCCGCGCTGGCCGACGTACTCTCGGGCCGGCGTGAGCGCACGCCCGACGGCGGCCGCGACCCGGTCGACGTGGCTGGTCGGTAGGTCTGCGACATGCGGAACCGCGGAGGCGGCGATGATTCGGGAACTCGGCAGGCCCGGTGATCTCGGCTGGGTGATCAAGGCGCACGGCGAGCTGTACGCGTCCGAGTGGGGCTGGGACACGTCGTTCGAGGCGCTGGTGGCGCAGATCGTGGCCGGCTTCGCGAGCGGGCACGACCCCGTACGGGAAAGGCCTGGATCGCCGAAGTGGACGGTCGTCGTGCCGGCTGCGTGTTCTGCATGGACGGCGGTGCGGACACGGCCGTGCTCCGGGTGCTGCTGGTGGATCCGGTCGCGCGCGGCCACGGCGTCGGCGCGCAACTGGTCGACACCTGCCTCGGCTTCGCGCGCGACACGGGTTATGCCCGGATCCGACTGTGGACCACCGACCAGCAGAAGGCCGCGCGCAAGGTCTATCTGGCCCGCGGCTTCGAGCTGACCGGCGAAGACCCGCACCCGGGGTTCGGCACGGGCGAGGTCACCGGCCAGACGTACGTCCTGACGCTCTGATCAGCCGGCGAGCGCGTCGACCAGCCGCTTGGCCGAGCCGGCCAGGTTCCAGCGCTCGGCCAGCGCGATCAGGGCCTCCGGATCCTTGGGGGAGCGGGGCATGGCCGGGTCGAAGCCGGGCAGTTTCACGTCGAGAGCCACCTTGCACACCGGCAGCGCCCGGGCCAGATAGTCGCGCGACGCGTCGAGTTTGGCGCGCACGCCCGGCGCGAAACCGGCGTCCGGATCGTCCAGCGCGGCCAGGATCTGCTCGACCCCGCCGTACCGCATGACCAGCCGCGCCGCGGTCTTCTCGCCCACGCCCGGGACACCCGGCAGGCCGTCGCTGGCGTCGCCGCGCATGGCCGCGAAGTCGGCGTACCACTTCGCGGGCACCCCGTACTTGGTCTCGACCAGCGTGTTGTCGGCGTCCTCGAGCTTGGCCACGCCGCGCCCGCAGTAGAGCAGCCGGGTGCCGCGATCGTCGTCGACCAGCTGGAACAGGTCGCGGTCGCCCGACACGACCTCGACCGGGCCGGGCTGGGTGGCCGCGAGGGTGCCGAGCACGTCGTCGGCCTCGTAACCGTCCACGCCGAACGCCGGGATGCCCACCGCGGCCAGCACCTCGAGCAGGATCGGCACCTGCTTCTCCAGCGCGGGCGGCACCACCTCGACATCGCCGTGGGCCACGCGGTGCTTCTTGTACGACGGCACCAGCTCGACCCGCCAGGCCGGCCGCCAGCTCGCGTCGAGCGCGCAGACGATCCGATCGGGCCGCCGGGTGCGGATCAGCTGGGCGATCATGTCCATGAAGCCGCGGATCGCGTTCACCGGCTCGCCCGCGCTGGTCTGGGCGGCCTTCTCGGGGATGCCGTGGAAGGCGCGGAAGTAGAGGCTGGGGGCGTCGACGGCGAGCAGCGGCTGTGCGGTCACCGTGCCACCTTAACGGCAGCTTGTCGCCGCGCTACCCAAACGACCGTTAAGCTGAGCGGTGTGACGGTTGACCGGATGCTCCCCACCGCCGAGGCCCATGACCTGCTCGAGCTGACCCGCGAGCTGTGCGAGCGCGAGCTGGCCCCCCGGGCCGCCGATTTCGAGGCGCGGGGCGAGTTCCCGCGCGAGGTGCTGCGCACGATCGGCCGTTCCGGCCTGCTCGGCCTGCCCTATCCCGAGGAGGTGGGTGGCGCCGCCCAGCCCTACGAGGTGTATCTGCAGGTCCTCGAGACCCTGGCCGGCACCTGGCTGGCCATGGCCGAGGCGGTCAGCGTGCACACCTTGGCCTGCTATCCGGTGTACGCCCACGGCAGCGACACCCTGCGCAAGATGCTGCCCGACATGCTCGGCGGCGAACTGCTCGGCGCGTACTGCCTGTCCGAGCCGCAGGGCGGCAGCGATGCCGCGTCGTTGCAGACCAGGGCGGCGTGCGACGGCGACGGGGGCTGGGTCGTCAACGGCACCAAGGCCTGGATCACCCACGGCCGCGACGCCGATTTCTACAACATCTTCGCCCGTACGGGTGGAGCCGGCGCCCGCGGCATCTCGTGCCTGCTGGCCGACGCGGGCACACCCGGGCTCGAGCCTCAGAAGGCGGAGAAGGTGATGGGCCTGCGGTCGTCGGCCCCGTCGCAGATCGTCTTCGACAACTGCCGGCTCGACGCCGACCGGCTGGTGGGCGCCGAGGGCACTGGCTTCACGATCGCCATGGAGGCCCTCGACGCCGGCCGCCTGGGCATCGCCGCGTGCGCCGTCGGCCTGGCCCAGGCCGCCCTCGACTACTCGGTCGGTTACGCCCGCGAGCGCGAGCAGTTCGGCCGCCCGATCGCGGGCTTCCAGGGCGTCGGCTTCATGCTGGCCGACATGGCCACCCAGATCTCGGCCGCCCGCGCGCTGCTGCTCAGCGCGGCCCGCCTCAAGGACGCCGGCCGCCCGTTCTCCATCGAGGCGGCCAAGGCCAAGCTGTTCGCGACCGACGTGGCCATGCGCGTGACCACCGACGCCGTCCAGGTGCTGGGCGGCGCCGGCTATGTCAGCGACCACCCGGCCGAGCGCTGGTTCCGCGAGGCCAAGGTCCTGCAGATCGTCGAGGGGACCAACCAGATCCAGCGTCTGGTGATCAGCCGGGCCCTCGTCACCGGCTGACACGCGCCGCGCCAGGCGTGCGCGGGAGCCGATCTTCGGCAATGCTGGCAGCCATGGAAAACACCGAGGGTGTCACCGTGGCCGTCGCCGGCTCCCAGATCGAGGCCGACCTGATCGTCGGTCTGCTGCGCAGCAACGGCCTGCGGGCGATCGCGCTGGCCGACGACGCCGGCGGTCTCGACCCGGCCCTGGCCGTCACCGACGGCGTGCCGGTGCAGGTCAACGCCGAGGACGAGGCGCCCGCCCGCGCGCTGCTGGCTGAGGCCGAGAAGAACGCGTCGTAAGCCGTCCGGCCGTCGATCCTCCGACCGGCGTCCGGTGGTGCCCGGCGTCCGGTTCGGTAGGGTGGCGCCCGTGGAAGAGATCGACCGGGCGATCGTGGGCGCCCTCACCGCGGACGGGCGGCTGTCGTACACGGACCTGGCCGAGCGGGTCGGGCTGAGCGTGTCGGCCGTGCACCAGCGGGTCCGGCGGCTCGAGCAGCGCGGGGTGATCTCCGGTTACACGGCCAAGGTCTCGTACGAGGCCCTGCAGTTGCCGTTGACCGCGTTCGTGGCGATCCGCCCGTTCGACCCGTCGCAGCCCGACGACGCCCCCGAACGGCTGGCCCACCTGCCCGAGATCGACTCGTGCTACTCGGTGGCCGGCGAGGACTTCTACATGCTCATCGTCCGCGTCGGCAGCCCGGCCGACCTCGAGCGCCTGCTGCAGGAGATCCGGACCGCCGCCAACGTCACCACCCGGACGACCGTGGTGCTCTCCACCCCGTACGAGAATCGCCCGCCCCGGATCAGCGCCGAGCTGGCCTAAACCAGCGTCGCCCGGGCGCATTCGGTGACGTAGGGCAGGGTGAACTCGGTGCGCCCGACCAGGTCGGGGTGGGTCGCCATCAGCCGGCGCACCTCCATCAGCAGCGCGGCCCGCTCGTCCGGCTCCAGCAGGATCACGTAGCTGCGCGACGCCACCATGTCGATCAGCCGCTCCGGCCCGATCGTCTCGGTCCACTCGAAACGGGCGATCTCCACCGTCCCGAACGGCGCCCCGATGGCGGTGTCCCGTTCGGACTCCGGGCTGCCGATGATCTCGCCGAGCCGGCGGACCCAGCCGGCCCGCTCGTCCCGCAGATTCCACAACAGCCCGATCCGCCCGCCCGGCGTCAGCACCCGCCCGATCTCGGGAGCGGCCCGCGACGGCTCCACCCAATGCCAGGCCTGCGCCATTAGCACGGCCTCGGCCGACCGGTCGGGGAGCGGAATCTCTTCGGCGCTGCCCTGCAGGGCGGCCACGTCCGGCACCGACCGCCGCAGTTGCTCGAGCATCCCCTCGGACGGCTCGACCGCCGTGACCGGCAGGCCGCGATCGCGGATCTGACGGGTCAGCTTGCCCGTTCCGGCCCCGAGGTCGATCACCCGCGGGGTGCCCGGTGGCAGAAGCCAGTCGAGCGCCTCGGCCGGATAGGACGGCCGTCCCCGCTCGTAGATCTCGGCGGCGGGACCGAACGAGTTGGCATGCGCAGCGCGGTCGTTCACATTCGCGATCTTATAGCTCCGCCATTACACCTAGGATCCTAGGATGCCTTACGGGGTGTGCGGCGGGTTTCGGGGGAGAGCGCATCGGGCAAGGAGTCGGCGAGCCGCACACCACGGAGGTTTTGAGCGATGAGCTTCACCGACAAGGTCAAGAACGAGGCCGAGGAACTGACCGGCAAGGCCAAGCAGGCCGTGGGACGGGCTACCGACAACGAGAGCCTGGTCGCCGAGGGTCAGGCGCAGGAGACCAGCGCCCACGCCAAGAAGGCCGGCGAGCACGTGAAGGATGCGGGCAAGGACGTCCGCGACGCCTTCAGCTGATCGGCCCGCCGCCCGGCACAGGGGCGGGTCACGAGTTTCCGAGCGCCAGTCGCGAGGAATCCAAAGGAACAGCCCCCGGGAGCGATCCCGGGGGCTGTTGCATGTGCTGGTCAGGCCGGGGCCGAGGCCGCGGCTTCCTGCTTGCGCCACCAGTCCTGGCCCGACTCGGGCAGGGTGTCGATCGGGTCGTAGTAGGCGTGCAGCTTCGACAACGCCTCGTCGTCGTGCTGCTCGATCGACGTGCGGTAGTTCTTGGTCCAGTACGAGATGCCGTGTTCCCGGTCGTACTCGGCGACCATGTGCACCCAGCGCTTGCCCACGAACGGCACGTCGCAGACGATCCGCGGGGTGGCGTAGCCGGGCAGGTAGCCCATCATGTCGTGCTGCAGCTGCTGGGCGTGCCAGACCGGCACCCGCCAGTGCTCGGCGTTGGGGATCATGTCGCACATGTAGAAGTAGTACGGCAGGATGCCGGCCTCGCCCTGCAGTCCGAAGCAGAGGTCGAGCAGGTCGGCCGTGGTGGCGTTGACCCCGCGCATCAGCACGCCCTGGTTGCGGACGTCGCGGACGCCCACCTCGAGCAGGGTCTGCGCGGCCCGGGCGACCAGCGGGGTCAGCGAGTTGACGTGGTTGACGTGGGTGTGCACGGCCAGGTTGACGCCGCGCCGCTGGGCCGTGATGGCCACCCGGTGCAGGCCCTCGACCACGTCGGGCTGCAGCCAGTGCTGGGGCAGGCCCATCAGCGCCTTGGTGGCCAGGCGGATGTCGCGCACGGTGGGCACCGCGAGCAGGCCCATCAGGTACGCCTCGAGCTGCTTCCACGGCACGTTGGCGACGTCGCCGCCGCTGACGACCACATCGCGGACGCCGGGGTGGGCCCGCAGATAGGCCAGGTGGGCGTCGTACCGGTCGACCGGCTTGAGGGTGAGCTTGAGTTTGTCGACGGTGGGCGTGCTGTTGCCGACCAGGTCCATCCGGGTGCAGTGCCCGCAGTACTGCGGGCAGGTCGACAGCAGCTCGGCCAGGACCTTGGTGGGGTAGCGGTGGGTGAGCCCTTCGGCGACCCACATGTCGTGCTCGTGCAGCGAGTCGCGGGTGGCGTGCGGGTGCGACGGCCAGTCGAGGTGACGGTCGGTGGCGACCGGCAGCATGTAGCGCCGGATCGGATCGGCGTAGAACGTCTCCGTGGTGGGGACGCGATCCGGGACCATGGTGTTGAGCATCTGCGGCGGGATCAGCATCGACATCGTGGCCAGGCGCTTCTGGTCGGTTTCGAGGTCGGTGTAGAAGCTCTCGTCGAGCAGGTCGCCCATGAGCGCGCGCAGCTGCTTGACGTTCTTGACGCAGTTGACCCGCTGCCATTGGGCGGACTGCCACTGGGCCTCGGTCACGTCGCGCCACCCGGGGAAGCGGGTCCAGTCGGGCTCGACCAGGGTGCGGCGGCGGTACTCGTACGGCTGTCCGGCGGGCTGGGTCACGGAGCCTCCCTGATCGATCGTTCGGACGGCTCCAACGTACTGGAGGATTTCCGGTCTGGTAAACAGTCAGCCGGAGGATTTACGGTATGAACCGAGGGCGAGGCCCTTGATTTCTTGTTAGGGGTGGGGCGAATGGCGACTTCTGTCGGACTTGACCGGGTGCTGGAGCCCGCCGGGGTGCTGCCCCAGGCGGCCTGGCGTCTGGACGCGAGCCCCGAGATCAAGGACGACGAGGTTCGCGTACGGGTGGAGCGCCTGAATCTGGACGCCGCGAGCTATCGCCAGCTGGCCGGGAAGCACGGCGGTGACGGCGCCGCGATCCGGGCCGAGGTCCTCGAGATCGTGGGGACGCGCGGCAAGATGCACAATCCGGTCACCGGTTCCGGCGGCATGCTGATCGGCGTCGTCGACGAGGCCGGTCCCCGATCGCCGCTCGGGGTGAAGAAGGGCGACCGGGTGGCCACGCTGGTCTCGCTCACGCTGACCCCGTTGCGGATCACCGACGGCCTGCGGAACTGGGACGGCCGCAGCGAGCAGGTCCCGGCCGAGGGCACGGCGATCCTGTTCGGCCGCTCGATCGTCGGGGTCCTTCCGGACGATCTGGCGCCCGAGCTGGCGCTCGCGGTCTACGACGTCTGCGGCGCCCCGGCGCTCACCGACCGGGTCGTCCGTCAATACCGGGACGCCCGGGTGGCCGTTCTGGGTGGCGCGGGCAAGAGTGGCTCGCTGGCCCTGGTCGCGGCGCGGCTGGCCGGCGCCCGCACCATCGGCATCGTCCGGGACGAGGCCGAGCGGGCCGCTCTGGTCGCGGCCGGGGTGGCCGACGAGGTGGCCGTGGCCGATGCCCGCAACCCGGTCGAGGTGGCCCGGGCGGTCGGCGACCCGGCCACGATCACGGTCGTCTGCGTCGACGTGCCCGGTTGTGAGCACGGCGCGATCCTGGCCACCGCCCCCGGCGGCACAGTGATCTTCTTCTCGATGGCCACGAGTTTCCCGGCCGCCGCGCTGGGCGCCGAGGGTCTGGCCGCCGACGTCACGATGCTGATCGGCAACGGGTACGTGCCCGGGCACGCCGAGTTCGCGGTCGGCCTTCTGCGTCGTGTCCCGGCGGTCCGGTCGCTCTTCGAGGCGCGGATCGCGAGACACTGACGCGCATGACTGAGGTCCTCTACACCCACGGCCGCTTCTATTCCGCCGCCGACCCGCGGGCCACCGCCATGCTGGTCCGCGACGGCCGGATCGTCTGGCTCGGCGACTCCGCCGACGCCCCCGCCGCCGACCGGACCGTCGGCCTCGACAACGCTCTGGTCACCCCGGCGTTCGTCGACGCGCACCTGCACGCCACCGACACCGGCCTGGCCATCGACGGTCTCGACCTGGCCGCCGTCCGGTCCCGCGGCGAGCTTCTCGACGCCGTGGCCGCCTTCGCCGCGACCCGGCCGGCGGGCAGTGTCGTGCACGGCCACGGCTGGGACGAGTCGACCTGGGCCGACCAGGAGTTGCCGAGTGCGGCCGAGCTGGACCGGGCCGCCGGGGGCCGCCGGGTCTATCTGTCGCAGGCGTCGGTGCACTCGGCTCTGGCGTCGCCGGCTCTGCTCGCCGCGGCCGGTCTGCCCGCCGGCGAGAGCCTGGTCAAGGAGGAGGACCACCACGCCGTACGGGCCCTGGCCCTCAACGATCTGAGCCCGGAGCAGCGCACCGCGGCGCAGCGGGCCGCGCTGGCCCGGGCCGCGTCGCTGGGCATCGCCGCCGTGCACGAGTGCGGCGGTCCCGGCACGTCCAGCGAGGCCGATCTGACCTCGGTGCTGCGGCTGAGCGGGCAGGGGCTGCCCCGGGTGTTCGGTTACTGGGGTGAGCTGGGTGGCGCGCTGAAGGCCAAGGAGCTGGGCGCGGTGGGGGCGGCGGGCGACCTGTACGCCGACGGCGCGCTCGGTTCCCGCACGGCCAGCGTCCGGGAGCCGTTCCGGGACGGGCACGGCGGCTGCGGGCAGGCGTTCGTGACCGCCGAGCAGGCCGCCGAGCACCTGCTCGACTGCGTCACGGTCGGCGTGCAGGGCGGTTTCCACGCGATCGGCGACGCCGCCATCGCGACCGTTCTGGAAGGGTTCGCGCTGGCCGCCAAGTCGGTCGGGGTGGACGCCGTGCGGCAGGGCCGGCACCGGATCGAGCACGTCGAGCTGATCGACAAGGCGATGATCGCGCGGATGGTCGAGTTCGGGGTGATCGCCTCGGTGCAGCCGGTCTTCGACGCGTTGTGGGGCGGGCCCGAGCGGATGTACGCGCAGCGACTGGGCGTCGAGCGGGCGATGGCGACGAACCCGATCGGCGCCATGCACGCCACCGGGGTGGCTTTGGCGTTCGGGTCGGACTCGCCGGTGACGGCGCTGGACCCGTGGGCGGTCGTGGTGGCGGCCGCGGCCCCGCGCAACCCGGTCTACCGGATGAGCGTGCGGGCGGCGTTCGCCGCCTCGACGCGCGGCGGGTGGAAGGCCGCCCTGGTCGACGACGCGGGCGTGCTGGCCCCGGGTCAGTCGGCGTCGTTCGCGGTGTGGGACACCCTGGGTGGCGTACGGGATGGTCTGCCCGATCTGCTGCCCGGCGTCGACGGGGTGGTGCCGGCCCGGCCGGTGTGCCGCCGGACGGTCCGGGACGGCGAAACGATCTACGAGGCGTGAAGAGGAGCAGGGGTGGCGGGGAAGCTTGATCTGGACCCGCGGGTGGTGCGCACGGCGCGCCGGCTCGCGGCCAAGGCGGGGCAGCCGGTGGTCGATCTGGCCCGTTCGCACACCACCGTGTCGGTGGAGCGGGCGGTGCTGCGGCTGGCCGGGGTGCACGGGGCCGACCCCGACGGCATTCCCTGGGTGAACCGGCTGGTCGACGCCGTGCGGGCCGACACCGGGCTGGGGCACGGCGTCGCCGTTCCGGTGTTCCACGCGATGCGCAGCGCCGGGGTCGACGACATCACCGTCCTGGCGCAGAAGGCCGCCGCGGGCGCGGTCCGCTTCGAGGTCCCGGTGCGGGGCGAGGCGGCCGCGGCCCGGCGGGCGGCCAAGAAGGCGACCGGCGCCGGTCTGCGGATCGTGGACCGGCGGCGGGCCGAACGGGACCGGATGATCAAGCGGTACGGCGATCCGGCGCAGCGGCCGTGGATCTATCTGATCGTGGCCACCGGCGACATCTACGAGGACATCCCGCAGGCGCAGGCGGCCGCGCGGGCCGGCGCCGACGTGATCGCGGTGATCCGCTCGACCGGTCAGTCGCTGCTCGACTATGTGCCCGAGGGGGCCACCCGGGAGGGTTTCGCCGGCACGTACGCCACCCAGGAGAACTTCCGGCTGATGCGGGCGGCCCTGGACGAGACGTCCAAGGAGCTCGGCCGGTACGTGCGGCTGACCAACTACGCGTCGGGGCTGTGCATGCCCGAGATCGCCGCCCTGGCCGGCATGGAGCGGCTGGACATGATGCTCAACGACTCCATGTACGGCATCCTGTTCCGCGACATCAATCCGATCCGGACGTTTGTCGACCAGCGGTTCTCCCGGCAGGTGCACGCGCGGGCGGGCATCATCATCAACACCGGCGAGGACAACTATCTGACGACGGCCGACGCGGTCGAGGCGGCCCATACGGTGACGGTGTCGCAGCTGCTCAACGAGTTCTTCGCGCACGAGGCGGGGCTCGAGGACTGGCAGCTCGGCCTCGGGCACGCCTTCGAGATCAATCCGGAGCTGCCGGAGTCGTTCCGGCTCGAGCTGGCGCACGCGCTGCTGGCCCGCGAGCTGTTCCCGGAGGCGCCGCTGAAGTGGATGCCGCCGACCAAGCACATGACCGGCGACGTGTTCCGCGGCAACCTGCTCGACGGGTTCTTCAACCTGGCCGGCGCGCTTACCGGGCAGGGCATCCTGCTCGTGGGCATGATGACCGAGGCCGTGGTCACCCCGTGGCTGTCCGACCGCGACATCGCCCTGCAGAACGTGCGCTACGTGCTGACCGGCGCCGGCAAGCTGCACGAGGATTTCGTCCCGGCGGCGGGCGGCTTCATCCAGCAGCGCGCCCACGCGGTGCTGGGCGAGGCCGTCGACCTGCTCGAGAAGATCGTCGGTGACTCGCTGCTGGACGCCATCGCCGACGGCACGTTCGGGATCATGAAGCGCCCGGCCGACCGGGGCAAGGGCCTCGACGGCGTCGCCCGGCACGAAGCGGACTACTACAACCCGGTCACGGAGGCTCTGGAACAGTGAGCATCGTTCGCCCGTACGGGGACACCACCGGCGACGGCATGGTCCAGCTGTCGTTCACCCTGCCCGTGCCGCACGACAAGCGGGCCGAGGGCGCCGCGATCCAGCTGGCCAACAAGATGGGCATGGATCCGGCCCTGCTCGTGCACGCCAAGCCGATGGGGGACGGGTTCACCTTCTTCGTCGTCTACGGCAAGGTCAGCCATCTCGTCGACACCGACAAGGTGCAGATCGTCGAGCGTGACTTTCCGCTGCTGAGCGCCAAGGAGGTCAACGCGGCCATCAAGCGGGGGCTGCGGCGGCGGCTCAACGTGGTCGGCGCCTGCATCGGCACCGACGCGCACACGGTCGGCATCGACGCGATCCTGAACCTCAAGGGCATCGCGGGGGAGAAGGGCCTGGAGTACTACAGCGAGCTGTCGGTGACGAACATGGGCGCCCAGGTGTCGGTGCCGGATCTGGTCGAGACCGCCCGCGAGCGCAAGGCCGACGCCGTGCTCGTCTCGCAGGTCGTCACCCAGCGGGACGCGCATCTGCAGAACACCCGGGCCATGTCGGCCGCCTTCCGGGAGGCCCTGCCGGCCGGGAAACGTCCGCTTCTGATCGTCGGCGGCCCGCGCTTCGACGAGCTGATGACCGCCGAGCTCGGCGTCGACCGGATCTTCACGCGCGGGACCACGCCGCGCGAAGTCGCCTCGTACCTCGTCCACGCCCTCGTCGGGAGCCGCTCGTGATCACCGTGACCCATCGCCGCTATGTCCCGTATTCGCACGCGCACTACGCGGGCAACCTGGTCGACGGGGCGTATTCGCTCGGCCTGTTCGGCGACGTCGCCACCGAGGTGTGCATCCGGCTCGACGGTGACGAGGGGCTGTTCGCCTCGTACGACGACGTGCAGTTCAAGGCGCCGGTGCAGGCCGGGGACGTGCTCGAGATCGTGGCCACCGTGGTGCGGATGGGCACCCGGTCGCGGACGATCGCGTTCGAGTCACGGGTGGTGTGCCGGGGCACCGGAGGGTCGGCCGCGGCCGTTCTCGAGGAGCCGATCGTCGCCGTGACCGCCACGGGCACGGTTGTCGTACCGCCGCCGGCATGAGCAGCCGACGGCGGGCCCGGCCGTGAGCACCGCGGTGTGCGTGGATGTCGGGTCGACGTACACGAAGGCCGCCCTGATCGACCTCGACGCCGGGGTGCTGGTGCGCCGGGCCGAGGTACCGACGACGTCGGACAGCGACGTGCTGACCGGTCTTGATCAGGCGGTCGAGGCCGTCGGCGGTGGCGGCGAGCTGTATGTGTGCTCGTCGGCCGGCGGTGGGCTGCGGCTGGCCGTGGTCGGCTACGAATCGCTGGTCACGGCCGAGGCCGGGCACCGGGTCGGTCTGTCGGCGGGCGCCCGGGTGGTGCACGTGGCGGCCGGGCCCCTGGACGGCCGCGGCGTCACGGCGCTGCGCGGGTCGCGGCCGGATGTGATCCTGCTCGTGGGCGGCACCGACGGCGGCGACGGCGAGGTGCTGCTGCACAACGCCGGCCGGCTGGCCACCTCGCGCCTGCGGGTGCCGGTCGTGGTGGCGGGCAACGCCGACGTCCGCGACGAGGCCGCGGCCCGGCTGACCGAACGCCGAGTGCCGGTGACCGTGACGGGCAACGTGCTGCCGCGCATCGGTGTGCTCGACCCGGCGCCGGCGCGGGCCGCGATCCGCTCGGTCTTCCTGCGGCACGTGATCGGCGGCAAGCGACTCTCGCGGGGCCCGCGGTTCGCCTCGCTCGTGCGCGCGGCCACCCCGGACGCCGTTCTGGCCGGGGTGGAGCTGCTGGCCGACCTGACGGGCTCCGGCGTGCTGGTCGTCGACGTCGGCGGGGCCACCACCGACGTCTACTCGGCGCTGGTGCCCGACGCCGAAGCCGAGTCGGGGCCGCGGCGCGACGTGGCGGGCACGCTGTGGCGGTCGCGGACGGTCGAGGGTGATCTCGGTGTCGCCGTCGGGGCCGAGGGGACCCGCGCGGCCGCGGCCGCCGAGAAGTTGGCACTACCGGAGTCCGGACAGCCTCCGGGTGACGTTCAGTTAGCCGCGGCCGCCGCCACGGTGGCGCTGCGTCGGCATGCCCGCGGTCACGCGTCCGCTCCTGGTCAGCCCCGCACGGGCGGGCGCGACCTCCGCGACGTCCGGCTCGTGGTCGGCTCGGGCGGGGTGCTGCGGCACGGCGGCGGGGCGTATGTGCTGGACGCGGTCCTGTCCGATCATGCCGGGGGCTGGGCGGCCCCGTCCCGGGCCCGGACGGTGATCGACTCGCGCTACGTGCTGGCCGCGGCCGGGCTGTTGTCCATTGATCATCGTCAGGCCGCGGCGGCGCTGGTGAACAGCCTGTAGCCCGAACGGGTACACGGCATGACACGCCGAACAACGCGACACGCCCGGAAGCGTGGGTGGTGGTTGACAGGACGGCGGGGGACGGACGTACCGTCGTCCAATCCTGAGCACGGCGAGCGACGCTGTTCGCTTCGTTCCTCCGCCCACTGGCCCGCAGTCCTCGCAGGGGTCGCGCGTTCAGCCAGGTCCAGGGGGTGGGGGTCGGCGGGGCGGCGCGGACCGGTCGCGCCCGCGGTGGGCTCGAGGATCGAACGGCGCCAGTAGACAACGGCGTGACCCGCGCAGCCGGCGCGGAGCACGCCGGTCCGAAGGCGATCGCGACATCCGTACGGCCCACCGGCCGTGCCCGGGAGACGTGGAAGCACTGGAAGAGGCGCGGCCTGTGCGGGCCGCGCCTCTTCCCTGTTCTACCCTGAGAATCGTTCTGGTTTCGATGCGGGCGTCCGCCCGCACTGTCCGTTTGTGGCGGCCGGCCGCCAGGTAGCCTCTCGCGGGTGGAAATGACGTTGCAGCCCCCCGCCGCACCGCAGGTCACGGCCGACTCGGGGCCGCGTCCGCTGAGCCGTGCGGCCGCCCTGCCGATGGCCCTGCTCGCGGGCGTGGCGCTGCTTCTCGCCCTGCCTCCCTACGGGCTGTGGTGGCTCTCCCCGGTGGGCGTGGCGCTGCTGGCCGCGGCCACCCACCGGCGGCGGCTGCGCCGGGCGTTCGGGCTCGGTTTCCTTGCCGGCCTGGTGCTTTATGTGCCGCTGCTGTGGTGGACGACGATCGGCGCCGGGTGGCTGCCCTGGATCCTGCTGTCGCTGGCCCAGGCGGTCTACATGGGGCTGCTGGGGCTGGCCAGTGCCTGGGTGTCGCCGCTGACCGACCGGTGGCGGGCGCTGTGGCCGCTGCTGGCCGGGCTGCTGTGGGTGGCCCACGAGGCGGCCCGCGACCGGGCCCCGTTCGGCGGCTTCCCGTGGGGGCGGCTCGCCTTCAGCCAGGACGACGGGCCCGCGCTGCGCCTGGCCGCGTACGGGGGCGCGCCCCTGGTCACCTTCGCTGTCGCCGCCGCCGGGGGTGCCCTGGTCGCGCTGGCCTGGCGCGACTGGCGGTCCCGGCGCCCGATCGCGGTGATCGGCTTCGCGGTGGCTATCGCCGCGCTGGTCGCCGGCCCGCTGCTGGTGCCGATCTATCAGCCGGGCGGCGAGACCGCGACCGTGGCCATCGTGCAGGGCAACGTGCCGCGCCTGGGCCTCGACTTCAACGCTCAGCGCCGCGCCGTGCTCGACAACCACGCCACGGCCACCGAGAAGCTCGCGGGCGAGGTCGCCGCGGGCCGGCAGAAACAGCCCGACATCGTGATCTGGCCCGAGAACTCCAGCGACATCGACCCGCTGCGCAACTCCGACGCCGCGTCGGTCATCTCGCGGGCGGCCGACGTGGTCAAGGCGCCGATCCTGGTCGGCACCGTGCTGCGCACCGACAAGCCGGGCGACATCAAGAACGCCGGCATTCTGTGGAACCCGGTCTCCGGTCCGGACCGCGAGCAGATCTACGTCAAGCAGCACCCGGTGCCGTTCGCCGAGTACGTGCCGCTGCGCTCGGTCGCCCGGATGGTGACCGACCGGGTCGACCTCGTCCGCAACATGCTCGCCGGCGACCGTACGGGCATCGTGCGCACCGGCGCGGTGACCGTCGGCGACGTCATCTGCTTCGAGGTGGCTTACGACGACATCGTCCGCGACACTGTGACTGCCGGGGCGCAGGTGTTCGCGGTGCAGACCAACAACGCGACCTTCAACGAGGCCGAGGCCCGCCAGCAGCTCGCCATGGTGCGGCTGCGCGCGGTCGAGCACGGCCGGGAAGCCCTGATGGCGTCCACCGTCGGGGTGTCCGGGTTCGTCGGCACAGCCGGTCAGATTCACGACGAGAGCGGCTTCAACGTCGGTGCGGTGATGGTGCGTGACATGCGCCTCGGGGGAACGACTACGCTGGCGACTCGTTTGGGCCATTGGCCCGAGGTGGCGATGGTCGCTCTGGCGGTCCTCGCCCTGGCCGGTGCGCTACCACTGCGTCGCCGCCGGCGCGTCACGACACAGGTCGGCCCTGCGGCCGGCGACGACGGGATTTCGGAGGCACGGTGAGCGAGGCGGAAGGCTACCCGGGGGTGGGACGGGTCCTGGTGGTGATCCCGACCTACAACGAGGCGGACAACATCCGCCTGATCACCGAGCGGGTCCGCCGCGCGGTTCCCGCGGTGGACATCCTGGTCGCCGACGACAACTCGCCCGACGGCACCGGCCGGATCGCCGACGAGCTGTCCGAGGCCGACGACCACGTCTTCGTCCTGCACCGCGCGGGCAAGGAAGGGCTCGGGGCGGCGTACAAGGCCGGCTTCGCCTGGGCCAAGAACAAGGGATACGACGCGGTCGTCGAGATGGACGCCGACGGCTCGCACGCCCCCGAGGAACTGCCCAAGCTGCTCGACGCCCTCGGCGACACCGACGCCGTGCTCGGCACCCGCTACATCCCCGGCGGCAGCGTGCACAACTGGCCGGTGCACCGGCTGCTGCTCTCCCGCGGCGGCAACATCTACATCCGGATGGCGCTGCGCATGCCCTTCCGCGACGCGACCGGCGGCTACCGGGCGTACCGGATGCAGGTCCTCGACGACATCAACTTCGAGACGGTGGCCTCGACCGGCTACTCGTTCCAGGTCGAGCTGGCCTGGCGGGCCTACCAGGCGGGCTTCCGGATCGCCGAGGTGCCGATCACGTTCACCGAGCGCGAACACGGCGTCAGCAAGATGAGCGGCAACATTTTCAAGGAACAGCTGCTCAGGGTCACGTTGTGGGGGGTGCAGGCCCGTCGTGACGCGGTCCGCAAACGCTTCGGCAAGCGGGCGGCCGAGGGTTCGACCTGGCCGTGACCAGGACAGGGCGTGTCATGCTTGAGGTCGATTGACACGGAGGGACCGCATGCGTCGTCGAGGCCTTGCCCTGCTGCCACTGGGGCTGTCATTGCTGGCGGTCGTCGAGATCGTCGTGTTCATCTCGCTGGCCCACGCCATCGGGTTCGGCTGGACGGTGCTGCTGGGCGCCGCCGCCTCGATCGCCGGCATGGCGCTGCTGCGCCGTGAGGGCATCAAGGGCTGGCGCCGCTTTCAGGCCGCCGCGGCCGAGGGCCGCCCACCCGGCCCGCAGGTGTCCAACTCGCTGGTCGGCCTGCTCGGCGCGCTGCTGCTGGCCGTTCCCGGGTTCGTCAGCGCCGTGGCCGGTCTGCTGCTGGTGCTGCCCCCGGGCCGTCAGCTCGCCCGCCGGCAGATGGAGCGCTACACCGAGCGCCGCGTGGGCGGGGCGATGGCCGGTGACCTGTTCGGGGCCCGGCACGTGCGCGTCGACACCGGCGACCCGGTCGTCGTGATCGACGAGGAGCCCCGCCGGCCCGCGCAGCGCACCCCCGCGGCCGCCATCGAAGGCGAAGTGGTGGAGGGCGAGGTTCTCCGCTAGCCCGCCGGCATCAGACGACGAAAGGCCGCCCCCGGGGATCGGGGACGGCCTTTCGTGTTGCTGTTTCGACCTGGGTCAGCGGCCCCGGCGGGTCCGGACCTCCTGGAGCCGCTCGTTGAGGATGTCCTCCAGCTCCGAGATCGATCGCCGCTCGAGGAGCATGTCCCAGTGGGTACGCGGCGGCTTGGCCTTCTTCTGCTCCGGCTCATTACCGTCGACCAGACGGGCGACGCTGCCGTCGAACTTGCACTCCCAGGTGGTGGGCACCTCGGCGTCGACGGCAAACGGCACCTCGAACTGGTGACCCTTCACGCACAGGTACTCTCGGGTCTGCCGGGGCGCCAGCTCGGTGTTGCGGTCGGACTCGTAGCTGACTGCGCCAAGACGGCTGCCGCGCAGCATGCGTTCGCCCATGGTGGCTTCCCCTCGCTCGTGGTGCTGCTCTCGTTGATGTAACGAAAGGGGCGGCCGTCGGATTCCTACGGTCGCCGAGACTCTGTCCTGCCGTTGTGACGGCAGTGTTAACGCTACGAGCGTAACCGCCCGCGGCCCTTACCCGGCACCGTGAACCCCTACCGAAGTGGACCTTGGTCCACTTTACGGCCTTTGCGAGTTCTTCACGTGGTGCGATCTGGGTCACTCGGTCGAGTAATCCCACATTTCGCCACCCTGTTCGGCTTCTCGTCGAGCATTGTTCGTCCGCCGGGCGCCGAACCTGAGCTTTCTATGCCCACACGCCACCAATCTATCCCCTTGGATCAAGCCGGTTTCTCCCTCCGCCGTCCGATGCCGGTCCGTGGTCTCCGCCGCCGGGTGCCGCTCTTCGCCACCGCCCGCCACCGCCCGCTGCCGCTCTTCGCCACCGCCCGTCGCCGCTCTTTGCCCCGCCCCGCTCCGCCGCCGGGTGTCGGTCTTCGCCCCTGCTGCTCGATCAGGCCGGCTTGCCTTCCGTCCGCCAGTTGCCGGGCGGCAGGGGCGTCTCCTGGCTGTCTGCCGGAGCTGACTGGTGATCGCCGCGCAACGCGTCGGCCCGGGACACCGCGCGGACGGCCATGCGGCGGAACCCGTCGAGCCGGGCCCGGTTGGCCGCGACGGCCTGGGCCTGCTTCTCGGCGAGCACTGCGCTCAGCTGGCCGGAGAAGGCGACCTGCTGCTTGCACCGTACGTCGGCCAGGGCGACACGCTTCTCGTCCGCTGACGGCGCTCCAGAGCCGTTCCAGCGGGCATCGGACGCGGCGTCGGCCGGTCGGGCGTACGGGAAACCGGCCTTGGCCATGCAGGCGCTCCAGCCGGCCGTGACGGCGGTCGCGCGCGGGTCGGCGTACGCCTGCTGGAGGGTCTGTTCGTTGAGCCGCTCGAGCCAGGTGAACTCGGCGGGCGCCCAGCCCAGGCTGCGGGCCGACTCGCCGGAGCAGCCGCCCGGCGGAAGCCCGCGGACGGCCGGGGCGCTCCCCTCGAGATAGCGGCGCTGCTGCGGGTCGGCCGGGATCTCGGCGTCCCAGTCGTAGCCGAAGCTCGACGCGAGGCCCTCGTCGGCCAGGCCGAACCGGTTGACCCGGTCGCGCAGCAGGTCGAACTCGTTGCCGGAGTTGCCCGGCCACGGCTGCCCGAAGCGCCGCATGCAGGCCGCGGTGAGCCGGTCGGAGACCACGTCGAGATCGTTGGCCTCGGCCGGCTTCAACATGAACCGATCGAGCGGAAAGGCGCGCACGGCGTCGGCCGGCGGCGGGGGAGCGGTCGCGTGCGCAACCGCCGCGGCCGGCGTGGGCGACGGCTCGGCGGGCCGGTCGGCCGTGCACCCGGCGGCCACTGTCGCGACGAGCGCGACGAGCACCGTGAACCGCCCGCCTCGTGGCACCAGCACGCCCGCACCTCCAGAACTCCGCTGCCAGGATGCCGAGCAATGTACCGGGCTGCGGGCGCGGCGGAATCCCACCAGGGGTTGATGTGGACGGTCGCCCGACAGGGTGAATCCCGCTCAGGTCCGGACTTCGCCCTCCCGCTGCGGGGCTTCGTTGCCGGCGCGGCTGCCCGCCGGGCCGGGCTGGGCCGGAGGGCGGGGGGTGCCCAGGCTGGCCAGGGCCGAGGCGAGGTCGCTGACCTGCGACGACAACTGCGCGGCGCGGGCGTGGGCGGCGTCGGCCTCGGCCTGCGCGGCGGCCAACCGGCGTTCCAGGTCGGCCCGATCGCGGACGGCGCGTTCCAGCTCCTCGCGCGTGCGCAGCAGCCCGTCCCGTTCGGACACCGCCTGGTCGAGCGAGCGGCTGATCCGGTCGATCTCGGCCGCGGTGTCACGGCGTACACCCTGGAGGGTCTTCTCGACGTCCTCGCGCTCCGACCGGGCCTGCTCGGCTTCGGCCCGGTGCTTCTGCGCGTCTTCCCGGCTCTTGCGTGCCTCCTGCTGGGCGGCGTCGCGTTCCCGGCGCAGCTCCTCACCGCGGGCGGCGATCGTCTCCGCTTCCCGCAGGGCCGACGCCAGCTCCCGCTCGGTCGCCTCACGATCCCGCCGTACGTCGGTGATCTCGGTCCGGGCCCTGGCCAGCTCGTCGCGGGCCGCGTCCCGGTCCGCCTCCGCCCGTTCCCGCAGCGCCGCCGCGGCCGTCGCCTCCCGCTGCGCCTCCTCGCGGGCGGTCTGCGCCTCCTCGGCCCGGGCGGCCGCGTTCTGGGCCGCGCGCGCCGACTCCTCGGCCCGGTGCACGGCCTCGTCCCGCTCCGCCTCGGCGGCCGCGGCAAGCTGCTGCGCCGTGGCCGTCTCCGACGCCGAACGCTCCGCGTCACGACGAGCGTCATCACGCTCGGTGTGCGCGGCCGCGATCTGCCCCGACGTCTCGGCCCGGATCTCGGCCACCTGCCGCTCCACCCCGGTGGGCGAAAGCTCCGAGTGCAGGGCCTCGCTCAGCGCCCCGACCAGCTGATCGAGCCGGTCCACCACCTCCCAGGTGCGGGCCACCTGCCCGGCCAGCCCCGGCGAGGACCGATGCCGCATGCGAACGTTGCGCGAGGCCCGCTGACATTCCCCGTCGTTGTCCCGGCAGTACCGGAAGGGCCGCCCGGCGGAGTTGCGTTGCGGCACCGGGCGTCCACAGTGCGCGCAGGGCCGGGTCTCGGTCGTGACGTCGTTCTCGTTCATCGCTCCGAACCCTAGGCGTGCGTTGCGGCTTTTCCCCGCCACGACACGAGGTCTGGTCTGTTCGCCCTGGTCTGCCGTTGTTGGCCGGCTCTTGGCTCCGCCGTCGACCGGTAACCACACCGGCGGACTGGCTGGGCTCATGGCTGCCCGCTCGTGCAGCCCAGACGGCGAAGCGCCTGGACTCAATGGCCGCCGCCGGCCCGCTCCTGCAACCGCTCTGTGGCCCCGACCGCTTGCCCGCACCGTTCGGACCGACGATCCCCACCCGGTGATCCCTGTTCGTGTCACGCTGCGCAGTGTTCGGTCCGGCAGTGTTTCGGCCGGGCAAGGACGGCAGGCGACGCCGCGTCCCCGTCGACCCACCGGCCGGGCAGGGTCACCGGCCGGGCAGGGTCACCGGCCGGGCAGGGTCACCGGCCGGGCAGGGTCACCGGCCGGGCAGGGTCACCGGCCGGGCAGGAAACATCCTAGGATGCTCTAGCGGACGTGCGCCGTCCCACCGTGGTCGAAATCCGAAAATCAAAAAGGAATCAACAGCGATCAGTTTTTGCCCTCGCCTTCGCACGACGTCAGCCTTGGACCGGGCACGTGGCCGGGTGGTTGGCAATCCCGCGGGCCGGTTGAGCCCGGACGCGGCGCGAGGGTTCGCCGGATGCGCCCGTCAACCCCTCCGGCGAAGGCACGCGCCTTGCCGGGGGCGCGCCCACGAAACGAAGCTCGGCCGTTGAAGTGCGGCAAGGTGCGGGGCCGAGCGGTGGAAGGGGGCGGGCGGCCGCTACGGGCCGGGTCCGCATGTCGGTCGCGCGAGTGGTCCGCGCGGTGGCGACAAGCGGGATCAGCGCGGGGAAACAAGCGGTCAGCGCGGTGGCAATGAGCGGAGTCAGCGCGGGTGGAGACAGGCGGCCATTGCGGTAGCACTGAGCGGGGTCAGCGCGGTGGTGATGAGCGGGTCAGCGGGTTTCGGTGGCCAAGCGGACTCCGAAGCCGACGATGACCAGGCCCGTGATGCGGTCGAGCAGGCGGCGGGCGCGGGGGCGGCGGAGCAGGTCGCGCAGGCGGCGGGCGGCGGTGACGAGGACTGTGGACCAGGCCAGGCCGAGCAGCACGTGGACGCCGGCGAGCAGGATGCCGTAGAGCAGTGGGCCGGCGCCTGCGGGGATGAACTGGGGGAGCAGGGCTACGTAGAAGGCGCCCATCTTGGGGTTCAGCAGGTTGGTGAGCAGGCCGCGGCGCCAGCCGGGGAGGAAGCCGGTGCGGTCGTCGGTGGTGGGCTCGGCCGTGGGGGTGGCGGGGTCGCGGCGCCAGGTGGCGAGGAGCATGCGGGCGCCCATCCATAGCAGGTAGGCGACGCCGGCCCAGCGGACCAGCTCGTAGGCGATGTGGGAGGCGAGGAGCAGCGCGCTGATTCCGGCCGAGGCGAGCACGCCCCAGGCGAGGGTGCCGGTCTGGATGCCGAGGACCACGCCCCAGGCGCTGCGGGCCGACTGGAGGGTGGCCGTGCGCAGGATCAGGGCGGTGTCGAGGCCGGGGGTGAGCGTGAGCAGGCCCACGACGAGGGTGAAGGACCACAGGGAGGCCGGTGTCGTCACGGCCGTAACTTACCGGTGGCCTGCAGGGTGGCTCATCCGGCCAGGTACTGCTTGACGGCGGGGGCCAGGGCGGCGGCCTTGATGATGTGGGTCTGGCCGGGCAGGGTGCGGTATTCGCCCTGGGGCAGTACCTCGCTCAGCGCCCGGGCGGCGTTGCGCATGTATTGGGGGCTCTTGCCGCCGTCCAGGACCAGTGCGGGGGCGGTCACGGCGGACCAGCGTGACTTGTCCAGGGGCACGCCGCGGCTGGTGTCGCCGAGGATGCGCAGGTCGTACGGGAGGGTGGGGGCCAGGCCCTTGAGTTTCTTCCAGGCGGGGGTGAGTTTCATGATCGTCAGGACGGGGGCGGGCACGCCGACGTCGCGGAAGAAGGTCTTGAGGGCGGCGGGTTCGTCGCCGCGGGCGAGCATGGCTTCGATGCCGGGGGTGAACGTGGCCGGGCGGGCAGGCCGGGTGTCGTCGACGATGAACGGTGGCTCGTAGAGGGCGAGGCGGGTGAAGCCGGGCAGGCGGTTGGCGGCGTCGGCGGCGAGGACTGCGCCGGAGGAGGCTCCGAACAGGTGGGCCTGGCCGCCGGCCGCCTGGAGCAGGGCGGCCAGGTCGTCGATCTCGCGGGCCGGGGACCACGGTTGCGTGTTGCCGCTGGCGCCGCGGCCGCGCCGGTCGTAGAGGTGGACGGTGAACGTGTCGGCCAGGGCGGCGGCGAGGCTGCGGGCGGGGCCGAAGTCGCGGTGGCACAGGCTGCCGTCGACCAGGATGAGGGCCGGGCCGGCGCCGGTGTCGGCGGGCGGGAAGACGACGTGCGCGGCGATCATCGAGCCGCCGAAGCCGCGGAGGTAGCGGAACAGGCCTTGCGGCGTACGGAATCCAAGGGTGTGCGGGTTGACGTGGAAGACCTCGCCGCCGTCGCTGGTGGTGTCGCCGGGCTTGGGGGAGGCGCTGAGGCCGAGGGCGTCGTGCAGGGCGGCCCACGCGGCGGGCCAGTCGTCGATGGGCGGGCCGAACGCGGTCACGGGTGTGCCGGTGCGGCCGGTGAAGTGGTTGAGGTATTGGACGAGGGTGGCATGGAACAGTTCGAGGCCGTGGCCCATCGCCTCGAACTCGTCGGCCCAGTCGTCGCCGGGCAGGAAGCCGCTGGTGGCGGCGCGCAGGACGGTGGCCGAGTGGTCGCGGCCCTCGATGAGGAACTCGAAGGCCTGGAAGCGGCCGTCGGGGGTGGCGCCGGTGCGGTGGGCGAAGTGGCGGGGCGGGTCGTCGGTGGTGATCTCGGACGGCGGGAACTGTGTCTCGCCGAAGGCGGTGTGCACGGTCGAGCCGGTGATTTCCGTGCGTCCGAGGTACCAGGAGGAGATGCCGGCGCCGGTGGTGATCGCGGCCCAGATCTGGTCGGGGCCGGCCGGGACGGTGGTTTCGAAGGCGGCCTCGTATTCCTTGCCCATGGTCAGCGTTCCTGGGGGGAGGCGGAGTCGAGGGCCGGGTGGACGGCGACGACGAGGCGGTGTTTGCGTCCGGTTTCGCTGTGGTATCGGCTGAGCAGGTCGGTGACGGCAGTGGTCAGGTCTTCGGCGAAGGCGGCGCGGTCGGCGGGGGAGGCGAAGCGGATCTCGCCGTCGAGGGCGAAGGTGGCGACCCGCTGCCGGGCTTGGGTGCTGCCGGTGATGAGGGTGCCGACCTCGCGGACGAGCCGGGCGGACAGGGCGAGCAGCCAGCGGGCCGAGAGGCGGTCGGGGGCGCGGTCGGGGTCGGGTGCCACGGCGGCCATGGCGTTGGGTGAGATGACGTACGAGGCGGCGGTGGCTTGCATCATGCGTTCGGTGACGTTGCCCTTGCGGCGTTCCTCGACGAGTTCGACGAGGCCGTGCTGTTCGAGGGCCCGCAGGTGGTAGTTGACCTTCTGCCGGGGCAGGCCGACCTTGGCGGCGAGCATGGTGGCCGAGCCGGGTTCGGCCAGTTCGGCGAGCAGCCGGTTGCGGATCGGGTCGAGTGAGATCTCGGCCGCGGCCGGGTCTTCGATGACGGCGACTTCCTCCATGCGACGCACTCTCCCACCGAAAAGAAATGTTGTCTAGAGCAGAATCATGGTCGGAGGGAGCCGAGGACTGCCCGGCACAGAGGCGGGCGGGTCAGGACGGCGACGCTGTCCGAGACCTGGTCGATCGAGCCGGTCAGCGGACGGGCGCGCAGCTCGGGATCGGTGATCGCCGCCCGCAACGCCTCGGCGAACCGGTCGGCGCCGATCACCTGGTAGTCCCGATCGAAGAAGGCGCGCCGGGTGGCCGGCAGTTCGGCGGCGAGACCGAGGTCGTTCTGCGTCTCGGCCAGGATCTCCCACAGGGTGCACAGCGCGTCCTCCCGGGTGAGGGGGTCGCCGGCGCGCAGCGCGCTGGTCAGAGGTCCCAGCGCCGGGCCGGGCGGCAGGCTTGCCATCAGCCACTTCGAATAGAGGGGCCAGCGGCGTGACTGGAGCAGGAGCAGCCGCGCGGCCTCGCGGCAGAGCCGGGCGGTGATGACCCGGGCGCCTGGCTCGTCGCCGGCTTCGGCGGCACGGGCCGGGAACGCCTCTTCCTCCGCGATGCGCTGCCACTGGCAGGCCAGCACGTAGCGCCAGAGGTCGGGCGGATACCAGCGCAGGCTCCCGCGTACGGCGGAAAGCAGTTGATCGGGGTCGTGGAAGACGGCGCCGCCGGTGATCTCGGCCAGGCGCTGCCACGGGGTGGCGAGCCAGTCGTCGGTGGTGATGCCGTGGGCGGGGTCGAAGCCGAGCAGGCCGCGGCACCAGGCGGGGAAGGGAGCGATGGTCACGTAGTGGTCGACCGGGCCGTCGGTGCCGGCCATCGAGCGCACCCGGGCGCCGGGCGGTTCGAAATGGGTGGACCACCCCCGGAAGCGCTTGGGCAGCTTCTCGCTGAGCATCGCACTGAGCTCGGCGGCGTCGGCGTCGGTGAACAGTTCGAGCCTCGGCCCCCAGTCGTGGTCGGTGGATCTGGCCGTGTCGAAGCCGAGCACGTCGGAGCCGGGGCCGAGGCGGGCCGCGGCGTGCGGGAGATCGCCGAGCAGTGGCCGGACGGCCTCGGCGTAAAAGAGGCGGGACAGTTCGGTGCCGGGCAGGAAAGCGGTCATGGCGAGCAAGGTAGTGGGCGATGCCGGGCAGGCGCGCCCGATAATGTCAGCCTGTGGAAAACCTGCTCCGTCCCGAGTGGACTGCCGAAGAACTTGTCCACAGCACCGCGAACGAGGTGACGGGCGGGGTATGGCGGGTCCATCGTGACGGCGGCCCGGCGATCCTCAAGGTCGCGACGCCGAGGCGAGAGGGCGCCGCCGCGCACCTGGCGGCCAGCGACGAGCCGGGGCACTTCAACTATTGGCGGCGCGAGCCGGAGGCGTACGGGTCGGGGCTGGTCTCCACGGCTCTTTCCGGCCTGCCGGGGCCCGAGCTCTACGACATGGTGGACTGCCCCGACGGTTCGGTGGCGATGTGGCTGGAGGACGTGACCGGCGCGGCCGGAACGACCGCCGGTGTGGCCCAGCTGGGAGAGGTGGCGTATCGGCTCGGTGGCGCGCATGCGCAGTGGCTCGGGCGACCGCCGGTGGAGCCGTGGCTGGCCCGGGACTGGTTGCGTGACTACACGACGGCGAACGCCTTCGACGCCGGGCTGGACTGGGATCATCCGGTGGTGGCGTCGGCGTGGGAGCCGTCGCTGCGCGACGGGCTGCGCCGGTTGTGGGAGCGGCGGGCCGAGATCCTCGCGCTGACCGACGACCTTCCCCGGACGCTGTGCCACCACGACGTCTGGCCGATGAACCTGATTTTCGCCGCGCGCGGCCCGGTGCTGCTGGACTGGGCGTTCTGCGGGCCGGGGCCGATCGGGGAGGACGCGGCGAACCTGGCCCTGGACACGTTCTTCGACGGGCTGGTCGCGATCGACCTGCTGGACGACGTGCTGGCCGAGGTGGCCGGGCAGTACCGGCGGGGCCTGGACGGCGCCGTCGACGACGACACGGTCCATCGGGCCATCATGACGTGCGGCGCGGCCAAGTACTTCTGGCTGGCCCCGCGCATGGTGACGGCGGCGGTGAGCGGCGTGAGCCGGGCCGCCTACGACACGCGGGGCCTCGAGGACGTGCTGGCCGGCCGGGCCCCGGTGCTGCGGGTGGTGGCCCGCTGGGCGGCGACGGTCATGTAAGGCCGATCTCGGCTAAGCGGCGGCGACCGGCTGCGGTTGCCTGGCCGGGCGGCGTCCGGCCGTGACCAGGGCCGCGAAGGCCAGGCCGAGCACGGTCCACAGGACGACCTGGGTGCCGAGCGAGGCCAGCCGGAACGACCAGAGCAGGTCGGGCGGGAACGTGGGCGGCACCTCGTTGATGTTCGGCAGCAGGGCGTAGCCGATGACGACGACCACCGCGAAGCCGAGCACCGCCGCGATCGCCTGCCGCCACTCGGTGGGCTGGGTCCGCTTGGCCACGATCGCCGCCCACACCGCGACCAGGCCGATCACGACGATCGCGAGATAGCTGATGGTGCGCTGGTTGATCGTGTCCGGGTCGCCCACCGCGGGCGGGTTGGGCGGATATTTGACGTACGGGACCAGGACGATGCCCAGCAGCGCGGCGCCGGCCAGGCTCCACGCGGCCCGGGTGTCGCTGGGCGTGCGCAGGCGGCGCCGCAGCAGCATGTAGCCGGTCGCGAGGATGCCGCCCAGCGCGATGCCGTACAGGCCGGTGGCCAGGAACAGGCCGCCCTTCTGGCCGTCGCGTGAGACCAGCGGCTCGTCCTCGGCGGCAGCGTCGGCCGGGGCGGCGGCCTGGGCGGCCGCTTCCTCGATGGCGATAGCCGCGTCCACCTTGGGCTCGCCGAAGGTGAACGCGAACAGGCCGGCCAGCAGACCGGCGATGAGACCCGCGAGCAGGCCCCGGAGCAGCAGAGCGCCGTACGTCGGCGCGGCCGGACCCGGGCTCAGTGGCACGGAACGCCCAGCAGGTGCCGGCCGTCGTGCATGAGCTCGTGCAGGTACATGCCGCTGCGCGAGATCGCGCCCTGGTCGAAGGCGACCAGGTAGGTGACGAGCAGCATGAGGGCGATGACGGCCAGGGCAGTCCAGAGCAGTCGCGAGGAAATCGCGGGCGTGCTCAGCTGACCGGCGGTGGTGGCCTTGGGCATGGTGAGAACCTCCTTGCGGGATGACGCGTCCCGTCCGACAGGCTGCGACACGTGAGCGTCCTGACTCACGAGCACCGGGGTGCCCGTTCACAGTGGCGCGACCGCACCGGATTCACACCGGTTTCCCTCACGACGCCGCAGATGGTTCCCACAACCTAGCTGTGTGATCCCTGGGCGCACAACCGGGGCTGTCGCACCCGGCCGATACCATCGACGCGAATCATCGGGACGGGGGTACGAGATGACGTGGCGCCGGTGGGGGGCCGTCGTGGCGATCAGCGCGGCGCTGCTGACGGTGCCCGCGCCCGCCCGGGCCGCCGTGGCCTGCCAGAGCATCGCCCAGCCCAGCCCGGTCGCCTCCGGGGTGCCGGTCGAGGATCAGGTGTACGACCCCAAGCGGCTCGCCCCGTTCGCCACCGGCGCCGGCATCCGGGTCGCTGTGATCGACTCCGGGGTCGACGCCACCCATCCCCAGCTGCGCGGACACGTCACCCAGGGCGCCGACTTCCTGCACGGCGAAGACTCCGGCCGGCAGGACTGCAACGGTCACGGCACGGCGGTCGCGAGCATCATCGGGGCGATCCCGGCCGGCAACACGGGATTCCAGGGCCTCGCCCCCGACGCGGTGATCGTGCCGGTGCGGATCAGCGAGCAGCAGGAGATCGACGGCAAGGCGGTCGGCGACCGCGGCACCCCGGCCCAGTTCGCCGAGGCGATCGACTGGGCGGCCGGCGAGGGTGACGCCGACGTGATCAACCTCTCGCTCGTGATGACCGACGACAACGACGCCGTACGCCGGGCGGTCGCGCGTGCCATCGCCCGCGGAGTCATCGTCGTGGCCGCCGCCGGCAACAAGGCCGAGAGCGGCAATCCGCGGCCCTATCCGGCGTTCTACGACGGTGTCATCGGCGTCGGCGCGATCGACCCCACCGGGGTGCGGGCGCCGTTCTCGCAGCGCGGCGACTACGTCGACATCGTCGCGATGGGCGCGCCCGTGACCGTCGCGGCCCTGGCCGGCGGGCACACGTCGCTGCAGGGCACCAGCTTCTCCACCCCGTTCGTGGCCGCGACGGCCGCCCTGCTCAAGCAGCGTTTCCCCAACATCACCCCCGAGGGCGTGGAGAGACGGATCGCCGCCACGGCCGACCCGGCGCCGGGCGGCGGGGGCCGCACCGGCGACTACGGCTTCGGCGCGCTCAACCCGTACCGGGCGCTCACCGCCAATCTCGCCCCGGCGGCCGCCCCGGCCCCGCCGCCCGAGCCGGTCGACCTCAACGACCCGGTTGCGGCCGCCCTGGCGGAACGCCGTGACCGCTCCCAAAACCTGGCGATGATCTTCGCGGCCGTCGGGATCGGCCTGGTGCTGTTGCTCGGCGTGGCCGCGGTGGTGGTCCGCTCGGGTCGCCGTCGCGGCTGGCATCCGGCCGGCGGCGGCCACACCGACTGAGCCCGTCCGGCGTCGATAGAGTGCGGCCATGACGATCAGGTACGCGGCGGGGCTGCCCACGGTCGGGGAGTTCGGCGACGTCCGGAAGCTGGTGGAGCTCGGGGCGGGCGCGGAACGCAGCGGCTGGGACGGCGTGCACCTGTGGGATCACCTGCTCTATCACGACCCGGCCTGGCCGGTGACCAACTCCGTGGTCGCGGCGTCGGCCATCGCGGCGGTCACCGAACGGGTGCAGATCATCCTGACCGTGGTGCTGCCCCGGCGGCAGGTCCAGGACGTGGCCCAGGAAACCGCGGCGCTCGACGCGCTGTCGGGCGGGCGGCTGACCCTGGTGCCGATCATCGGGTCGGTCGACGAGGAGTTCACCCGCTTCGGGCTGGACGCGGACATGCGCGTACGGGGGAAGGCTCTGGACGAACGCATCGCCGGGCTGCACCAGCTGTGGGAGCAGTGGGGGACGCGGCGGATCCCGATCTGGTGCGGCGGGCTGTGGCCGAACCGGGCCGGCCTGCGGCGGGCGGCGCGTCACGACGGCGCGATGCCGATCTTCGCGGGCCAGCGGGAACGGAACGTGCCGGCCGGGGAGTTCGGCGCGGTGGCCGACTTCGTACGCGGTCAAGGGGCCCGGGACGGGTTCGACCTCGTACTTGAAGGCGCCACCGAGCCGGGGACGGCTGCGTCGCAGGTCCGCCCGTACGGGGAAGCGGGTTTGACCTGGTGGATCGAGGCGCTCGGTTATTGGCGGGGCGGGGTGGCGTTTGCCGGGGAGCGGATCGGTCAAGGGCCGGGTGCGCGCTGACCGCCGGGCGGGGTTCGGGACTTGGGTTCCAGTGCGGTGGGCGGGTCGTGGGTGCGGCCGACGCTACCGGAGCCGGGCCGATCGTGGCAGGGACGGCGGCGGCCTGTGGACAACTGCCGGGCTTGCTTTCGAGGGCCTAGTCTGCACTGTGGACAACGCGTCCGCCTCGTTGTCGATCACCTAGGATGGAGGCCCCCGGGTGGGTGGGCCCCTGGCTAGGAGTCGTATACGGGCGGGGCGGCACGAGGGGCGAGGACCGGGATGCGACCACTACGGCACGGCTACACGAATGACACCCGCGGGGACGGGGCCGTGGTCGTCAAGCGCTATCAGGGCGGCATCGACGAGGCGTTGCGCCGGGGCACCGAGCTGGCTGTGCTGGAACGGCTGCCGGGCTCGATGCCGGTGCCGCGGGTGCTCGGCGTGCCGGAGGGCGCGCTGCGGCTCGAGCAGCTCGGCGGCATGCACGGGCAGGATCTGATCGACGAGGGGCTGGCCCGGCCGGTGCTGCGCCGCTGCGGGGAGTTGCTGCGCCGGCTGCAGCAGATCGATGTGAGCACGGTCTTCGCCGACACGGCGGCCGGCACGGGCTGGGTGGTCGTGCACGGCGACTACGGGCCCAACAACATGCTGTTCGATCAGGACACGTTCCGGGTGACGGCGCTGCTCGACTGGGAGTGGGCGCATGCGGGGGACCGGATCGAGGACATCGCCTGGTGCGAGTGGATCGTGCGGCGGCACCACCCGCGGCACGTCGACGCGCTGGACGAGCTGTTCGGGGGCTACGGCGTACGGCCGTCGTGGGCCCGCCGGCAGCAGGCGGCCGCGGCCAAGTGCGAGGCGATGGTCGAACGGTTCCGCAACGGGCCCGCCGCGGCACGCAAGAAGTGGCAGGAGAACCTGACGCTCACCCTGTCCTGGACGGAGTGAGGGCGTGACGGAGTGAGCGCCAGGCGTCCGCCTACAGGGCCGCAATTCCAGGAAAGCGATCCCGGGGTTGGGGCGGCCTCGGATTCGTTCCAGCTGGATCGGGCCTGGTCCTCGATCGTCATGAGCGCCCCCCGAGCTGCGGCAGGTTCTGCCCGGCGGGCACGTTGAACGTCTCCCGGGCGAGCAGGGGCCGCACCGCCCGCTCGAACCGGGGCGTCACGAAGGCCTTCTTGAGCACGTCGTGGGCCAGCGCGTTCCCGATGGCGCCCATGATCATGGACTGGTCGAGGGACAGGTACCGCCGGGCGACCGTGCCCGAGCGCACCGCCACGGCGTCGTAGAACCCTCCCGGCCCGTACGAGTCGAAGCTGCTCTTGAGCCGGGCCAGGTTGGCCAGCACCGGCCCGCGCGCGTAGGGCAGCGCGAGGAAGGCGGCGTGCGGTGTGACGACCCCGTCGCCGTAGACGGCGGGCGGCCCGGCCGCCCGGCAGTCTGCGAACCCGGCGTCGTACTTGCCGCCCTCGATGTCCGACGGGTAGCCGTCGGTGTCCATCCCCATCGCGTCCACGCCGTACACCCCGTACCCGCCGAACGGGTTCGACGCGGGCGAGAACCCCCAGTAGCCGTACCGGGCGTCGTGGAGCCCGTGTTCGATCTGCGCGGCCACGGTCGCCGGGTGGTTGCGTCCCCAACTGCGCGGACCCCACCGGGACTCGGGCACGAACAGGTCGGGCATCAGCGCCTCGAACATGTCGCCGCCCCACGACGGCACGAAGGTGATGCCGCGATACCGGTACGAGCCCTCGTAGACCTCCCGGCCCAGGTGGGTGGTCGTGAAACCGTGCGGTTGCATCTCCTGCCACGAGTAGTCGCAGGTGGCGGGCAGGGTGCGCATGGTGTCGAAGTAGGCGGTGGCCGGGATCTGCCCCGCCGCGATGCCCAGGTAGGTGGCCATCCGCGGCTCGGTGACGGTGATGTCGTAGTGGTTGCAGGTGAACCAGACGCCGTCCTGCGCCACCGAACAGCCTGGCGGCTGAGTGTCCCAGAACCCGCCCCGAATCAGTCCGCGCGACCCGATCGGCGAGGTGGCGGCCGGGTTGAAAGAGAAGCCGAAGTTCATCCGGTCCAGAACCTTCGCCGCCTTCGCCCGCAGCCGCGGGAACGAGCCGTGGACGACCTGCAGGCCGGCCGCGAGCCAGCCGTTGTCGACGCTGGACAGGAACGGCGTCACCGCGGTGCCGTCGGGCAGCACGGTCAGCGCCGCGCCGGTGTGCGGGTCGTACCAGTTGTAGAACATGCCCGACTTTTCGTGGTGCTCGAGCGTCGCCAGGGTGTCGAGGGTCCGTTCGACGCGCTGGGCGGCCTCGCGCGGCGTGATGATCCCCAGCGAGCGGGCCGCCACGGCCGACCACAGGTATCCGCCGATGTTGGTGGGCGACGTGTAGGCCGCGGGTGCGGACAGGTCGCCGGGGATGTTGTCGGCGACGAGCCCGGTAGCCGGGTCGGTCATGGCGGTCAGCGAGCGCCACGTGTCCCGGGCGTAGGCGCGCAGCGGGTCGGGGGCGGCCGCCCGGGCGACGGTGGCGCTGGTGGCGACGAGGGCCAGGGCGAGCAGGGGAGCGAGCAACCGTCTCATCGGATCACTCCAGGGGTCGGCCGGGTCACGTGAGCCCGGTGGTGGCGATGCCGCGCATGAAGTGCCGCTGCAGGGCCAGGAAGACGGGCAGGATCCTCAGCCCGGCTTCCTCGGCGGCCAGCAGCACACCCAGCGCCACCTCGTCGTTCCCGCAGATGACGGCGTCGAGCCGGGCCGCCAGGATCTCCGGCGCCGCCACGCACCCGGCATCAAGATCAAGCCCGTTTCCCCGTACGAGGGTCAGCCGGGCCCGGGCCGGGGTGAGCGCCGCTTTGACGCCCGGGAAACTGGAACGTAACCGTGCTGTCATGATCCCGGAACCCGGGACCCCGGCCGGTTCGGCATCCGCGGGTACTAGCAAAACGCCCGGACGTCCACCTGCCCGCCGGTTCGCGTACCGTCGCCGGGGTGGACCTTGCTGAGGAGGCCGAACGCTACCGCGGCGAGTTGCGCGTGCACTGCTACCGCATGCTCGGCTCCTTCGACGAGGCCGAAGACCTCGTGCAGGAGGTGCTCCTCAAGGCGTGGCGAGGCCGCGACGGCTTCGAAGGCCGCTCGTCGCTGCGGGCCTGGCTCTACCGGATCGCCACCAACGCCTGCCTCGACCACCTCGACGGCCGCGCCCGCCGGGTCCTGCCCCACCACGTCGGCCCGCCCGCGAGCTTCCACGAGACGCGGACGCCGGGCGAGGTCGCGTGGCTGCAGCCGTTCCCCGACCACCTGTGGGTGGCCCCGCGCGAACACGAGCCCGAGTCGGCGGCCATCGCCAAGGAGACCCTCGAACTGGCCTTCCTCGCCGCCATCCAGCATCTGCCGCCGCGGCAACGGGCGGCGGTGATCCTGCACGACGTGCTCGGCTGGCCCGCCCGCCCGACGGCCGACCTGCTGGACAGCACCGTCGCCTCGGTCAACAGCGCGCTGCAGCGGGCCCGGGCCACCCTGCGCACCCACCTGGCGCCCGGCCGCACGGAGTGGGCCCCGGCCACCCCGCCCAGCGACGAGGACCGCCGGCTGCTGCGGCGCTACATGACCGCCGTCGAACGCGGCGACCTCGGCGAGATGGCCGAACTGCTCGCCGAGGACGTCCGGACCACCATGCCCCCGTACGCGGAATGGTTCCTCGGCCGCACGGCGGTGCTCGAGGCGCTGTCGCTGAGCTGGAACGCCGCCGGACCCGACTACGTGGGTGAGTTCCGGGTCGTGGAGACCGCGGCCAACGGCCAGCTGGCCGCGGCCACCTACGTGCGCGGGCCCGGCCGGACCACGTACGCGGGCTTCGGCATCGGAGTGATGAGTGTCGCCGGCGGGCGGATAACCGAGATCACGGCCTTCCACACACCGGCGCTGTTCCCACTGTTCGGACTGCCGCCCGAGCTGACCGATGAGGTTTCCCCGCCGATACCGTCTCCATGACCATGGCGAAACTCCTGTACTCCGCGACCATGTCCCTGGACGGCTTCATCGCCGGCCCCGACGGCGACATGACCTGGATGACCAAGCTGCCCGACACCGGACCGCACGAGGTGGCCGACGGCCTGTGGAAGCAGATCGGCGCGCTGCTCACCGGGGCGCGCACGTACTTCGGCAACGACCCCAACGCCGATACCGACCATGAGGGCGCGTTCGGCGGGTTGTGGTCCGGGCCCGAGTTCGTGCTGACCCACAACCCACCCGCCCGTACGGTCCCCGACGTCACGTTCCTGACCGACCTGCACGCCGCGGTGGCCGCGGCCCGGGAGGCGGCGGGTGACCGCTACGTGAACGTGCTGGGCGCCGACGTGGCCGCGCAGTGCCTGGAGGAGGGTCTGCTCGACGAGATCCTGGTCTTCATCGCGCCGGTGCTGCTGGGCGACGGCACGCCGCTGTTCCGCCGGGCTGGTGGGGCGTTCGTGGGACTCGACGAGGTTTCGTCGACTGCGGGGCCGACGCCGACCGTGTGGCTCAGAGTCCGCAAGCCCCCGGTGGAGGGCGGGCCTCTGGGCTGCGGTTGATCTAGGCGGATACCGCGTCCAGCGCCGCGACCAGGGACTCCTTGGCGGCCGGCAGCAGGGGCAGGCGTACGTCCGGGGTCGGGATCCGGCCCTGGGCGTGCAGCACGGCCTTGACCACGGCCGGGTTGGGCTCGGCGAACAGCGCGGCCGACAACCGGGCCAGCCGGTGACCGAGCGCCGGCTCCCACGAGCCGACCAGACCCGCGTAGGCCCCGGTCTCCACGTGCGCCGACGCCAGGACGCCGCCGTGCGCGCCCAGCGCCAGCATCGGCGAGATGACGACGTCGTCCCCGCCCAGGATGGCGAACCCGGCAGGCGGCGAGGCCATCAGCGCGATCACGTCGGCGTCGATGCCGCCCACGGCCAGCTTGATGCCGGCCACCCCGGGGATGGCCGCGATCCGCCGCAGGGCGCCGACCGTGAGCGGCTGGGCCGTCCGGTACGGAACGTGATAGACGACGAGCGGCACCGGGCTCCGGGCGGCGACCGACGAAAGGTAGGCGACCACCCCGTCCTCGCCGGGGCGCACGAACGGCGGCACCAGTGTGAGCGCCGCCGTGGCGCCCGGCGGGGTGACCGGGCCGCCGGTGATCAGCTGGGCCGAGCGGTCGCGGCTGACCCGGGACAGCAGGTCGAGCACCGACGACCGCTCGGCGTCGGACAGCGCGGACGGCTCGGCGGTCGTGCCCAGGGCGACCAGCCCGGTCGCGCCGCCGTCCAGCACGTCATGGGCCAATTGCTCCAGCGCGGCCAGGGCGACCGAGCCGTCCGGCGCGAACGGGGTGATCAACGGGACGTACAGGCCACTGAGAGTCATGACGGCCACGGTCTCAACCCGTACGCGTAAGGTCTATTTAATTCTGCTCGGCCATTGTTAAGCGATGCTGAAGTATGCCGCGCAGGCCAGGTTGTCGGGGGCGCTCGCCTCCCGGGCCGCGGTGATCAGCTGGTCGACGACCTCCTGCGGTTCAGCCGCCGAGCCGAGCACCTCACCGAGCCGGGCGCGGGAAAGCACCGTGTAAAGCCCGTCGGAGCAGAGCAGATAGCGGTCGCCGGGCATCGCCGTCCGCAGGGCCAGGTCGGCCTCGACGCCGTCGCCCCAGCCCAGCGCGCGGACGAGCAGGGCCCGTTTCTCGTGGCCGGCCGCGTCGGAGGCCGACATCTTCCCCTGGTCGACCTGCGTACGCACCCAGGTGTGGTCCTGCGTGAGCAGCGACAACTCGCCGTTGCGCAGCAGGTAGGCCCGGGTGTCCCCGACGTGCACGAGGGTCAGCCGCGAACCGTCCCGCACCAGGGCGGTCAGCGTGGTCACCGGTTCGTCGTCGCTCGACAACGATCGGATCGTGAGGTCGGCGGCGGCCACAGCCTCGCCGACCTCACCGAGGGACGTGCCGGTCAGACCCTTGAGCGCATCGATCGCGGCCTGGGCGGCCGGTCCGCCGAACGGTCCTCGCATGCCGTCGGCCACGGCGACCAGGTCAGAGTCGGCGTACGCCCGGTCCTCGTTGCTGTCGCGGGCGGCGCCGGGGTCGGCGGCCGCCGCGAAACGGAAGTCGTTCATGCTGGTGTCCCTTCCGGACAGGTGCTGAACGAGGTCGGATGTCAACCGGGCCCGGGCTGCCGTGTCGGCGCTGACCCGCTGCCAGTATTCGGTGACCGCGGAAGCGGCGAGCGCGGGTGGCAGCGCGCAGACCGATCGGATCTCGGCGAGCGGCATCCCGATTTCCCGCAGCCGGCCGATCAGCCGGGCGTGGGCCAGCTGGGCCTCGTCGTAATAGCGGTAGCCCGACTCGGCGTCCACGGCGGCCGGCGTCAGCAGGCCCATCTCGTCATAGAGCCGCAGCGCCTTGGGCGTCAGCCCGGCCGCCCGCGCGAACGCCCCGATGGTCAGCAGACCCACAGCGACATCCTCCTCGTGCCGGTCACGGCGACCGGCACGACCCACGCTGGGCCTTGCCCCACGGTCAAGGTCAAGGTCCTTTTCCGGTACGGGCGTGCAGGCGGGCCGCCCGCAAGGTCAGGTACCGCTTCTCCGGCTCGCTGGTCGTTGCCGCCGCGGCCAGCCGGTACTGGGTAACCGCGGCGGTGTCGTCGCCCGCGAGTTCGAGCAGGTGGGCGCGGGTGGCGGCGACGCGGTGGTGCCCGGGCAGGCGGGCCTGCAGCGCGTCGGCCAGGGCGAGGCCGGCCGCCGGCCCGTCGACCATGGCGACCGCGATGGCCCGGTTGAGCGCGACCACGGGGCTGCCGGTGACGCGCTCGAGAATTCCGTACAGGGCACAGATCTGCGGCCAGTCCGTCTCGGCGACCGAGGCGGCCCGGTCGTGCAGGGCCGCGATCGCCGCCTGCAGCTGGTATTCGCCGACCCGGCCGAGCCGGAACGCGGCGTCGAGAATCGCCCTGCCCTCCCGGATCAGGTCCGCGTCCCACCGCGTCCGGTCCTGTTCGGCCAGCGGCACCAGCTCCCCGGTGGGCCCGGTGCGGGCCGGTCGCCGCGCGTCGGTCAGCAGCATCAGGGCCAGCAGCCCGGCCACCTCGCCGTCCGCGGGCCGGCGCGCGAACACCATGCGGGTGAGCCGGAGGGCCTCGGCCGACAGTTCGGCCCGGTGCACGGCGTCGCCGCTGCTCGCGTAGCCCTCGTTGAAGATCAGATAGAGCACGCGCAGCGCGGCCGGCGTGCGGGCGGCCGTGGAGTCGAACGGCACGCCGCGGATGCGCTGCTTGGCACGGCTGATCCGGCGGCCCATGGACGGTTCGGGAACGAGGAACGCCCGGGCGATTTCGGCCGTGGTCAGGCCGCCGACCGCGCGCAGGGTCAGCGCGATCGCGGCGGCGTCGTCCAGGGCCGGGTGGCAGCACAGCAACAGCACGTCGAGGGTGTCGTCCCGGTCGTACGCGTCCCCGCCCGGTTCCCGCAGCGCGGCCTGGATCTCGCGCCGCCGCCGGGCCTGGTCGCCGCGCAGCTGGTCGATCAGTTTGCGGGACGCCGTTCGGAGCAGCCAGCCGCGCGGGTTGTCCGGGATGCCGGCGGCCGGCCAGTGCGTGGCCGCGGCCAGCAGCGCCTCCTGCACGGCGTCCTCGGCCGCCTCGAAGTCGCCGAACCGGCGGGTCAGAATGCCGGCGACCTGCGGCGCGAGCGTGCGCAGCAGGTCGCCGTACGCGTCGGCCGGGTTCACAGCTCCGGGTGCAGCCGCTCGAAGTCGGAGGCGTCCATGAGCCGGCGGACGCCGATGGGCTGCTGCAGCGGCACGCCGCCGGGACCGGGCACGGCCGACACCTTGGCCGCGATCGCGAAGGCGCGCTGCTCGTCGGCGACCTCGACGATCTGGAAGCCGGCCAGGAACTCCTTGGACTCGGGGAACACGCCGTCGGTGACCACCGGCGGGCCGCCGTCGCTGGTGACCTCGCGGGCGGACTCGGGCCCGGTCAGCGCGTGCTGGTCGACGAGCTCGCCCGAGTCGAGCAGTTCCTGCCGCAGCGCCCCGTAATAGTCCATGTGCGCCTTGACGTCGTCCGGCGGCCACTCGTCCATCGGGGTGTCGACGGCGCCGGGCCGATGGTCGACGATCAGGATGTACTTCGGCATGGTCGGCTCCGATCCTTCGTGGGTCTTCACCGTCAGGACGGCGCCGCCCTACGGATTCGGACAGGGTGCGCGAACAATTCTGGAATTCGGCGGGTCCGTGTGGTCGATCAGCACGTCGGCGCGCGCCTGGGGGTGGCAGGCGGCGAAATAGAGCCGCTGCCCGCCGACGTAGCGGGCCTGGCTGGGGTGGGCCGGGTCCGGGTCGGAGCCGTCGCGGGCGGCCATCCGGGGCACGGTCACCTCGAACGGCGCGTCCAGGAAAATCGTGAGCTCCCAGTACGCGCGAAGCTCGTCGCGCTGCAGGAACAGGCCGTCGACGACCAGGACTGCGCCGGCGGGGGCGGTTTCCCGGGCCGGTTCCACTGCTTTGCCCGTACGCAGGTCATGCGCGGCCCGCCGATACCGGCGATCACCGCCGGGGCCCAAGGGGAGCAGCACGTCGCGGATCAGCGCGGGGTAGTCGTAGCTGTCGAGCCAGAACCCTTGGGGGGACCCGCGTCCTTTCCGGTGGCGTACGGAAGCGGGGTGGTGAAAGTCGTCGGCCGAGATCTGCACGACGGGGCGCCCGCGGTCGGCAAGGCTACGGGCCAGCTCGCGGGCGAAGGTCGTCTTGCCGACGCCGTCCACGCCGTCGACCGCCACCCGCGGGGCGCCGCCGGGCACCAGGGCGGCGACGCGGTCACTCGTAGTAGAAATCGGCGGCCTCGCCCGTACGGGAGGGCTTCTTGATGCCGGACGCCGCACCGTGACCGGAGAACTTCGTGGTCATCTTGACCGTCTCGTCCGCGGTGACCTTGGCGTTGATGATCGTGACCCAGCCGTTGGCGTCGGTCTTGGCGCTGAACTGGGCGTCCGGGCCGAGAATGCTGAACACGATGATGCTGGGCGCCCCGAGCGGCAGGAACTCGTCGGTGTCGGCCGGATTGGGGTCGAAGGTGCCCGCGTACGCGTTCGGCCCGGTCTGCCGCACGGTCTTGAGCGCGCCGCTGAACGCGGCCAGCCCGACCGGGTCGGCCAGGCTGACCTTCATCGACTTGAACTTCTTCAGCTTGGCCATGTTCAGATGCACCCAGCGGCTGTCGCCGGGCTCCTTCTGATACAGGTGGTTGCCGATCACGACCGACTGCGTCGTGTGCGGGTTGATGCCGCCGGTGTACTTCAGGTTCGTCTGCAGCTTCTTGCCCACGCGGTCGAAGCTGCCCGTGCCGGCCACGCGGGCCTTGTCGGGCAGGTCGCTGCTCACGCTGAACTTGTAGGTGGCGTTGTGGGTCTTGCGCAGGGCCGCCTTGAACGTGTCGATCGCCTGCGTGCCGGCCGGAGCGGACGGGCTCGCCTCCGGCGCCCCCGACGCGTCGGGGGCGCCGGAGGGCACGGCACGAATCCCCACGGACGGCACGCAACCGGCCAGCAGGGCGCCGGCGGAGACGAGGGCGAGCAGGCCCGGACCGATGCGTTTCAATGTTCCCCCCGGATTGCGGTGCAGCCCGGAAACCCTAGTCGATCTCCCCCGCCGGTGCGGACCCGCGGCCTCCGTCGACCGGCGCCGGGGTGATCGATCCCATACCGCTGCGCCGGCTCAGCGCCGCATGACCCAGATCGGGAGCGGGTCGGTCAGTTCGTTGGCGACCTGCCAGCCGGCTTTGCGGTAGAAGCCGACGTTGGCCGGGTTGCTGGTCTCGAGGACGGCGGGCAGCCGGTCGGCCTCGGCCCGCTCGAGCCCGGCGTGCATGACGGCCTGCGCCCACCGCCGGCCGGTGTAGCCGGGGTGGGTGCCGAGCACGCCCAGATACCAGAACGGCTCGGTGGGCAGGGCGGCGTGCACGGCCTCGTCGTACGCGCGGAGCCGCTTGAGGGTGTCGCCGGGTAGCTCGCCGTCGAGGGCGTCACCCGGGTCCCCGGCGCCCGGCGGTTCCCAGATGGCGGTGGCCGCCCCGTCCTGGATCGTCCACACGGTGCGGTGCTGGACGCGCTTGTCGAAGCAGAGGCCGAAGAACGCGGGGGCGTACCGGGCGTAGGTGTCGTCGTCCGGGAACACGTACCGCAGGGCGGGATCGTTTCCGAACGCGGCCACCAGCGAGTCGACGACGGCCCCGCGGTCCCCGGGGCCTGCAACTGTAATCACAGAGTTGAAGCCTAGACGCGTACGGCGGCCAGCTGGGTCGCCTGCGCCACCAGCGTGTCGGCCGTGTCCCACACCTCGACGGTCTCGTCCATGCGGCCCGAGGTGATCTCGCTGGAGCGCATGACGAAGCGCAGCGGGCCGGGGGCGGGCAACCTTCGCACGTACGCGGTCAGGCTCAGCGTCGGCGCCCAGCCGGTCAGGCCGAGGGTGAGCGAGATCGGGGGAGCGGGGTCGGTCGCGATCAGCAGGCTCAGCGGGTCCCAGTCGGCTCCGTCGGCGAACCGCAGCCAGCCGGCGGTCTGCCCGTCCCGCGACGGCCGGCCCACGGCGAAGCCGAGGACCGCCGGGTCGAGGCGGTGCTCCACCAGGTCGAGCAGCGGCACGGGGAACGGCGAGCCCGGCGCCTGCGCGGGCAGGCGCATGCACTCGTCCTCGGGCGGCAGCGCGGGCGCCTTGGCCCGCCCCCACCACGGGGCCGACGAGTCGAGCACCCCCTGGGTGACCAGGGCCTCGGCGCACGGCCGGCCGTCCTGGTCGAGCCGGGCCCGGTATTGCCCGGCGCTGCGCCCGGCCCGCAGCAGTTCCACGGTCACGGTGGCGCGCCCGGCCGCGGGCGGGCGCAGGAACGTCGTGCTCATCGACACCAGGTGCGGGTGTTCGGCCTCGGCGGCGACCGCGCGGCCCAGGATCGCCATCAGGTAGCCGCCGTGCAGCTTGTCGCCGATGGCCCACTCGGCGTCGAGGTCGGCCTCCAGGGCCCCGTCACCGGCGACCACCGTGGTCGCCTCCTTGAAGGTCTTCATGCGCTTCACCGTGCCTGAAGGACGGCGGTGCACCAAGCGATTCGGTTTGACGTGTTCGGCACATTCAGCCGGGTGGCTCGGGGCAGTACCGGTCCTGGGCCAGCCGGCCGAACAGGTCGGCGTTCTCGTCGTGGGCACAGCTCACGCCGCCGCCGGTGCGGGTGGTCCAGGTGCGGAACGTTCCGCGGACGGCGGGGGAGCAGGCCACCTCGAAGGCCGCCGTGACGCTCTGCACGCCGTCGTAGATCAGGAAGTGGGAGCTGGCCGGTCCGCCGAACCCGCTGCCGCCGTCGGGCCGGGGTCCGGGCGGGGTGGCGTGGGCCGTGCGGCCCAGCGTCTTGCTGAGCGATTCGGCCAGCGTGGCCGTCCAGATCGGGGGCGCGTCGACTCCCTCGACGGCCGGACTGAACGGCTGGTCCAGGACGAGATCGCCCTGGCTGCCTGGGGTGAGCCCGTCCTGAGCAAAGAGCTGCACCCTGGTCAGGACCGGCTCGGTGGCGGGCGCCGACCAGGTTATGCCTGCCAGTCCCGGGTCGCAGTCCGCGGGCACGCCCGTCCGCCCGTCCGGCGCCCCACAGCCAGCGCTCATCACTACGGCCACGACCGCGGCCGCACCACTCACCTTGATCATCACGACAGCATAAGTTAACTTCCTATCTTCCTAGGATGCCTTACACGCAGAGATCAAGGGCATAGCGGAAGAGCGACCCTTCGGGCCGCCCTCACCCCGGCTAGAACAAAAGAGCCTGGACCACGTCGGCTCGGTTGAGGGCGGCCGCGCACCAGGCGAAGTGGCCGTCCTGCCCGGCCGGGTCGTAGGCGGTGGCGGTGATGACGGAGTAGGCGGCTCGATAGACGAGCAGGGTGCGGTGGTCGTAGCCGAGCCGGTGTTCCATGCGGGCGAGCAGCTCGAGTTCGGTGTCGAGGGCGGCCGGGCTGTACATGTCGTAGATCGCCGCGGTGATGGCGGCCTCGAAGGCCGGGTCGCCTTCGGTGGTCAGGAAGCCCCAGTCGAGGACCGCGGTGGTGGCGCCTGTGTCCGAGGTCAGGACGTTGGCGGGGACCAGGTCGCCGTGGATGACGGCGCGGCGGCCGGTGTCGGCTTCGGGGAGGCGCCGGCGGAGGGCTTCGATCTTGGCGTCGAGGTTGGTGACGGCGGCTCGGAGCACCGGGGTGGCTCGGGTGGCGGCGTGCCGGGCGAGGGCGGCGGGGAAGTCTTCGCCGGGTTGGAAGGGCACGGCCAGGGATCGGGCGGCGGGCAGGGGTCCCGAGGTGGCGAGTTCGGCGACGATGTCGACCATGGTGTCGGCGGTGGCGCGGCCGGCGGTTCCGGGCAGGCGGCGTTCGACGGTGACGTAGTGGCCGTCTTCGTGGGTGATGTCGAGGATTCGCGGGACGGCGAAGGAGAACTGCCGGGCGTCGAGTTGGTCGTAGAAGCGGGCCAGGCGCTGTAGTGCGGGCTCGGTGGTGTGGTGCCATTTTTTGGTTACACGGTGGGCATCGAGGGCGTGGACGACGCCTTCCATTCCTTGGCCGAGCATTCTGACCCCCGTACGGGAAATGGGTTGGTGGGGTGTTTGTGGCGGGTGGAGCATCGGCGGCATGGTGCAACGGGAGATTTTGGACTATTACCTGCGGGGCGGCGAGCAAGGCCGGTTGGTGGCCGGGGCCGGTCGGCTGGAGTTTTTGCGTACGTGGGATGTGCTGGTGCGGTCTTTGCCGGCTGCTCCGGCGGTGGTGCTGGATGTGGGTGGCGCTACCGGGGCGTACGCGGAACCGCTGGCTGGTGCGGGTTATCAGGTGACTGTGGTTGATCCGGTGGCGGAGCATGTCGCGGTGGCGGGGGCGCTGGACGGGGTGGCGGCGGTGCGTGGTGATGCGCGGGATCTGCCGGCCGGGGATGCGAGCGTCGATGTGGTGTTGCTGCTGGGCCCGCTTTATCACTTGCAGGAGCGGGTGGATCGGGTGCGGGCGTGGCGGGAGGCGGCTCGGGTGGTGCGTCCGGGTGGTGTGGTGGTGGCGGCGACGATCAGCCGGTTCGCGTCGTTGTTCGATGGTTTCGTGAAGGGGTTTTTCCGGGATCCGGCGTTCCGGCCGATTGTGGAGCGGGATCTGGCTGAGGGGCGGCACGCCAATCCTGAGGATGTGCCGCGGTGGTTCACGAGTGCGTATTTTCATCGGCCGGACGAGACGGTGGGTGAGGTGGCCGAGGCGGGTTTGTCGTTGCGGCGGCTGGTGTCGGTGGAGAGTCCGTTGTGGATGTGCGGGCCGGCGCTGGAGGGTTTTCTGGAGGAGCCTTCGCTTTTGCTGGAGATGTTGCGGGAGGTGGAGGAGGAGCCGAGTCTGCTGGGGGCGAGTAGTCATCTTTTGACGGTGGCGGTGCGCTGAAGGCGTCGGGGGGTTGTGGCAAACTCCGGCCGTGGCTGACGAGAAGGGCGGGCTGGAGGCCCGCGCGTTGATGGCTGGTGAGGGTGGCAGTTGGTCGGGGCTGTTGTTCGACAATCCGGTGGTGGGGTTGCCGGCGGCGTTGACGTGGACGTGTGTGGTGCCGTTGGCGCCGGTCGGGGGTGAGCGGCTGGCTCTCGATCTGGATTGGTTGCCGCTGGCGGTGGCCGATTGGCGGGCGGTGGCCGGGCTCGAGGTGTCGAGCGGGTCG
This sequence comes from Actinoplanes sp. NPDC021490, assembly GCF_055562135.1. Classification (NCBI taxonomy): domain Bacteria; kingdom Bacillati; phylum Actinomycetota; class Actinomycetes; order Micromonosporales; family Micromonosporaceae; genus Actinoplanes; species Actinoplanes sp. NPDC021490. The sequence continues at coordinate 179,434 of NZ_JBVHFW010000006.1, forward strand.
TTTGCGGAGCCGGCGGAGGCTTCGGTGCGGTTCCGGGGGCATTTCCGGTACGACCGGGTGGCTGTGCGGGTGGCCGGGCAGGACGGTGCGCGGATCCGGGTGGTGGCGACGATGTCGGGTGATCTGGACGGGTTGGGTCCGGAGGAGTTCACGGTGGAGTCGTGGCTGGCGTTTTCGGGGATCACGGTGCAGTTGCACGGGGTGGTGTCGGCCGGGGCGGCGCTGGCGCGTCTGGGTGAGTTTGTGGATACGGCGGGGCTGGCCGAGGTTGGTGATCCGCGGGGCATCGCATTCCGGTTCCAGCCCGGTTAGCGTCGGCGCATGGCCGATGCTGTGGTGATTCCGGGGAGCAGGTTCGGTAGTGCCGCGGGGCTGCTGGAGTATGCGGGGGATGTGCCGGCGGTGCGGGGTGCGGCCGTGCATCGTCATGATTGGACGTCGGCGCGGCCGGTGGAGTTGTTCGAGCCGGCGGTGGAGTCGTGGGTGTGTGGCGAGGTGCGGCCGGTGCTCGATCGGGTGGGTGGTCAGCCGTTGGTGGTCGGTAAGTCGCTGGGGAGTTTCGCGGCGGGGCTGGCGGCGGAGCGGAGTTTGCCGGCGGTGTGGTTGACGCCGGTGCTTTCGGTGCCGTGGGTGCCGGCGGCGCTGGGGCGGGCGACGGCGCCGTTTCTGCTGGTGGGTGGGACGGCCGACAAGCATTGGGATGGGGCGTTGGCGCGGCGGCTGTCGCCGTTCGTGGTGGAGGTGCCGGCGGCCGATCATGGGATGTTCGTTCCGGGGCCGTTGACGGATTCGATTGCGGTGCTGGCGCGGGTCGTGGTGGCGATGGAGGAGTTTCTCGACGAGATCGGGTGGCCGTGATTAATCCGGTTTCGCGGGGGCGGGGTGAGGCCGATACTGGCCGACGGCATCGTTGCGGCGAAGGGGTTGGGTCATGGGCCGGTCTGTTCGGGTTACCGTGCGGGGCAGTTTCGACGGTTTGAGTGCGGAGCAGTTGGCTTCGCTGGTGGCCGTGGCGGCTGAGCACGATCTCATGAATACGCAGTACACGGCCGAGGGCTATTTGGCGTACGAGTTGCCGGCGCGGCCGTTTTTCACCTTCCGGTTCGCTGAGGAGGTGGCGGAGGCCGATGAGGTGCCGCAGGCGGCGGTGCGGGCTCAGATCAAGGCCGAGGAGTGGATGGCCGAGCGTGGTTATCCGATCAAGAACGTGACGGCTCAGGCTGTGGACATGGCCGAGGTGCCGTTGGGTAAGCGGGGTCGTCGTGAGGCGTCCCGTAAGTAAGTGCTGACCTGCTCAAGGCGGGTTACTGGGCGCGGCAGAGTCACGCGCACGCGGTGTTCGACAAGAGCATGTCCAGTACGGCCGGTGACTTCCGCAGCCTCACCCCGCTGGTGCTGATGGCGGCGCTGCGCCGGGCCCGCACGACGGTGCTGGAGCCGGTGCACGCGTTCCGGGCCGAGTTGCCCACGGATACGCTGCCGCCGGTGCTGGGGTTGCTGGCCCGGCTGGGCGGTATCCCGTTGAACACGGCGCCGCCGCTGCTGGAGGGTTCGCTGCCGGCGATGAGTGTCCACGAGTTCCAGCGGCGGCTGCCCGGACTGACCCGCGGTGAGGGTGTGCTGGAGAGCGCGTTCGACCATTACGAGCCGGTCCGCGGCGGCCCGCCGCCGTCCCGGCCGCGCACCGACCGCAATCCGCTCGACCGTAAGGAGTATCTGCTGCGGGTGGTCCGCCGCACCGGTGGCTGACCGGTTCAGGTGGTGACCGGGGCGGGCTGGAACAGTTCGATGAGGTTGCCGGCGGGGTCGGCGAGCAGAATCTGCCGGCCGCCGGGCCCGGAGACCAGTTCGCTGCGGAACGCCAGTCCGGCGTCGCGGAGCCGGTCGATCTCGGTGTCGAGGTCGTCGACGATGAGGTGGATGCGGTTGCGGCCGGGGGCGGTGGCGTCGTCCGGGGTGGCCCGGGCGCCGGAGCTGGCGGGCCCGGACAGCAGCAGCCGCAGGGAGCCGCGGACCACGTCGGCGAAGGCGGGGCCGGCGCGGGTGTTGAGGTGGAAGCCGAGGTGGGTGGTGTAGAAGTCGACGGCGGTTTGAACGTCGTCGACGAGGTACCGGACGCTGACGTACTGCTCGGGTGTGCTCACGGCTCGTGATTATGGTCCATGGAATTGATCGTTGGGGGGCCGGCGCGGGCCGGCCCCCGGACGATCAGCGGCGGGCTTCGATTTTCAGGTTGCCGCGGGTCTGGGCGCGGATGTGGTCGCCGGCCAGCATGGCGTGCGGGAATCCGAGGTCGATGGCGCTGACCTCGTCCAGGCGCGTCACCTGGGCCGGGGTGAGGCTGGTCTCGAGCGCTCCCAGGTTGTCGCGGAGCTGGTCGGCGGTTCGGGCGCCGATGATGGGGACGGTCACGTCGGGGTTCTGCAGGCTCCAGGCCAGCGCCACCTGGGCCGGGGTGCGGCCCAGCTCGGCGGCGACCTCCTTGACGACGTCGACGATGGCGAGGTTGCGTTCGGTCACGCCGCCCAGGGCCACGTTGAAGCTTTTGCGGGCGCTTTCGCCCGGCGCGGGTGGGGCCGCGGTCAGGTCCTGGCGGCTGTATTTTCCGGTGAGGACCCCGCCGGCCAGCGGTGACCACAGGACTGTGCCCAGCCCCAGTTCGCGTGCCATCGGGAGCAGGTCGCGTTCCCCGGTGCGTTCGACCAGGTTGTATTCCAGCTGCAGGGCGGTGAGCGGCGACCAGCCGCGCAGGTCGGCGATCGTCTGCAGGCGGGAGATCTGCCAGGCCGGCGTGTTGGAGATGGCCACGTAGAGGATCTTGCCCTGCCGGACCAGGTCGTCGAGGCCGCGGAGGATCTCCTCGACCGGGGTGGTGGTGTCCCATACGTGCAGGTAGAGCAGGTCGAGGTAGTCGGTGTTCAGCTGGCGGAGGCTGGTTTCGACCGCCCCGAACAGGCTCTTGCGGCTCGCGCCGCCGGAGTTGGGGTCGCCGGGCCGGCGCAGGGTCGTGTATTTGGTGGCCAGGACGAGGCTGTCGCGCCGGTTGCGGGCGAACTCGCCGAGCATGCGTTCCGATGTGCCGTTGGTGTAGGTGACGGCCGTGTCGATGAAGTTTCCGCCGTGGTCGACGTACAGGTCGAACAGCCTGCGTGATTCTTGCTGTCCCGCTCCCCAGCCCCAGTCGTTGCCGAACGTTGCGGCGCCGAGGGCGAGCGGGGAGACCCGCAGGCCGGACCGCCCCAGTTGGCGGTAGGTGTCGAGGGTGAGTGCCATCGTGTTTCTCCTGTGGTTGTGCGGGGTGTGGTTCAGGCGCCGAGCCCGTAGCCGCCGGCGACGACGACGTCCTGGCCGGTGACGTAGCCGGCGGCGTCGGAGGCGAGGAAGGCGACGACCTCGGCGATCTCGTGGCCGGATCCGAACCGCCCGAACGGGATGCTCGCGCGCATGGCGTCCCGGCCGCTCGGCGGAATGCCGAGCTTGTCGAAGAGCGCGGTGTCGGTCGCGCCGGGGCTCACCGCGTTGACCCGGATCCGGCGCGGAGCGAGTTCGAGGGCGAGGGACGGCAGCATCGCCAGCAGGGCGCCGCGGGTGGCCGCCCCGACCGTGGCGCCGGGCTGCCCGCGGCGGGATCCGATGCCCACGGTGAGGACGATCGAGCCGCCGTCGTTGATCAGCGGGAGGGCTTTCTGCAGGGTGAAGTACTGGCCCTTGAAGTTGATGCCGGCCTGCTCGTCGAACGATTCCTCGGTCACGTCGGTGACCGCGGCCGGGCGGAAGATCCCGGCGTTGAGGAACAGCAGGTCCAGTGATCCGAAACGGTCCGACACCGTGGCCACGAGAGCGTCGGTGTCGGCCAGGACACGGGCGTCGGACCTGAGGACGAGGACGTCGGCGGGAAGCTCGCGGGCGGCTTGCGCCAGGGATTCGGGGTTCTGGCCGGTGACGGCGACCCGGTAGCCGCGGGCGTGCAGCAGTTCCGCGGTCGCTCGGCCGATTCCGGTCGTCCCTCCGGTGATGAGAGCTGTGGGCATGGCGGACCTTTCGTCGGGACGTCAGTAAGCGGGGAGGTCCCCGTTTGCCCGACAGTACACTGAAGCGGGGACCTCCCCGCTTTTCCTGCGTCCGATCGGGAAGCCATGACACCTCCACGCACCCCGTTGCGCGCCGACGCCCAGCGCAACCGTGAGCACCTGATCGCCACGGCGGCCGAGGCCTTCGCTTCGGAACGGGCCATCTCGCTGGACGCGATCGCTAAGCGGGCCGGCGTGGGCAACGCCACCCTCTACCGGCATTTCCCCACCCGGGAGGACCTGGTCGAAGAGGTCTACCGCGACCAGATCCGCCCGCTGCGCGAGGACGCCCAGGCGCTGCTGGCCACCGAGCCGCCCGTGCCGGCCCTGCACGCCTGGATGCGTCACTTCGCGCAGTGGGCCGGCGAGCGGCGCGGCATCTGCGAAGCGCTGGTCGCCATGAGCGCCACCGGCCGCTTCGGCACCGGGCCGGTCTGCGACGAGGTCCAGCAGATCCTGGGAATGCTGCTCAAGGCCGGCGCCGAAGCGGGAGAGCTGCGCGCCGACATCGATCCGGTCGACGTCGGCGGCATCCTCGCCGGCGTGCTGTCGGTGGCCGGCGGGCCCGGGCAGCACGCCCAGCTCGACCGCATGCTCACCGTCGTCGTCGACGGCCTGCGCGCCCGCTGAGGCGTGTCATCTGGCCAGGGTGCCGATCCACTCTCTGAGCAGCGCCGCCTCGGCCGGGCTGAATCCGGCTTGCACCACTGGGTCGCCGTCACGTCCGTCGTTGCCTTCGCCGAGCGCCGCCAGCAGGGCCAGGGCGCGCCCGGCAATGGTCGTCTCGTCCCCGGCCGGTCCGGTGTCGCTGACGATCGAGGCGATCACCGTGTCGCACAGGCCGGCCAGCAGGGCCGGGTCACGTTCACTCTCGGGTTGCGAGAGGAGGAGAAGCACGGCGCCGGTCGTGGACGCCTCGATGTGCCGGGCGGCGGTCTCGACCGGGACGCGTAGCCGGCCCTGCCGGCGGGCCCGCTCGAGCAGGCGGCGAAGGATCTGCCCGTTCTCCTGCGCGGCCGCCGGGCGCCGGCCCGGGCGCAGGTTGCCGTACATGAGCGCGTAGAACGCGGGGTTGCGCAGCCCGAACTCGACGTGGATGTCCCACCCGCGGCGAATGTCGTCGATCGCGTCCGCGCTGGGTTCCAACGCCCGCTTCTCGGCCAGGTAGCTCTCGAAGACATAGCTGGCCAGAGCGTCGAGCAGGCCGTCCTTGTCGCCGAACAGGCGGTACAACGTCGGCGTCTGCACCCCGGCCGCGGTGGCGACCGCCCGGGTCGAGATGGCCGCGGGACCTTGCTCCCGAAGCAGATCGGCGGCGGACTGCAGAATGCGCTCGCTCTGCTCGCTGCGGTCGGTGGTGAAGACGGTCTCGGTTCTGGCAGCCGGCACGTGTCAATGGTAACCAGATTTCGTTGACGTTGGCACTGACACTGTCAACGCTGTAGCGTTTCCATCGTCAACAGGAGGCGATCTCCGGACGCTTCCTGGCCCCCTTTGGTGGCCGCGCACCCCGACACCACCGGGCTAGCGAGGTCACCGGCAGCGAGCCGCGAGAAGCCCACGCGATCCGCCAGAACGAACGGAAAATTCATGCCCCAGATCTCCGTCGCCATCGCCTACACCTCCGGCTATGGTCACACCCGCGAATTCGCCCACAGCGTCGCCGAAGGCGCCCGTTCGGTGGCCGGGACGAGCGCCGACCTGGTCGACGTCGCCACCATCACCGACGCCGGCTGGAGCACGCTGGGCCGCGCCGACGCGATCATCTTCGGCACCCCGACCTACATGGGCAGCGGGTCAGGGGCCTTCCACGCTTTCGCCGAGGCCTCCTCCAAGCCCTGGATGCAGCGATCCTGGCAGGACAAGCTCGCCGCCGGCTTCACCAACTCCGGATCGATGAGCGGGGACAAGCTGCACACCTTGCAATACCTGTCGCTGCTCGCCGCGCAGCACGGCATGCATTGGATCAGCCTCGGCCTTCTGCCCGGCTGGAACACCACGACCGCGAGCGATCACGACGACAACCGCCTCGGCTTCTATCTGGGGGCAGGGGCCCAGTCCTGGAACGACCAGGGCCCCGACGCTGCGCACAAAGCCGACCTGAATACCGCCCGCCATCTTGGCCGGCGCGTGGCCACAGTGGGCCACATCTTTGCCGCAGGAACCTCCGCCGCGACAGCTCAACCGATCGCGATCGACTCGTAGCGTGCCTGATGCGGGTGCGCACCTCGACCGCGGCCCGCCCCGCAGGCGGAACATCACCCACGCCCCTGAAGCCGGGCCGGGGAATGGGCGTGCGGAAGCGTGTGGGTCCGGATACTGAGGAAAATTCGGGCGGTGTGTCGATGCGGGCGGGTGCCGTACGTCGTGATGGTGTGCGGCGGGACGCCGTGCGGAGGACAGGAGACTGGTTGTGAAGTACATGCTGCTCATCAACGCCGGGACCGGGACCGCGGAAGGCTCGAACCCGGAGTGCGAGGTTCAGGACTGGCAGAACTTCGACAAGTCGGTGCAGGAGGCGGGGATCTTCGTGTCGGGTGAGTCGCTCGCCGATCTGGTGACGGCCACGGCCGTGAAGGTGGCGGCGGACGGCACCCGGACGGTGGTGGACGGGCCGTTCGCGGAGACGCGGGAAGTGCTGGGCGGCTTCTACGTGATCGACGTGCCGGATCTGGACACGGCGCTGGACTGGGCGGCGCGCTGCCCGGGGTCGCGCGGCGGCGGGTCGGTTGTGGTGCGGCCGGTCGCCGACTTCGGGGCCTGACGGAAGCGCGGGTGGACACCACCGAGGCGGTCGAGGCCGTGTTCCGCGAGGAGCACGGCCGGCTGCTCGCCGCGCTCGTGCGCCGCTTCGGCGACCTGGACCTGGCCGAGGAGGTGACGTCGGCGACGATCGAGGCCGCGCTCGTGCACTGGCCGGTCGACGGGGTGCCGCAGCGGCCCGGCGCGTGGCTGATGGCGACGGCGCGGCGCAAGGCCGTGGACCGGCTGCGGCGCGACAAGGCGTACGCGGCGAAGCTGGCTCTGCTGCACGTCGACACGGTGACCGAGATGCCGGAGGGCGCCGAGTTCCCGGACGACCGGCTGCAACTGTTCTTCACCTGCGCGCACCCGGCGCTGCCCGGGGACGTGCGGGGGGCGTTGACGCTGCGCTGCCTGGCCGGGCTGACCACGGCCGAGGTGGCCCGCGCCTATCTGGTGCCGGCGGCGACGATGGCGCAGCGGATCGTGCGGGCCAAGAAGAAGATCCGCGAGGCGCGCATCCCGTTCCGGGTGCCGGGCGCCGACGAGCTGCCCGAACGGTTGCCGGGGGTGCTGCAGGTCCTGTATTCGATCTTCACCGAGGGGTATGCGGCGCAGCGGGCCGACCTGGCCGGCGAGGCTGTCCGGCTGGTGCGGATCCTGCGGCGGCTGCTGCCGGGCGAACGCGAGGTGACCGGGCTGCTCGCGTTGATGCTGCTCGTGCACGCCCGGCGGGAGGCGCGGACCGGCCCGGACGGCGCGGTCGTGCTGCTCGGCGACCAGGACCGGGGCCGCTGGGACGCGGCGATGATCGCCGAAGGGTTGTCGCTGGTGCCGCCGGCTCTGGCCGGTGGGGCCGGGCCCTATGCGGTGCAGGCGGCGATCGCGGCCCTGCACGACGAGGCCGCCGATGTGGCCACCACCGATTGGCCGCAGATCGTGGCCCTCTATGACGTGCTGCATGCCCTCACCCCGTCTCCGGTCGTGGCGGTCAACCGGGCCGCCGCCGTGGCGATGCGGGACGGGCCGGTTGCTGGTCTCACCCTTATAGACGCCTTGAGCGACCAGGAACGCTTACGGGATTACGGGCCATTTCACACGGCCCGCGCCGACCTGCTGCAGCGCGCCGGCCGCCCGTCCGAGGCTGTGGCGGCGTACGGGAAAGCCCTGGAACTGGCCACCACCGAACCGGAACGGGCCCACCTGCGTAAGCGGCTGCGGGAGTGCCGTTAGCCGGCGGCGACGAAGGCTTCCCCGGCCGCGGACCGCGCGTCCCGCCATCCACAGACGGGCCTCGCGGTCGATCAAGCCGTTGAGGAGTTCGCTCGATCGTTCGCGCAGCGCATGCTGGTAGGCGTCGAGGAAGGTGCCGAGCTCGCGGGCGGTTTCCTCGGTCGCGTCGTAGGCGGCCTCATCGAGCGGCTTGAGCCGGTAAGACACCACAACCTCACCGGCCGCGAAGTCACGGGCGGCGTAAACGCCGGTGCCGGCGAGGTTCCCGGGCCCGAGCCTCACGTCGTTCACAGCGCCACACCCCGATCAGGGCCGTTGCTCACGGATGGGCGACCCCGTGGCGGAGACCAGCCCTGTCTCGTAGGCCACCACGACCGCCTGGGCGCGGTCCCGCAGATTCAGCTTCATGAAGATGCGGGCGGCGTGGGTTTTCACGGTGGCTTCGCTGAGGGTGAGTTCCCGGGCGAGTTCGGTGTTGGAAAGGCCGCGGCCCATCAGGGTGAGGACCTCCAGCTCGCGGGGCGTCAGCGCGGAAAGTTCCGGGTGTGCCGACGGCGGCACCGGGCCGTCGGGGGCGAAGCGTTCGACCAACCGCCGGGTGATGGACGGGGCCAGGAGGGCGTCGCCGGTGCTGACCAGGCGCACGGCGGCGGCGAGGTGTTGCGGGGTGACGTCCTTGAGCAGGAAGCCACTCGCGCCGAGTCGCAGCGCCGTGTAGACGTACCGGTCGAGGTCGAAGGTCGTCAGCATGATGACGCGGCAGCCGGGGACGTGGTCGAGGGTCAGCCGGGCCGCTTCGAGGCCGTCCATGACGGGCATGCGGATGTCCATGAGGACCACGTCGGGTTTCAAGCGGCGGGCCGCCTGCACCGCCTCGGCGCCGTCGGCGGCCTCACCGGCGACCTCGATGCCGCGCACGGTCAGGATCAGGCGGAAACCGGCGCGGACCAGGGCCTGGTCGTCGGCGATGAGGACGCGCGGTCCGGCGTCGGTCATGGCGCCTGCAGGGGGATGCGGGCGCGTACCCGGTAGCCCCCGCCGAGGCGCCGGCGGGCGTCCACGTGGCCACCGTAGACGGCGACGCGTTCGCGGAGCCCGAGCAGGCCCCGGCCCGTACCGTCGCCCTGGCCGGTGGACGGTGGCCGGGAGTCGCCGGAGAGCACGCTCGGGCCGCCGTTGAGCACCTCCACCCGCAGCGAGCGCTCCGCGTATCGGATGGAGACCTCGGCCTTGTCCCGGTTGCCGTGCTTGAGGGCGTTGGTGAGAGCCTCCTGCACGATGCGGTACGCGGTGGCGTCGATGCCGGACGGCAGCGGGCGCTGCTCACCGGAGATGCGCACCTCGACGGGCAGCCCGGCGAAGGAGACCCGGTCGATCAGGTCGCTGAGCCGGGCGAGGCTGGGCTGAGGTTCCAGCTCGTCGCCGCCGGCCGACGGGGCGAGCAGGCCGAGCAGGTGGCGCAGCTCGGTCATCGTGTCCCGGCCCGCGTTCTCGATGGCCAGCAGTGCCTTGGCGGACTCGCCGGGCATCGTGGCGAGCGCGTCGCGGGCGGCGCCGGCCTGCACCACCATGAGACTGACGTTGTGGCTGACGATGTCGTGCAGCTCGTGCGCGATACGCGCCCGTTCGACGTGCACGGCACTGCGGGCGGCGCTCTGCCGTTCCCGTTCCAGCAGCCAGCTGCGCTCTTCGATGGCCGCGCGGTGACGCCGCCGCGACCGGGCCAGCGCCGCGCCGAGCCACCCGGCGGCGAGACAGGCCACGGCCAGGCTCAGCACCAGCCAGGCGGTACCGGACGTCCACACCACGTCAGCTTCGCAGAATTCCGTACGGCGAGCGTCATCCCGCAGGTCCAGCGACATACATCTGTGGGCCGATGCAGGGCGGCGGCGGCTCCCACAGACTTTCCGGCATGACCGAAGACCACAATGTCGTACGCCTTGAGGATGTGCGCAAGGAGTACGGCGGCACGACCGCGCTGGACGGCGTGAGCCTTCAGATCCGTGCCGGGGAGGCGGTCGCTGTGATGGGCCCGTCCGGATGCGGGAAGTCGACACTGCTCAACATGGTCGCGGCGCTGGACCGCCCCACCTGCGGAACCGTCGTCGTGCAGGGCGAGGACCTGGGCAAGCTGAACGAGACGGGGCGCGCGTTGTTCCGCCGGCACCGCATCGGCATGGTGTTCCAATTCTTCAACCTGCTCGACGACCTGCCCGCGCTCGACAACGTCGCGCTGGCCGCGCAGCTGGTGGGCACCCCCGCCAAGCAGGCGCGCGCCCGGGCCCTCGAGCTGCTCGACGAACTCGGCGTGGCCGATCGCCGCAACATCTACCCGGCCGCGCTCAGCGGCGGTGAACGGCAGCGGGTCGCGGTGGCCCGCGCGCTGATGAACCGGCCGGCCCTGCTGCTCGCCGACGAGCCGACCGGCGCCCTCGACAGCCGCTCCGGTGAGCAGGTCATGGACCTGCTGCTCGACCTCAACCAGATCGGCCAGACCCTGCTGATCGTGACGCATGACCAGCGCCTCGCGGCCCGCTGCGCGAGCCGCGTCGTCGAGCTCGCGGACGGCCGGGTCATCCGCGAACGCGCCCTGGAACGTACGGCGTGAGCGCGGTGTGGCGTGCGGCCCGGGCGGCGGTGCGGCGACGTCGGCTGCAGACCGCCGTCATCGGGATCGTCGTCGGTCTCTCCTGCGTGCTCATCGTGGTGGCGCTGGCGCTTCTGGCCGCCGCGTCCGGCCCGTTCGACCGGGCGTACACCCAGCAGCAGGGGGCCCACCTCGTCGCCTCATTCGACGCCGGCAAAGCCACGGACGCCGCGCTTGCCGGCTCGACCCACCGGTCAGGGGTGTCGGCCGCCGCCGGTCCGTTCGAGCAAGCCGCCGTCGACGTGACGTTTGCGCCCCACCCGGGGGCACCCTCGCCGCCCCCGCTGGTGATGACCGTGGTGGGCCGCGACAAGCCCGACACCGCGGTGGACAAGGTTCATGTCTGGCAGGGCCGCTGGGTCGCCGGCACCGGTTCCGGCTCCGGCTCCGGCTCCGGCTCCGGCGAGATCGTCATCAATGCGGAACCCAACGCTGACCTACCCGTGAAACTCGGCGACACGGTGACGCTCGGCGACGGCCGTACGGTGAAGGTCGTCGGTTTCGCCTACACGGTGAGCCAGTCGGCGCAGGCCTGGGTCACATCCGAGGAGATGGCGACCCTGCACCCGACCACCAAGCAGATGCTCTACCGGTTCACAGCCGCGGCCACCGACGCAGAAATCAGCGCCGGCCAGGCGGCCGTGACGGCCGGGATGCCGGCGGGCGCCCTGCTCGGCGCCCAGTCCTATCTCACGCTTCGGGCCAACGCGGGATTGACCGCAGGAGTCTTCCTCCCCTTCCTGATGATCTTCGGCTGTCTCGGTCTCGTCGTCGCCGTGCTCATCGTCGCGAACGTGATCAGCGGGGCCGTCGTGGCCGGGCTCCGGCACATCGGCGTGCTGAAGGCCCTCGGCTTCACCCCGAACCAGGTGATGGCCGTCTACCTGACCATGGTGCTGCTGCCCACGGTCGCCGCCGCCGTCCTCGGCACGATCCTCGGCAACCTTCTGGCCATGACCGTGCTGTCCAGCGCCTTCTTCGAAAGCTACGGCGCCGGCGCGTTCCAGGTGGCGCCCTGGGTCACCATCACGGCCCTGCTCGGGGTGCCGCTGCTTGTCGGTCTGACCGCACTGCTGTCCAGCGTCCGCGCGCGGCGCCTGTCGGCCGTCGAGGCGATCAGCTCGGCAAGCGCACCCCGGCCGGGCCGGGGCCTGCGCGTCCAGCGCTGGCTCGGCGGAACCCGCCTGCCCCGGGCGGTCAGCCTCGGCGCCGGCCTTCCGCTGGCCCGGCCGGCCCGCAGCGCGCTCACCGCGGCCACCGTCCTGCTCGGCGTGGCCGGTGTGACCGTCGCGATCGGGCTGTCCCGGTCGGTGACGGCCTACGTGGACGCGGACACCCGGGCCGACGCCGTGCAGGTCGAGGTGCACCCGGCCAAGGGCGGGCCGGCCCTGAGCGACCAGGCCGCAGAATCGATGCTTCGCGCCCTGCCCGGCGCCGAACGCGTGGTGGCCAGCAAAGGGCTGACCATGCGGCAGGTCGGCGGCACGGAGCCGACCCAGGTCCGGTTCTACCGCGGTTCCGACGCCGGCTACGAGATGCCGCAAGGACGCTGGCCGGCCGCCGCGGGCGAGGTGGCGGTCTCCTCCCGCTTCCTGACACAGAGCGGGCTCGCCCTCGGCGACACCTTCACGCTCGAAGGGGACGGCAAGCGGCTGCCCGTACGCATCGTCGGCGAGGTCCTGATGGGCGATGCCGAACCGGTGCTGTCCAACTGGGCCACGCTGACCGGAATCGCGCCCGGCAGCCGAGCCGACAGCTACGAGGTGAAGCTCGCCTCCGGAGCCGGCGTCTCCGCCTACGTTGCCGCCGTGAGGGCCGGCCACCCCGGCCTCATCGCCGAACCGGCGCCCGTGCCGTCGGTCATCGCCGCCATCTATTCCACCATCACGCTGCTCACCGTTCTGCTGGGCGCGGTCGCCGCCCTCGGTGTCTTCAACACGGTCGTCCTCAACGCCCGTGAACGCCGAAGGGAACTGGGAGCGCTCAAGTCGATCGGCATGACACCCCGCCAAGTGGTCCTCATGATGGTCACCTCGATGGCTGCCCTCGGCCTGGCGGGCGGCCTCGCCGGCGTCCCGATCGGCGTCGTGTTCCAGCGGTACGCCATGCACGCCATAGCGCACGCCGCCCAGATCGTCATCCCGGACCACATGCTCGACGTCTACTCCGTGCCGATCGTGGTCCTGCTCGTCCTGGCCGGCGCCGTGATCGCGGCAGGGGGCGCCCTTCTTGCTTCGCGCTCGGCGGCCCGTCTCACCATCGCGGAGGCCCTGCGTACAGAGTGATTGACCAGGCGTACCTGCACCGCTCCGGCCGGACTCTGCCGCCGATCGAAGGCCAGGTCAACGCTCAGCGACCAGGACAAGGCCGCCGTGCGCGTCGGCTGGTGGTTCAAGAAGAACACCGTGCGCTACTGAGGGACCAGACTCTGCCGCCGCTCGCATCCGATGGTGCGGGCGGCGGTTCTTGGTGGAGCGTTCGGCTGAATTCAGTTGCCGGAGACGTCGACGAACTTGCCCTGCAGGCAGGCGGCGCCAACGCGGTCCACCGCCCGCTCGAGCAAGGCGACGGTGGGATCGGCCACTGCCTGACCGGCGGCGACGATTTTCTTCGCGGTGGGATGTCGAGGCCACCGTCGCCGGCGGTGGTCGCGTCGAAGGCCAGCTTGCACGCGCGGAAGGTCCCAGCCGCGGCCTCCCTTGCGCCTAATTATCGGATTACTAATACCGGCAATACGTTAATACCAGAAACGGACATACTGCGCTTGCACCATAATGACTGCTATGTGGTATCCCTACCAGTAGCGTAGGAACTGGTGAGAACCGATGCGTTCGCGGCGTCGCCGGTTGATGTCGCAGGCCGTGTCGAGACAGGGACGGCACGACCGGAGCCGTTTGCCGGACGGGCCGACGAAGACACCGGGATCCAGAAGCTTCCCGCACCGCGGGCACAGTTGTTCCACGCCGACACGCTGAAAGCGGGGTGCGACAACCTCGCCGTGCGGAGGACGGGCGGGAGGTGGCGGGACGGCGGTGACAGGCCTGGACAGCCTATCTTCAACGGCGTGCGACTGGCGATCGAGGATGCGCGACGGGTGTGGCTGCGAGCGCAGCGGCTTGATGGGGCCCAGCCGTTCGAGGCGGGGCCGCAGGCGGTCGCGGCGGCGGTGCGGCATCTGGGGTATGTGCAGATCGACACGATTCAGGTGATCGAGCGGGCCCACCATCACATTTTGTTCAGCCGGATTCCGGGCTACCGGCGTTCCGATCTGCGGCAGGCGCAGAGCGTCGGCAAGAGTGTGTTCGAGACGTGGACGCACGCCCTGTCGTACGCGCCGTCGGAGGATTTCCGGTTTTTTCTGCCCCGGATGCGGCAGTTGCGGAACGGGCCGTGGCTGAGCTGGCACAGCGGGGCCACCCCGCAGGATGTGCGGCGGGTGGTGGCCCGGGTCCGCGACAGCGGGGCACTGACGATCCGCGACATCACCGATGACGTGCTGGTCGACAAGGACTGGCTGTGGGCCAGCCGGAAACCGTCGAAGCTGGCGCTGGAGATCGCGTTCTCGTGGGGGCTGCTGACCGTCAGCGAACGGACCGGCATGGTCAAGACGTACGAGCTGACGGACCGGCATTTCGGCTGGACCACCCCGCCGCGTCCGGCGACCGCCCGGCAGGAGCTCGCCTACCGGCTGGATCGGGCGTTGCGCGCGCAGGGAGTGGTCAGTGTGGCGTCGGTGTGTTTCCACGCGCCCCGGCTCAAGGCGGCCGCCCGCGCGCTGATCGACCAGCGGGTTCGCCGCAAGCAACTGGTGGAGGTCACGGTGGCCGGCACCGAGCACTGGGCGGCCCCGGAGATCCTGGACGACCTGCCGGCGGCGGCCGATCCGGCGGCCGTGCATCTGCTGTCGCCGTTCGACCCGCTGATCATCCAGCGGGACCGGCTCGAGCGGTTCTTCGGCTATCAGCATGTCTTCGAGGCGTACGTGCCGAAGGCCAAGCGCCGGTACGGCTATTTCGCGCTGCCGGTGCTGGCCGGCGACCAGATCGTCGCCGCCGTCGACCTGAAGACCGACCGGGCCGCGGGCCGGCTGCTCGTGCAGCAGTGGAAGTGGACCGGCGCGGGATCGGAGGGCACGCACCGGGGTGTGGTCGAGCAGGCCCTGGAGCGTTTCGAAAGGTTCCAGCTGGCCGCCCCATGAGCCCCGGCAGCACCAGCATCGCCGAACTTCGCGTGGGCGCCCGCAAACGCGAGGACCGTGAACGGCATGGCTACGTTGCTCTACCGGCTGGGCCGGTCGTCGTTCGGCCGCCGCTGGGCGGTGCTGCTCGCCTGGGGGATCGTGCTGGTCGCCGCCGTGGCCGGGATGGCGGTGCTGCAGAAGCCGACCACCGCCTCGTTCAGCATTCCGGGCACGCCCGCGCAGCAGACGATCGACCTGCTGGCCGAGAAGTTCCCGCAAGCCGGCGCGCAGAGTTCGGGGGCGTCGGCGCGGGTCGTGTTCTCGCAGCCGGGCAGGCAGAAACTGGACGAGGACGCCGCGGCCCGGGCGGTCAACGCGCTCAAGGGCGCACCCCAGGTCGCGTCGGTCACCGACCTGGCCCCGAACGCGGACGGCACGGTCGCCTACACCCAGGTCACCTTCACCGTGCCGGCCACCGAGCTGAGCGGCGCCGCCCGGCAGGGTCTCGACGACGTGGTCATGTTCGCGCGGGCCGACGGTCTGATCGCCGAGGTCGGCGGGGACGCCGTGCAGGCGGCCGGGCACGCCCCGGTCGGGGAGGTCATCGGGGTCATCGTCGCCGCCCTGGTCCTGCTGATCACGTTCGGGTCGCTGGCGGCGGCGGGGCTGCCGCTGCTGACCGCGATCATCGGGGTGGCGCTCGGCTTCGCCGGGATCGGCATCGCCACCCGGTTCACCGAGCTGTCCGGCACCACCTCGTCGCTGGCCATGATGCTGGGCCTGGCCGTGGCCATCGACTACGCGCTGTTCATCGTGTCGCGGTACCGCACCGAACTGGCGGCCGGCCGGGATCGGCAGGAGGCGGCCGGGCGGGCCGTCGGCACGGCCGGTAACGCGGTCGTGTTCGCCGGCCTGACCGTGATCATCGCGCTGGCCGGTCTGTCCGTGGCCGGGATTCCGTTCCTGACGCAGATGGGGGTGGCCGCGGCCGGCACCGTGGCGGTGGCCGTGATCATCGCGCTGACGCTGCTGCCGGCGTTGCTCGCGGTGGCCGGTCCGAGGATCACCCCTTCCCGCGTACGGGACCGGACCGCGCGGCCCGCCCTCGGTGTCTGGTGGGTGCGGCAGATCGCCCGCCGCCCGGTGCTGTTCCTGCTGGCCGCCGTGATCGGTCTCGGGGTGGTCGCGTTGCCCGCCACCGACCTGCGCCTCGGGTTGCCGACCGACGGCAGCGCCGCCGCCGACACCAGCCCCCGCCGCGCGTACGACCTGCTCGCCGACGGTTTCGGCCCGGGTTTCAACGGGCCGCTGACCGTGGTCGCCCGCCCCGGCACCTCGCTGGAAGGGCAGGCCGGGGTGGCCATGGTCGTCCCGTCGGTCACCAACGACGCGGGCGACACCCAGATCCTGACCGTCATCCCGGCCACCGGCCCCGAGGACGCGGCCACCGAAGAACTCGTGCACCGGCTGCGCCGGGCGTACGGGGTCCTCGGGGTCACCGGCACCACCGCCCTGAACGCCGACATCAGCGACAAGCTGGCCGGTGCGCTGCTGCCCTATCTGGCCCTGGTCGTCGGCCTGGCGTTCGTGCTGCTCGCCCTGGTCTTCCGGTCGCTGCTCGTGCCGCTGAAAGCCACCCTCGGGTTCCTGCTGTCGGTGGCGGCCACCTTCGGGGCGCTGGTGACGGTGTTCCAGTGGGGCTGGCAGGCCGACCGGTTCGGGCTGGCCCAGACCGGGCCGATCATCAGCTTCCTGCCGATCCTGCTGATCGGCATCGTGTTCGGGCTGGCCATGGACTACCAGGTGTTCCTGGTGACCCGGATGCGCGAGGACTACGTGCACGGCGCCCCGGCCCGCCAGGCCGTCGTCTCCGGCTTCGGGCACGGCGCCCGGGTCGTCACCGCCGCCGCGCTGATCATGATGAGTGTGTTCTTCGGGTTCATGCTCGGCCCCGAGGCGATCATCAAGTCGGTCGGGTTCGCGCTGGGCATGGCCATCCTGTTCGACGCCATCATCGTGCGGATGACCCTCGTGCCGGCCGTCATGCTGCTGCTGGGCCCGGCCGCCTGGTGGCTGCCCCGCTGGCTGGACCGGCTGCTGCCCGACGTCGACGTGGAGGGCGAGAAACTCACCCGCCACCTCGACCGGCAGCCGGCCACCGAACCACAGCGCCCGCACCACGCCGAGGCCCGCCTCACCCTCGTCGAAACCAGCGACGAGTCAAAGGCCGAAGCGCCCGCACACGCCGACGCGCCTACAGAACCTGGCGAGGCCGGGCCGGCCACGGAAGCTGAAGCGCACGCAGAAGACGGCGAGGGCAGGGAGACCACGCAGGCGGAGACCGCCGGCGGCCGGTGATCAGACCCCGTACGACTCCACCGGCGAGGCCGAAGACAGCAGCCGCGCCCGCGCCGGGTCGCCGGCCCAGAACGGCACCCGGTACACGCCGGGATGGCGGGCCTCCAGCGCCAGCTGCCACACCGTGCTCCGGCAGACAAGCTCTTTCAGCCGGGCTCCCGGGCGCCCCGCGAGGTGCAGGCCGACGGCGGTGTCGTCGCGGCGGGAGAACTGGAAGATGCCGGCTTCGCGGCCCAGGCTGATGCACTGCCCGAGGAAGCCGGCCACGAACGGGCGTGGCGCCGCCCCGGCCAGGCGGGCCAGGACCGTGTCGGCGGCGTGCACGCCGAGGGGGCCCGCGGCCTGGCAGCTCATCCGCAGCGGCCGGCCCGACGGGGACGCGGCGTCACCGGCCGCGACGATCCGGGCCGAGCTCACACTGGTCAGGGTTTCGTCGGTGAGCAGCCGCCCGTCCGCGTCGACGGTGAGGCCGCTGCGGGCGGCCAGGCCGGGCACCCGGAACCCGGCCGCCCACACGGTCACCGGGCTGGGCCGGGTGCTGCCGTCGTCGAGTTCCACGGCGGTGGGGCCGACCGAGGTCACCCGCGCGTCGAGCATCGTGACGCCGAGCCGGTGCAGCGTGCTCGCCACCACCCGGCGGCCGCGGGGATGCAGGTACGGGCCGAGCGGGCCGATCAGGGTGACCGTGCGGCCCTGGGCGGCCAGTTCGGCGGCGGTCTCGATGCCGGTCGGCCCGGCCCCGACGACGGTCACCGCCCCGGCCAGGGCCGGGCGCAGCCGCTGCGCGTCGGGCAGCGACGCCACCGAGTAGGCGTGCGCGGGCGCGGCGCCGGTGCTGCCGACCGCGTACACCAGGTAGTCGTACGGGATCGTGCCGCCCGAGGCCAGGGTCACGGTCCGCCCGGCCGGGTCGATCGTCGTGACGTCGCCGGCCAGCAGGCGTACGCGGGGGGAAAGAACGGTCTTGTAGTCGGCGACCGCCGCGGCGGTGCCGGCGACGAGCTGGTGCAGCCGGATCCGCTCGACGAACACCGGCCGGGTGTTGATCAGGGTGATGGACACGTCGTCGCGGCGGGTCAGCCGGTTGGCGGCCATCACCCCGGCGTAGCCGCCGCCGATCACGATCACTTTCGCGTGGGCACTCATGCACCCAAGTCACCGCGTCCGGCCCGGTTGTGACAGCGTGGGCGGATGCCGATCTCGCCTTACATCAGCGGGCTGCGCGCCCACATCGGTCACGACCTGCTGCTGCTGCCGGGGGCCAGCGGCGTCGTGCGTGACGAGCAGGGCCGGGTCCTGCTGATCAAGCGGTCCGACAACGGGCACTGGTCGCTGCCGGCCGGGATGATCGACCCGGGGGAGCAGCCGGCCGCCGCGGCGCTGCGGGAGATCTTCGAGGAGACCGGGGTGATCGCCGAGATCGAGCGGCTCGGCGGGGTGGCCATGCACGCCGCGCAGTATCCGAACGGCGACAAGTGCGAATACCTGGCGGTGTGGTTCCGCTGCCGGGCGGTCGGCGGCCGGGCCCGGCCCGACGGCGACGAAAGCCTGGAGGTGGGCTGGTTCACCGACGCCGACATGCCCGCGGTCAGCGATCTGACCCGGTTGCGTATCGAGACCACCGCCGACCCGGACGGCCCGCCGTGGTTCGCCCGGCCCGGCGACCACCCCGCCGAACTGGGCCCCGAGCACGGCCTCTGACACGCCTTACAGACCCAGGGCCGCCCGCACCAGCGCGAGGGCTGTTTCGGGCGGCACCCCCAGACCTTTGACCCTTTCCGCGTACGCGGCGGCCGCCTTCTGCGCCTGCGCCGAGGTGCCCGCCGCGCGGGCGGTGACGACCGTGCCGAGCCGGCCGCGGGTCTGCACGAGACCGGCCAGTTCGAGTTCCCGGTAGGCGCGGGCCACCGTGTTGGCGGCCAGGCCCAGTTCGGCGGCCAGGGCGCGTACGGGGGGAAGCTTTTCACCGGCCGTCAGCTCCCCGGCGGCGGCCAGCTCGGCGATGCGCAGCCGCACCTGCTCGTACGGGGGTGTGGCCGACGCCGGGTCGATGGAGATGTTCATCAGATCAGTTTGGGGGGTGTGTTGCCGGCGGCGGTGATGGCGCGGCGGATGGGCACCAGCGCGAGCAGGACACCGCCGACGACGAAGAACACGACGAGGCTGATGATGCCGAGCCGGTAGCTGTCGGTGAGCTGGAAGATCAGGCCGAACAGCAGCGGGCCGAGCCAGCTGGTGCCCTTGTCGCTGATCTCGTAGAAGCCGTAGTACTCGCCTTCCTTGCCTTCGGGGATGAGCTGGGAGAACAGGCTGCGGCTCAGGGCCTGGCTGCCGCCGAGCACGATGCCGATGCCCGCGCCGAGCAGCATGAACGGCACCGGCTCGCCGGCCGGCAGCCAGTAGGCGGCGGCGATCACGACGAGCCACAGGGCCAGGCTGAGCAGGACGGTTTTGCGGGCGCCGATCCGGGTGGCCAGCGCGCCCAGCATGAGGGCGCCGCCGAACGCGAGGAACTGCACGATCAGGATGGTGACGATCAGCGTGGACTGGGTGAGGTCGAGTTCCTCGCTGCCGAACTGGGCGGCCAGGGCGATCACGGTCTGGATGCCGTCGTTGTAGATCAGATAGGCGAGCAGGAAGAACAGCGTCAGCGGGTACGCCTTGAGGCTGCGCAGGGTGTGCCCGAGCTGCCGGAACCCGTCGGTGAGCACGTTGCCGTGCCCGGCCGGGGCGGCCCCGGCGGCCGGGTGCTCGCGCAGCCAGCGCAGCGGCAGCAGGGTGAACACGGCCCACCAGACGCCGGCGCTGACGATGCAGAACCGGGCGATGTCCATGGTGCGCTGGTCGTCGCCGTCGACCGACAGGATCATGACGGCGACCAGGTTGGCCGCCAGCAGCAGCCCGCCGCCGAGGTAGCCGAGCGCCCAGCCGCGGCTGGACACCTTGTCGCGTTCGTCGGGGCCGGCCAGCTGGGGCAGGAACGAGTTGTAGACGACGATGGCGGCGCCGAACGCGATGTTGGCGATCAGGAACAGCAACCCGCCGAGCAGGTAGCGGTCGCCGGTCACGAACACCATGGCGACGGTGGCGCCCGCGCCCAGGAACGCGGCCCCGGCCAGCAGCGGCTTCTTGCGGGGGGCGCGGTCGGCGACGGCCCCCATGATCGGCAGCACGAACACGGTCAGGAAAACCGACAGCGAGACCACGTACGGGTAGAAGGAGCCGGCCGCGATGGTCAGGCCGAACGGGTGGACCCGGCCGGTGCAGTCGTCGGTGCCCAGCGGGCAGCCGGCGGCGATCTCGGCGGTGGTGGTCAGGAACGGGCCGAGGAAGACGGTCAGGACGGTCGTGGAGAAGGCCGAGTTGGCCCAGTCGTAGAAGTACCAGCCCGTACGCTCCCGGCGGCCGGTGGCGGGGGTGGTGGCGGTGCCGGGTGCGGCCATGTGGTCGGCTCCAGGTGTCGTGGCGTGGCGCCGAAACTATGCCATCCCCGGTGCCGTGCGGGGGAGAGGCCGCGTACTCAGTTTTGCTGCCACCACCGGGCCAGGGCGGCCGTGGCCGGGTCCTCGGAGTCGGCCAGGGCGGCCCACGGGTCCTGCGCGGGGGGCAGGTCGACGCCGGCGTACTCGGCGAGCTCCTCCGGGCGTACGGGATCGGTGGTGCCGTCGATCGCGGCGGCGTGCACGACGCCGAGGCTGCCCGTGTCGATCCAGGGGAAACCGTCGACCGGCTCGGGCAGTTCCCCGACGTCGAGCGAGGGCGGGAACACGTCGGCCGGGTCGTCGGCCACCAGTTCCGGGCCGGCGTGGTCGTCGACCGGCAGCGGGTCGTCGGCCGTCACGTCGTGGTGCGGCTCCTCGGCGGCGGGCGGTTCGGCATGCCCGGGCTCGTCGAACAGGTCGTGGTCGTCGGTCTGCTGAAGATGGCCGAAGTCGTCGTGCGTGTCGTGCCCGCCGGGCGGGTCGAAGGCCCCGAAGTCGTCGTGGTCGGCAAAGTCGTGATGGTCGCCGAAGTCGTGATGGTCCGTCATCGGTCCTCCTCGTCGTGCGGCACGGGCGTGAGCGCCCGGGCCTGGGCAAGCACCGCATCGGCGGCGCGCAGTCTCGCGCGGACCCCGTCGAGCTGCTGCTGGGCCGCGGCGCGCCGTTTCGCCCGGCCGGCCGCGTCCTCGGCGGCGGCCGCGTCGATCTCGGCGATGTGCGCGTCCAGGTCCCGCAGCCGTTTCTCGACGGCGTCGTCGACCGCCACGGACAGGGCGTACTGAAGGTCGGTGAAACGGTTGGCGATCTCGTCGGCCAGGGCGGCCCGGGCCTCGCCGAGCACGTCGCGCAGCCAGATCCGGGCCTGCTGCCGGTCGGTCTGCACCCGCCGCCGGTACAGCACATACCCGCCGGCGGCCAGGCCCAGCCCGATCCCGGCGACCGGCACGAGCAGCCCGCCGCCGACGGCCAGCACCGACGCGCCGAGCATGGCGCCGCGGCCGGCCATGAACGCGATGCCGCCGGCCGACAGGGCGATCAGCAGGTTGTCGGCCGAGCCGTCGCGCGGCGGGGTGGCGGCCATGGCGTGACGCAGACCGGCGTTGAGCCGGCCCAGCATGGCCGCGCGTTCGGCCTCGTCGAACACCGTGGCCAGGACTTTCTCGCCGACCTGCGCGAACGTGGTCTCGAGCTGCTCGGACAGTTGCACGGCGACGGCCTGCAACTCGGTGTCGAGCCGTTCCGGCAGGGTGGCCAGGGTGTCGCCGCGGCCCTTGTCGATGCGTTCGGAGAACTCCTGCTGCACGCCGGCTATCCGGGTGCGCAGCTGCCCGACCGTCTCGACGCGGGCCCGCTGGGTCTCGGTGCTCAGCAGCAGCGTCCACTGCCGGGACTCGGTGCGTTTGCGGGCGGCCAGGGCGGCCCGTTCGGCGCGGATCTGCGCGGTGCGCACCGGGTCGGCTTCCACCGCCCGTACGGAATCGTCCGCGGCCGACTCGAGCCGGGCCAGCTCGCCGCGGGCCGCGCGCAGCACGTTGGCCAGTTGCAGCTGGTGCCCGCGGCCGGCCAGCTCGACCAGCGCGTGCTGCAGCTCGGCGATCTTCGACGCCTCGACCAGGGCGGCCTGCTCGTCGGGGCCGGCCCGCACGGCCAGTTCGGCCAGCGCGGACGACACCGCGAACCAGGACGCGTCGGCGAAGCGGGGCGCGTGCGCGCGCAGCAGGGCCTGGTTGTCGTCGAGGATGCGCCGCCACCCGGCAAACCCGTCGATCTTGGTGAGGGCGAAGACGACGGTGTCGACGCGTTCGCTCGCGGCGACCAGGAAGTCGAGTTCGGGCCGCGACAGCGGCGCCGACGCGTCGGCCACGAACAGCAGCGCGGTGGCCCGGTCGACCGCGGCCAGCGCGACGGCGGTGTGCGCCGGGTCGAGGCCGCCGACGCCGGGGGTGTCGAGCAGGCTGACGTAGCGCAGCATCGGCGCCGGGTGGCTGACCTCGATGCGGCGGGTCCGCTGGGCGCCGGTGGCCCACTCGGCCAGGCTGCCGATGGTGATCGGCTCGGCCGAGCCGCGCAGCCAGGCCCGCGCGCCCGGTTCGCCCGGCACGAACTGCAGATAGGTGGCGGTGGCCACGGCGGCGTCGACCGGGGACAGGCCGGGCACCCCGAGCAGGGCGTTGATCAGGGAGCTCTTGCCGCGTTTGGTTTCGCCGACGACCACGATCTCGGGGCGGGTGAGCCGGCGGCGGCGCAGTTCGGCCAGGTCGGCGCCCGCGTCGGGGTCGTGGGTGCGCACGTACGCGAGGGTGTCCTTGACGGTGCTGTCGAGCACCGGGGTCAGATCTTTCATGCCCGCCTGCTGCTGCTTGTTCATGACCGCACCTGCTGGGCCAGGATGTGGAAGCCGCGCTGGGCGACCTGCGCGATGCGGGACTGGGCCGGGCCGGCCCCGGCGACCGCGTAGACCCGCCATCGGTTGGCCGCGGCCACGGCGGCGGTGGCCAGTTCGCCCGGTTCGGCGTCGGGCAGCCGCAGGATCCAGCGCGGATCCTCCGAGGTGGCCAGCCGGGTCAGTTCCTGTTCCCATTCGACCGGCAGCGGCACCGCGCCGGTGGCCACCCGCTGGGCCGCGTCGAGCAGCCGCAGCCGGTGGTAGGCGGGGTCGCGCAGCAGCCGTTCGACGGCGTCGCGCAGTTTCTCCCGGTCGCGTTCGTCGCGGGTGTGCCCGGCCAGCCGTTCGAGCCGCGACAGCGCCCACCCGGCCTTGATCGCGTCCGAGCGCCACCGGAACGTCTCTTCCAGGGTGTTGCGCAGGCGCGGGAACCCGGACGCGGCAACCAGCCGGCGCACCAGCTCCCCGGTGGACACGCGCGGGTCGGCGGCCAGCTGGGCCAGGGCGAACCCGATGCCGTAGAGGTCGAGCAGTTGCAGCAGCCGTTCGCGTTGCTCGGCGCCGACCGGGGCGGGCCGGCTGCGGAACAGGTCGACCGACGCCAGCATGATTTTGAGCTGGGTGGCGGGCAGAGCGGCGAGCTGCTGCAGGGCGTCGCGGTCGGCGCCGGTCATCCGCCCCGACTCGCCGGTCTCGGCCAGCAGACCCACGACCGGCACGACGTCGGAGACCGTACGGGCCAGAAGCGCGGCCTGGTGCGCGGCCAGCGGCGCCGCGACCGGCCACGGGTCCCCGGCCCCGCCGACGAGCGTGTCGACCTTGCCGAACACGCCGAGCGCATTGATCGGGGTGGACGCGAGCCGGGCCGAGGCGTCCCGGAACGCCTCCAGGGCGCGCAGGTCGTCGGCCCGCACCGCCTGGGTGAACACGTAGACGACGGCCTCGGCCGCGGCGACCTCGCCGGCCGAGTCGGCGTCGATGTCGGCGTCGAACGGGGCGGTCGAGGTGCCCACCGCCTCTTCGGCGCGGGCGCTGACGACCGCGTCGGTCGAGGCCAGCCCGGGCGTGTCGACCACGGTCAGGTCGCGCAGCTTCTCACTGGTGAGCGTCACATCCACATAGGCCACCCGGGAGGCGGGCACGCCGAGCCGCTGCGGGATCATGCCGTCGTCGTCGAGCGGCAGGCTCCGCCGCTCGCCGTCGCGGCACACCACATCGACCCGGTCGGCCGGCCCGTAACGGAAGCGGGTGACCACCCGGGTGCACTCGCCGGCCGCGGTCGGGGCCACCCGGCGCCCGATCAACGCGTTGACGAGTGTCGACTTTCCGGCTTTCAGACGGCCGGCGATCGCAACGCGTAACGGCTCACCGAGGCGGTTACGGATCTGAATAAGCTGGCCACCGGCCTCTGAACCGACACGGGCGGCCATTTCGTCACAGAGCGTCGCTACGCTGGCGCTCAGCGGGCCGCTCACCATGACTCGTCAGCCAGGCACACTGTCGGGGAGAATGTGCTGACCACGGCCGGTGTCACTGACGCCCTCCCCATCGTGAAAAGGGGCGGGCACCAGTTCCGCCCGCCGCAGGCCCAGCCTACGGACCGCGCACGAGCAGGGGATCCCGTGTTCGTGCCACGCACACCGAATGATCTCGGGGGAAGGGGACCAGGTGGCGGAAGCGCTGCATCAGGCCGCCGCCATGCTGCACCGTCCCGGTCTTGTCGTGCTGACCGGCCCGCCCGGCTGCGGGCGCAGCACGGCGCTGCGCGAGCTCGCGGCGGCCGTGCCCGGCCCGGCCCACACCGGCGGCGGGCTGGCGATGCTGCAGACCGTGCCCGCGCTCGCGTTGTCCCGGGCGGTCCGGGCCCGGCTGCCCGCCCACGACGTGCACCTGCTGGCCGAGGCGGTGCGCTCCCGGGTCCGGGCCGGGCTGCTGGTGCTCGACGACCTGCAGTACGCCGACGCGGCCACCCTGGCCGCGCTGCCCGCCCTGGCTCGGTTCTGCCGCGTGCTGGTCGCGTTGCGCACCCCGCACCGCCTGAGCGCCGAGGTGCAGGAGGAGCTGCGGGCCGCGTCGACCGCGTGGGTGGAGGTGCCGCCGCTGACCGGTGAGGCCGCGCTCGAGCTGGCCCGGCGCACCGCCGGCAACCTGGAACCGGCCGTCCTGCAGGCGGTGGCCGAGCGGGCCGGCGGCAACCCCCTGGCCGTCACCGCGCTGGCCCGGCAGGCCGCCGCGGCCAAACCCGGCGCCGGGCCGGGCATCGACCAGGTCGCCTACGCCATCGCCACCGCCCTGGCCGACCTGCCCCGACCGGCCCGCACCGCCCTGGCCGCGCTCGGACTGCTCGGCCGGCCCGCCCCGGCGGCGCTGCTCGGGCCGGGCGCGGCCGACCTGCTGGCCGCCGGGCTGGTCACCCCGGTGCCCGGCGGCGACGACCTGCTGCCGGTGTCGACCTATGTGGCCGAGACCGCGGCCGGTCTGCTCGACCCGCCCGCCCGGGCCGAGTTGCACACCCGGCTGGCCGAACTCACCCCACCGGCCGAGGCCGCCCGGCACCTGGCCGCGGCCGGTGACCCGGCCGGCGCGCACCGGCGGGCCCTGGTGGCCGCCGATCAGACCTCCGGCGGCGACCGGGCGGCGCTGCTGCTGTTCGCGTGCGAACTCGACGTGGCCGTCGACCCGCGGGTGCGGCTGGCCGCGGCCGACGCCCTGCTGACCGCCGGTCGGGCCGCCGCCGCGGCCCGCGTGCTGACCGCGGCCGAGCCCCTCGGGCCCGAAGCCGACGTGCTGCACGGCGAAGCGCTGCTGCAGGCCGGAGACTTCGCCGGGGCCCGGGCGGCCGTCCGTGCGGTGCCCGACGCCGCCACCGGGCCGGTGCTCGCCGCCCGCGACCGGGTGCTGCTGCTGGCCGAACTGGCCGCCGACCCACCCGCGGCCCAGGACCTCGCCGGCAAGATCGCCGCCCGGCATCCGCAGCCACCGCCCGGCGTCGCGGCCGCCCTGGCCGCGGTGCAGGCCCGGCTGCGCCTCCCGGGCTGGGACACGGCCCTGGCCGCGGCCGCCCGCTCGGGTGACCCGCTGATCGGGCGCTGGTCGGCGTGGCTGCTGGTCGAGCAACTGGCCGCCGACGGGCGCCTCACCGAGTCGGCCGACGCGGCGCTGGCCGCGGCCCGCGAAAGCGGGGACGCCCTGGCGTACGGGTGGCAGACCCGCTTCGCCGCCGCGGCCGACTGGGCCCTGGCCCTGCGCGGCTTCATCGACGGTTCCGTGACCGGCGCCGGGCCGGGCTCCTTGCCCCCGGAAGCCGGCTCCCCACCCGCTGCGGGCGTTCAAACGGCGGACCGACCGGGCTCTGCGGCGGCACCGGGGGTCCACCGGGCCGCCGGGCCGGGCTCTGCCGCGACGGCGCCGGGCGTCTCGCCGCACGCGGGCGTCTACCCGGCGGGCCGATCCGGCTCTCCGGGGATGACCGGTTCCTCCGGGGCCGTCATAGGCGGCTCCGGCGCCCCGGCGGCGGCGTCCTCGGCCGGGGAAGCCCGGTTGCGCGACGGCGCCGACGGCGTGGTGCGGCGGGCGTCCGACCTGGCCGATCGGGCCCTGCCCGACGAAGCCCGCGGTTACGCCATCGCGGCGGCCGCGCTCATCGAGGCCGACACCGGGCTGCTGGCCGCGGCCCGCGCCCACCTCGACGCCGCGCCCGCGCATCCGGCGGCGGCGTGGGTGGCGCAGGAGACGGCGTGGCTCGACGGGCAACCCGACCGGGCTCTCGGCGCCGCGTCGGATGCGGACGGGTTGCTGGCCGGGCTGCACGCGATCACCGCCCGGTGGGCCGCGTACGACCTGGGCGACCAGTCGGCGCCGCCGATTCCGGGCGGGCTTCCGGCCGCCGCCCGGCGTACGCTGACCGCCTGGGCCACCGGCACCGGCTTCACGGCCGCCGCCGAGGGCTGGAAGACGGTCGCCCTGCGCGAACGCATCCGGTGCCTGATCGCCGCCGGGGTGACCGACACCGACGCGGCGCGGGCCGTCGCGGCGCTGCTGTCGGCGGAACAACTCGCCGACGCGGCCGGGCTGACCGTCCTGGCCGGCCGGGCGCGCCGCGGGCTGCGCCGCCACAACGTGCACCGCGACACCCGCAGCCCCCGCTCGGGTGACCAGTTGACCCGCCGCGAAACCGATGTCCTGCGGCTGGTCGCGGCGGGCGAACCGACCCGCCGCATCGCCGGCCAGCTCGGCATCTCCGCCGAGACGGTCGACACCCACATTCGCGCCGGCATGCGCAAGCTCGGCGCCCGGACCCGAACGGAAGCCGCCGCCCTGGCCTTCACCCACTCACCTGATGACACGCTCGAGGATGGCCGGTGACCAGACAGCCCGACGCTCCCCGCCACGTCGTCGCCAACCCCGGCGACGCCGACACCGTGCTGCGCCGACTCACCCGCGACGGCTGGGTCGCCCGCGACGGTTTCGCCCTGCCCGACCCGGCCTGGGACGTCACCGGCAGCCGGCTGGTGCTGCACGGCCGCATCGGCGACCCCGACACCTTGCAACTGGCCGTGCTGGCCGCCGCCCGCGGCGCCGGCATCGTCGCCGTCTGCGACACCGAGTCGCCGCTGGGCCGCGCGCTCATCGACGACCTGGCCCGGCTGGGCCCGGTGCAGCACGGCGCGGCCGAACCGTCCGGCGACAACGCCGTCGCCGACCTCGTCCCCGAGCAGCGGGCGCTGCTCGACCGGCTGGCCGCCGGCGACACCATCGCCGCGGCCGCCGCCGCCGAATTCCTGTCCCTGCGCACCGCGAACCGCCGCATCGCCGAAGCCCGGGCCCTGTTCGGGGTCCGCACCACCCGCGAAGCCGTCCTGGCCTACCTGCGCCAGCGCGGCGCCCCGCCCCGCCCCCATTGATCCACCACGGCAACGGCTCGGCCGCCACCGAGCCCGCCCGGGTGATCCTCGTACGGCACGCCATGCCGGTGACCGACCCGGCAGTCCCGCCGTCGCAGTGGCGTCTCGCCGCCCCCTGTTCCCCGGCCCTGCCGCGCGGCGCCTATCTGGTCGCCAGCAGCGAACCCAAGGCCGCCCAAACGCTGTCCTTCGACCGTCCGGTGCCGCAGGACCCGGGTTTCGACGAGGTGCACCGCCCGCACGAGTGGCGCGACGACCATCGGGACCGGGCCCACGCGTACGTCTGCGGTGTCCGGCATCCCGGCTGGGAACCCCACGCCGCCGTGGCCGCCCGCTTCCAGGCCGCACTGTCCCGGCACGCTGCGGCGGCCGCCGGGCGTCCCCTGGTCGTCGGCACCCACGGCATGGCCATGACGTGCTGGCTGTCCGCCCGCGGGCTGATCCCCGGCGGCCACCCGGGCCGGTTCTGGGCGGCGCTGCGTTTCCCGGACGTCGTCGAGCTGCCACCGCTGACCTGACGAACCCGGCCGGCTCGCGGCGGTGGCCCGCACGTGCCAGCATGACCGGTCATGGACGCACCCTGGAAACGGCTGCTCGGCCCGTGGCCGCCGGCCGTGGACCTGGCTCCCGAGGTGGTGGAGAGCGTCGACTGCGGCGCCTACCAGCGCGACAAGGTCGTGTACGCCGGCATTCCCGCGTACGTGTGTGTGCCGCACGGCCTGACGGGGCCGGCGCCCGCGGTGTTCTGCCATCACCAGCACGCCGGGCAGTTCGACCTCGGCAAGAGCGAGGTGGTGGGGTTGCGCGGCCACCCCGATCAGGCGTACGCGCCCGAGCTGGCCGAGCGTGGTTTCGTGACGATCGCGCCCGACGCCATCGGCTTCGAGGAACGCAACTGGAGCCCCGGCGGCGCGTCCAACGTGACGTGGTGGGAGGCGTCCACCCGGCTGGTGCGCGGCGAAACCCTGCTCGCGGCGTGCCTGCACGACATCCGCACCGCCCTGGACTATCTGGTCACCCGCCCCGAGGTCGACCCGGCCCGGATCGGGTTCCTCGGCCACTCGTACGGCGGCCGGATGGCGCTGTGGGCGCCCGCGTTCGACGACCGGATCGTGGCGTCGGTGTCGAACTGCGGCTGCATCCCGTTCCGGCTGTCGGCCACCCACGACACCGGGCTGCAGGCCGAGACCGTCGTGCCCGGGTTCGCCGCCGCCTACGACCTGCCCGACGTCCTGGCCGCCTATCCCGCCGCCACCGCCCTGCTGATCTCGGCCACCACCGACGACAAGTGGAGCCGCGGCGCCCGCGAAGTCGCCGGGAACCGGGCCGAGCTGGCCCTGTACGCCGGCGGGCACGTTTTCACCCCCGAGATGCGGGCCCGCGCCTACGAGTTCCTTTCTAGAATGTGAGCAGCGCGCCCCGGTCGTCGAAGGTGGCGCCGCCCTGCCAGGCGATCTCCCACCGGTTGCCCTCGGGGTCGGCGAAGTAGCCGGAACGGCCGCCCCACGCCCGGTCGACCGGCTCGGCCACCGCGGTAGCCCCGGCGGCCACCGCGGCCGCGAACGCCGGATCGACGTCGTCGCGCGCATCCACATTGCAGGCCAGGCTGATGCCGTTCCACGTGCCCATGTCGCCGGGCGGGCCGGGAACAGCCTCGGCGGCCAGCTCGGCGAGCGGATACAGCGCCAGCAGCACCCCGCCGAGCAGGAACGAGCAGAAGTTGTCGTCGGAGCCTTCCCGTTCGGGCCAGCCGAGCCGGCGGTAGAAGGCGCGCAGGGCCGGAAGGTCACGGGCGCCCAGGGTCACCACGGTCAGCCGGGCCGGGATCGCAGTCATGACGGGCATCCTGCCGCACGGGTACGACATAAGCTCTGCAGGCGTGGCTGACGACGTGTACTGGCTCGGCGGGGGCAGCGGCGCGGGCAAGAGCACCATCGCCCGTCGCCTCGCCGCCCGGCACGGCCTCACCCTGTACGACACCGACGCCGTGATGCGCGACCACGCCGCCCGCAGCGACCCGGCCCGCAGCCCCCAGCTGGCGGCGTTCATGGCGATGCCGATGGACGAACGCTGGCTGCGCCCGCCCGCGGTCATGCTGGACACCTTCCACTGGTTCCGCGGTGAATCCTTCGACCTGATCCTCGACGACCTCGCCGCCTGCGCCAAACCGGTGATCGCCGAAGGTTTCCGGCTGCTGCCCCACCTGGTGCCGCAGCCCGCGAACGCCGTGTGGCTGCTGCCCTCGCCCGCCTTCCGCCGGGCGGCGTTCGACAGCCGCGGCTCGACCTGGCAGATCGCCTCCCGCACCAGCGACCCGCCGCGCGCCCTGGCCAACCTGCTCGAACGCGACGCCATGTTCACCGACCGGCTGCGCGCCGAAATCCGCGCACTCGGACGGGCATCGATCGAGGTCGAGACCGGAATGACCGAAAACGATCTGGTCGCGCGGACAGCGCAACTTCTCGGGCTGACAGATCCCTGACACCCACGGGTGACACCGAGGCGATAGTGTCGTCGCGCAATGCGAATGCCGTCACCGGGCGGGGGCCGAAGTGACTGAAGCCGTCCGCCGGGCGTGGCCACGTTCGGCCCGTCTCGACGCTCCACGCATCCTCGAACGCATCACCGAGATCACCGGCGTGCGCCTGACCCTGGAAGGCCCGGCCCCCGGCGGCGAGGTCGGCGCCGCCTACGTGCGCTGGCCCGACGGGCGCCGCTCGGTGCTGACCGAAGGCCGTTCCCGCAGCGGCCCGCTCGTCGACCGGCCCCGCCAGGCCGGAGTGCCCACCGCCCGCCACGAACTCGCCGCCCACGTCGATGGCCGGCGCGTCATCGTGCAGCAACGCCTGCCCGGCACCCCACCACCCCAACCCGACGCCACCCTCGTACGGCAGATGGTCGCCGTCAACGACCGGCTGGCCGGGCTGCTGGCCGACGTCCCCGCCCCGAAACCCAGCGAACTGCACCTCACCGCCGACGGCCCCGGCTTCTGCCTGCACCAGCCCCTCGCCGAACACAGCACCCGCACCGCCGCCCTGCTCGAACGCATCCACCAGATCGGCGCCGCCGGCACCGTCATGGTCGGCGACGACCTCGTCCACATGGACTTCCACCCCGGCAACGTCCTCGTCGACGGCCACGGCCGCCTCACCGGCCTGATCGACTGGGACGGCGCCACCCGCGGCGACCGCCACTTCGACCTGATCACCCTGCGGTTCTGGCTGGCCGGCCGCGCCCCCGCCCTGCTCGGCCCGCTCGAGCAGCGCCTGGCCGGGCTGCCCGACCGCCGCTACAACACCTACTGGGCCCACATGAGCCTGCGCATGGTCGACTGGTCGATCCGCCACCACGACGCCGCCACGGTCGACCAGTGGCTCGACGTCGCCGAAACCGGCTTCCGCTGAGCAGTCGGAGCGCGGTCCAGCCGCTGAGCGACCGACGCCTGGATCGGCGGCAACGTGATGTGCCAGAACCGTTCGACGGTGCCGCCGCCGGCTGGACCTGTCGGTGGCCGCCGCGCGCGTCGTGGCCGGGGACGCGGGAACGTCCCGGTCGCGCGCTACGGCCCGGTGGGCCGGGGTGGCCGCGAGGTGCGGCGGGTCCGGCCGTGGTGCTTTCGAGGATGGCGACGAGGCGTACGTCTGGGTGCGGGGTTGAAGTTCCGGTGTTCGCCGATGTCAGCGTGACCGGCGGTGCGGGGTTGAAGTTTCGGGTGTTCGCCGATGCACAGGTGACAGCGGAGTCCGGCCGGTCGGGTGATCGGATGTCCGGCCGCGGCCGTGCGACCATTGCCGCCTTATGGAAAGCCCCTCCAAGCGGACGCCGTTGATGTGGCGTTTCATGCTCGCGCTCTCGCGAATCGTGGTGTTTCCCCTGTGCCGGCTGCGGGTGTCCGGTGAGGTCCCGGACGAGCTGCGCCGGGGGCCGCTGATCCTGGCCGGCAACCATGTCAGCCCGTTCGACCCCATGGTGATGACCGCCGCCTGCCACAAGATCGGCATCGCGCCGCGGTTCATGGCCACGGGCGGGCTGTTCGACGCGCCGATCGTGGGCGCGGCGATGCGCCGGGCCGGGCACATCCGGGTCAGCCGGGGCAGCGCCCAGGTCGCCGACGCGCTGCCGGAAGCGGTCAGAGCACTCGGCGACGGCGCGCTCGTGTTCGTCTACCCGGAGGGGCGCATCGGCCTCGACCCGTGGATGTGGCCGGAACGCGGCAAGACCGGTGTCGCCCGCATGGCCGCCACGTCCGGCGCGCCGGTGCTGCCGGTCGCCCAGTGGGGCACCCACGCCGTCCTGCCCTACACCACCCCCGAACACCTGCTGCGCTCGCTGCTGCGGGCCGTGCTGCACCGGCCGGTCGTGCACGTGCGTTTCGGCACGCCCGTCGACCTGTCACAGCTCGCCGGCACCGCGGGCGCCCAGGCCATGCGAGCCACCCGGCTGATCATGGACGGCATCGACGACACGCTGGTGCCGCTGCGCGACGGCGAGATGCAGACCCCGCGGTTCGTCGACACCACCCGCACCGTCGACATGGCCCGGGTCCGGCCCCGCCGCCCCGCCGACGACTGCGTCACCCGGTGACCAGCCGCGCCGTCCTGCCCGCCGCGGGCGTCACCGCCCACCCCGAACGCCGCACCGCCATCGGCACCGAAACCGAACTCGCCCGGCTCCGCGAAGGCCTGCCCGACCCGCCCCGCAGCATCTTCGAAGCCCCCGAACCCGCCCCCACCCGCACCACCGCGCGCCGCCTCACCGTCGCCGTGGCGCTGCTCGCCGCCGGAACCGCGATCGGCACCGCCCAAAGCTGGATCCACTACGCGAGCACCGCCTTCCTCATCGCGGCCGGCGGGCAACTGCTGACGGCCTACCGAGGCTGGAAAGCCACCCGCCGCACCTAGGGCGCCCTAAGGTGTCTCACCCAGCTCGGCCAGCCGGGCTTCCACCTCGGCCAGCTGCTCACGTAACCGCCGCGCCTGCTCCTCGGCCTCCGACCGCTCGGCCGACATGATCTGCTCGACCGCCTCACGCACCCCCGGCACGTCGACCAGCGCCACCATCCGCAACGCCTCCGCGGGCCGGATCACATAGGGCTTGGCCAGCGCCTTGGAACCCTGTGAAGCGGCCACCGTCCACTCACCCTCGCCGTACGCGAGAGTCACCGTCAGCGCGGGCGGCGGTTTCGGTTTCGCCGCCCGCCCGGCCGGTTTCCGCGGCGCCGGCGCGGGGGCCGGCTCGGCCTCCTTGACCGCGGGGGCGGCGGCCACGGGCTTGCCGTTGCGGGCGGCCTTCGACGGCGCCGGCTGATCGAGCACGAACGCCGGCCCGGCCGGAACCACCGGCTCAGGCTCAGGCGCCGGAGCGGGAACCACCTTTTTGGCCGCCGCCCCCCGGGGCGCAACCCGCAGATCGGCGGGGGAGAAGGGCAACTCGTCACGCCCGAACCGCACCGTCACCCACTCGTCGGACCCGGCCGGATCACCCAGCTCGATCACCTGCCCGATCTGACCCGCCATCTGCCCGGCCGCCTCGGTGAACTGCACCCGCGGCTTGCGTCCCGCGGCCAGCCCGTCCCGGATCACCTGCAGCTCGTCGGTGCTCAACCCCGCCATCACGCCACCCTCCACCACGCCTTCGAACATTTGTATGACTCTTCTACCAGGTGCCACCGACAATTCCGCGCACGGGGGCCGCGTGTTGCACCTCCACGCGGACGACCCCGGCCGAGTCTTCAGCGTCAGCGTTCGATCTCTGCGTTGATAACCTGCCGCGGTGCCGTTCATCAACGCCATGACGCCGAATCCGCGCCGCGCCGTCCGCGCGATCATCCTCGATGAGGACGACCGCATTCTGCTCTGCCGGTTCGTCTTTCCGCACCCAGCAGTGCCGGAACAGGCGAAGGCCGTCTGGGCGGCCCCCGGCGGCGGCATCGAGCCCGGCGAGGACCAGCTCACGGCCCTGCGCCGCGAACTGCGCGAAGAAACCGGTCTAGCAATCACCGCTGATCCACCGCACGTCTGGCACCAGGAAATCGTGGCCGCCGACCACGCGCCGGGCTCCGGCGGGCTCGTCAACGACTACTTCCTCGTCCGCGCCGGCCACTTCCAGCCCCGCGGTGAGCTGACCGACGACCAACTCGCCGCGCAGGAGTGCCTGGCCGGGTTCCGCTGGTGGCACCTCACGGAGATCGCCGGCCATCCGGGACCTGAGCTGTTCTCGCCCCGCGACCTCACAACACCGCTGACGGCTCTTCTCACCAACGAGACACCGGATCAACCGCTCCAGCTCGGCCTCTAGCAACGTCGGCGTCAGTGGAACAGCTTGAGACCGATCACCCCGGCCACCACCAGCAGCAACGACAAAATCCGCAGCACATTGGCCGACTCGCCGAGAAACACCATCCCGGCCACGGCCGTACCGACCGCGCCGATACCGACCCACACGGCATAACCCGTACCGATGGGAATGCTCTTCAAGCTGTAAGCCAGCCCGGCCATGCTCAGCGCAAGCGCCACGCCGAACACCACACTCGGGACCAGACGGGTGAACCCCTGCGACCGGCCCAGGGCCAGCGCCCACACCGACTCGAGAACACCGGAAACGACAAGAACAGCCCAGGCCACGGCGACGCACCACCTTCACGCGGTCGTCTTTGCCTGCCGGGTACGACACGTCCTCGTCCGGGATAGCCGCTGCTGCGGTACCGCCACCCAGCCTAGCAAACCGACGGCGACCGGCCCGTCACGCAATACTCGCGGCCCAGCGGATCCCGCAACGTCGTCCAATCACCGGGAACCCGCCGCACCACCGACGCCCCCAGCCCCTCATGCCGCCGCACCTCCGCCTCGACATCGGTGCACGCCAAATCCACATGCATCCCCGCCGGACCCGCCCCGGCCCGCTGCACCAACAACTTCAACGGCATCCCCGCACCCCGGACCAGATGCTCGAACTCCGGCAGATCCGACGGCGAACGCTCCCACCCCGTCACCGCCGACCAGAAAGCCACCTCACGATCAAAAGCGTTCCCCGGTACGTCCACACACAACTGATCAACCGCACTCACCGGCCCGCCCGGCCACGCCACCGGCCCCGGCCGCACCGCCTCCCCAAGCCAGCGCACCAGGCAGAACACCACCCCCGCGGGGGAGCGCAACACCACCAGATCACCCTCGTCGAGCACCCGGCGGGCACCCAGCGCCACCGCCTGCCCCGCCGCCACCCGCACATCGTCCACGTGCAGATCACAATGCGCCCGCGGGGGAGCACCCGGCAGAACCTGCACCCGCAGATACGCATCCCCGTCCGCCGGCACCAACGTCGCGAAATCCCCGCGCCGCACCGACAACGACATGCCCGTCACCGCAAGCCAGAACGCCTCCGCATCACGCGACGGCGAATCCAGAAACCCGGTGATCCAACGCACCCCCACCATCCGCCC
This sequence comes from Actinoplanes sp. NPDC021490, assembly GCF_055562135.1. Lineage (NCBI taxonomy): Bacteria > Bacillati > Actinomycetota > Actinomycetes > Micromonosporales > Micromonosporaceae > Actinoplanes > Actinoplanes sp. NPDC021490. The sequence goes on from NZ_JBVHFW010000006.1 coordinate 214,877, forward strand.
CCTATGCGATCGACCGGCACCCCGCCAGGGTAAGAACCACACCACCCCCACCCGAGGAGCCCCCCGCATGAAGTGGCCCGCCCTGGCCGCCGCCATCCTGTCCGAAGTCACCGCCAGCCTCGCCTTGCGCGCCGCCGTCGACCACCCCGCCTGGTACATCCTCGTCGTCGCCGGCTACAGCCTGTCCTTCGTCCTGCTCTCCGTCGTCCTGCGCCTCGGCATGCCCATCGGCGTCGCCTACGGCATCTGGGCCGCCAGCGGCGTCGCCCTCACCGCCCTGCTCGCCGCCGCCGTCTTCGGCGACCCCCTCACCTGGCTCATGGGCGCAGGCTTCGCCGCCATCATGGGCGGCGTCCTCATGATCGAACTCGGCTCCCGCCCGGAGGCCACACCATGAGATGGCTCTTCCTAGCCCTCGCCATCGCCCTCGAAATCAGCGCCACCATGGCCCTGCGCGTCTCCGAAGGCCTGCGCCACAAAAAATGGCTGGCCCCCATCCTCGCCGGCTACATCCTGTCCTTCACCATGCTGTCGCTCAGCCTGCAGAACGGCATGCCCCTCGGCGTCGCCTACGGCATCTGGTCGGCCATCGGCATCGCCGGCACCGCCCTCATCGCCCGGGCCGCCTTCCACGACCCCCTGACCAAAATGATGGGCGGCGGCATAGCCCTGGTCATCACCGGCGTCCTGCTCGTCGAACTCGGCAGCCACTGACCACCGGCGGGTATATGCCGCGCCCGTACCGCGACCGCGCGTCCGGCCGCACCCTGCTGTTTGACGCGTTCGGTAACCGGCTCACCGCAGCACCAGCAGATCCAGCGCATCGACCGGCTCCGGCACCGTACGCGCGGCCTCCCGCAGACGAGCCACCCCCGCCGCGTACGCCGCATCACGAATCAGTTGCAGAGGAGTGTGCGCATGCAACGCGTCAACGGTCGCTGCGATGAGAGCACCACTGTCACCCAGGATCGTGCCGTTCCAATCCCACACGATGTGCTGCACCTGTCGGCCCACGACACGGATGGCGCCGGCTTCGGCGGCGGTCATCGGGACTCTCCCACGATCTGGCTGGCCGCCGCGGCCGCGCGGCACGTGAACACCTCGAGATAGTTGTCGGTCTCGGCCAGCACGGCGGCCTTGCCCGGATCGTCGAGGAACGAGTACCGCACAGCCTGGCGCGCCAGCTCGGCGACACCGTGCTCCTGCAGGTCGAGCAAGTCCGCGGCCACCTGGTACTCCCGATTCAGGGTGGTGGAGAACATGGGCGGGTCGTCGGAGTTGATGGTGACCGGCACACCCGCGGCCACCAACTGCGGCAGTGGATGCTCGGCCAGTGACGGTACCGAGCGGGTGCAGGCATTGGATGTCGGACACACCTCCAGGGCGATGTCGTGCTCGCGGAGATGTGCCATCAACTCGGAATCGAGGGCGGCGGCGATGCCATGGCCGATGCGCTCCGCGCCGAGGTGGCGTACGGCGTCCCAGACGGTCTGCGGGCCGGTCGACTCACCGGCGTGCGGGACGCTGTGCAACCCGGCTGCACGGGCGGCGGCGAAATGGCCGGCGTACCGGGCGCGGGGGATTCCCGCCTCCGGGCCGCCCAGCCCGAAACTGACCAGCCCGTCCGGCCGCTGCTTGAGCGCCACCTCCAGGGTGACGTCGGCGCCGGTCATCGTGGGCTCGCCCGGGATGTCGAAACACCAGCGCAGCTGGATGCCGTGGTCACGCGCGGCCCGCCGCCGGGCATCCTCCACCGCCTCGCAGTACGCCTCGGCCGGAATGCCCCGCACGATCGACGAGTACGGGGTCAGCGTCACCTCGGCGTACCGCACCGACTGGGCGCCAAGACCAGCGCCGATGTCGTAGGTCAGCGTGGCCACATCCTCGGCGTCACGGATCAGATCCACCACCGACAGGTACACCTCGACGAAGTGCGCGAAGTCAGTGAACGTGAAGTACTCGGCCAGCAACGCCGGATCGGCCGGCACGGACGTAGTCCCGGCATGCCGCTCGGCCAGGCGAGCCACGGTCTGCGGTGTTGCCGAGCCGACGTGGTGGACGTGCAGTTCCACCTTGGGTAGCCCGGTAATGAAGTCAGTCAGGCCCATTGCCATGTGCACGACCCCCAGCGCGAGTTATCCGCTGGGAAAGGCGACCTCCCCAGCGGGGAGGCGCCCTTGGACCGTAGAACGGACCGAGCGTGGCGGATGATCATCCGTCGCAGCGCCTCTCGACCCGCATCGGCACGCTAACAAGCCCGAACGGCGGCCGACAACCCCACGCGCTCGCAGGCCCGTAAGCGAGGGGGAGTGCACCGCCTCACATCGAACACTGACAATGCCGGAATGAAGATCCGAGAGGCCGGCCCCGCCGACGTGCCGGCAATCGTGCAAATCGGGCACGAGACGTGGCCGCTGACCTACGCGTACGCCGGCCCCGACTACATCAAACACGGGCTGAACGCCTGGTGGTCGCCCGAGGCCATCGAGCGAAGCCTGCTGATCACCACCGTGCTGATCGCCGACGACGAGAGCGGCCGGCCGATCGCCACCGGAAACGTCGACCTGCGCGGCGAAGCAGCAGTCATCTGGAAGCTGTACGTCGTCCCGCGCGCCCAGGGGACCGGCGTCGGCTCGGTGCTGCTGAGAGAACTTCTCGTACGCGCCGGCGACAAGCCGATGCGCCTGGCCTACGCCGACGGCAACGAACGCGCGGCCGGCTTCTACACAGCGCACGGTTTCCGCGAACTCAGACGTGACCCGAGCGATCAGCCTGGATGGCCCGGCGCGGTCTGGCTGGAGCGTCCCATCGACAAAATATCAGGTCGATAATCGACATTCTGTCAACCTAGCGTTGAGAGCGGAGGTAGTCGGCGCAACCTTCGAGCAGCAGCGGCTGCTCCTTTGCTATGCCGATCACTCGGTTGCACGCCGAGCAAAGCAGCCCACGGATTCTCCCCGTCGAGTGGCAATGATCGACCTGCAACGGGAACGGCGTCGCTTTGGAGCCGTCGCGGCGAGGCCGTCCGCTGCGCGGCACTTCGAGCTCGCTCTCGTGTGTTCCACATGCCGCGCATCGGTGCCCCTGGGCGGCGAGCATCCTGTCGTATTCGTCCACCCTGATCCGGTAGAGCCGCCATAGATTCATGCGCCGCACCGATGCCGCGTCTCTGGGTGGCGTCGTTCGCTTGCGCTCAGCATTGATCTTGCTCCGACAGTCCAGGCATGTGGGGTCAGCCTTGGTCGCCTGCCACCCGAAGTCAGGCTTGGGTTTCGACGTCGAGCATCGCCGGCAGACGCTACGTAAGTTCGTGTATGAATGCTGCATACTATTACATATGCATGAAACCCAAAGTTTTCTCGCGAAGGACCTGATTCAGGATTTTCTGGCGGCTCGGGCTACGCGGAAGCCGTCGGTTCATACGCTTCAGGCGTACGAGCGGGATTTGAACTTGGTTGTCGGGCTGATCGGCTCGGAGGGGGTCACTCTCGGTGACCTCTCCCCTCGTCTGCTGCGCGGTGCCTTTGCCCGTTTTGCGAGCACGCGGGCGCCGGCGTCGGTGGCGCGGGCGTGGACGAGCTGGAATGCGTTCTTCACGTTTCTGGTGACTGAGCAGATTGTGGCCGGTAATCCGATGTCGGCGGTGGACAAGCCGCGGGCGGCGGCCCACTCCCCCAAGCCGTTGCGGGGTGAGGACACTCCGGAGCAGTTGCTGGTGGCGGTGAGTAAGGCGGATGACCGTCAGCGGGATCCGTGGCCGGAGCGGGATGTGGCGGTTCTGGCGTTGGCTTTGTGTGCGGGTTTGCGGTTGTCGGAGTTGCTGGCGTTGCGGGTGGGGTCGTTTCTGGGGCGTCCGGGTGAGCGGCGGGTGGAGGTGGCGGGTAAGGGTGGGCGTCCGCGGACGGTGCCGGTGGAGCCGGAGCTGGATGCGGTGGTGCAGCGGTATGTGGAGAGCCGGCGGGTGCGGTTCGGGCGGGTGCGGCCGGATGAGGCGTTGATGGTGGATCGTAAGGGCGCTCCGCTGCAGCGTGGTGGTCTGCAGTATTTGGTGAGCTCGTGTTATCGGCGGGCGGGTGTGAATGATCGGGTGCCGAAGGGTGCTCAGTTGCATGCTTTGCGGCACACGTTTGCGACGCGGCTGGCTGAGGACGGGGCGAATGCCAGCGAGATCATGCGGTTGCTGGGGCATGCGTCGCTGGCGACGTCGCAGAACTACATCGAGGTGACGGCGGAGCAGCAGCGCGCGGCTGTACGGGCGAACCGTACGAACCGCGCGCTGGGGCAGTTGGGGTGAGTCAGGCGACGGAGAGTTTGACGTCGATGTTGCCGCGGGTGGCGTTGGAGTAGGGGCAGACCTGGTGGGCGGCTTCGAGGAGCTGGAGGGCCTTGTCGTTGTCGACGCCGGCGAGTTCGGCTTCGATGGTGGCGTTGAGCTGGAAGCCGGGGGTGCCGTCGGTTTTGGGGCCGATGCCGACGTCGACGGTGATGGCGGTGTCGGTGAGGTCGATCTTCTCGTTGCGGGCGACGAGTTTGAGGGCGCTGTGGAAGCAGGCGGCGTAGCCGGCGGCGAAGAGTTGTTCGGGGTTGCTGTGGGCGCCGCCGGGGCCGCCCATTTCCTTGGGGACGGCGAGGTCGAAGTCGAGGACGCCGTCGCTGCTGCGGACGTGGCCGTTGCGGCCGTCGCCGGAGGCGGTGGCGGAGGCGGTGTAGAGCGTGGACATGTGGTGGTCCTTTCAGGTGGCGCCGCGGAGGCGGCTCAGCAGGTGGGTGAGCTGGTGGATTTCGTCTTCGGTGAGGTCGACGGCGCAGGCGATGCGGGCGGGCAGGTCGGAGAGTTCGTCGCGTAGGTGCCGGCCGGTGTCGGTGAGGGTGACGTCGACGGTGCGTTCGTCGGTGCTTCCCCGGGTGCGGCGTACGTGTCCGGCGGTTTCGAGTCTTTTGAGCAGGGGCGAGAGGGTGCCGCTGTCGAGGTGGAGCTGGTGGCCGAGGTCGCGGACGGTGGTGGGTCCGTGGTCCCAGAGGGCGACCAGGACGAGGAGTTGTGGGTAGGTGAGGCCGTGTGGTTCGAGGATGGGCCGGTAGATCGCGGTCATCGCGCGGCTGGCGGCGTAGAGCTGGAAGCAGACCATCTGCTCGAGCGCGCTCGGGGTGACCATGCGGAGAACGGTAGTGCGCAATTCAGTTGTGCGCAATTGGTGTGTGGCGTTGGTCGCAACTCTGTGTGATCCTTGCCGGCGTGCCGGATATCCGTTTCGTACAGCTCTCCCCCGTCGCGTTGTCGGCGTTGATCGCGGGTGACCTGGCCGCCGCCAGTGCCGCGGCGGGTGCTGCCTTGAGCCCGTACCTGGTGGATGAGGCCTGGTTGTGGCGTATCCGCCTGGCCGAGCTGGAGGCCGATCCGGCGCGGGCGGAGTGGATCGCCCGGGCGGCGGTGGCCGAGCCGGAGGGTGTAACTGTCGGTCACGGAGGGTTTCATGGGCCGCCGGATGATGACGGTGTGGTCGAGGTGGCCTATTCGGTGGATCCGGGGCATCGGCGTAAGGGGTACGCCAAGGCGATGCTGCGGTCGCTGCTGGAGCGCGCCGACGCCGATCCGCGGGTGTCGGCGGTGCGGGCGAGTATCCGTCCCGACAATGTGGGGTCGCGGGCGACGATCGCCGGGTTCGGTTTCCGCAAGATCGGTGAGCAGTGGGATCCGTTGGACGGCCTGGAGGATGTGTTCCTGCGCAGGTGCGCCGGCCGTTAGCGGTCGAGCTGGACGATCAGCGGCAGGTGGTCGGAGACCGGCGGGCGGGGTGTGGAGACCTGCACGACGCGGCCGAGGGCGTCCATGCCGCGGGGGTCGGCCAGGATGTGGTCGAGTTGGGCGCGGGGCATGGGGCTGGGGAAGGTGGCGGCCCGGCCGAGGGGGCGCCAGCCGGTGACGGCCCGTACGGGGCGGGTCGGCATGTTGAGGTCTCCGAGCAGCACCCGGGGGGCGGGCAGAGCACGGAGGGCCCGTACGGCGTGGCGTAGTTGCCGCAGGTTCCAGCCGGGCACGAAGGACAGGTGGGTGGTGGCCACGGTCATCGGGCCGCGGGGGGTGTCGAGGACGGCGGCCAGCAGCACGCGGGGTTCGTCCTGCAGCAGTCGCAGCCCGTTGTCGGGGTCGTAGATGGGTGAGCGCATGGGGGCGCCGGGCAGGGTGGTGATCTGCCAGCGGGTGACCGGGTAGCGGCTGACCAGCGCGATGCCGTACAGGGGGTGTTCGTTGTCGTCGTCGCTGCGCCAGGGTTGCCAGGTCTCCCCCGGTGTGCCGACGACGGCGGCCGCGAACCGGTGGACGGGGGCGCCGAGGGCGTCGGCGGCGATGGCGGTGAGGTCGAGCAGGCCGCTGCGGGGTTGAGCCCGGTCGACTTCCTGCAGGCCGAGGACGTCGGCGTCGAGGTCGGCGATCGCCGCGGCGACCCGGTCGGCGTGTACCGTGCCGTCGGACAGTGATCGTCCGTGCAGCAGGTTGAAGGTGGCCAGGCGCACGAGATACGACCTTAGCCAAGACGGGGGCGGCGATGTTCATCAAGATGCTGTGCTGTTCGGCGCTGGTGTTCGTGGCGGTGGCGGCGATGGGCATCTGGCTGCAGCGCCGGCGTGGCAAGTGACGATAATGCGTTCATGACTCAGGAATTGATCGCCGAGCTGGAGGCTCAGGAGGCCGAGCTCGAGCTGGCCCGTTTCGACAATGCGGACGCGTGGCGGCTGGGCAGTCTGCTGGTGCAGCTGGCGGGGCAGCGGTCGCTGCCAGTGGCGATCGACATCCGGCGCGGGGCGCAGCAGCTGTTCCATGCGGGTCTGGCGGGCAGTGTGGCCGACAACGACCGGTGGATCGAGCGCAAGGTGCGGGTGGTGGAGCGTTACGGCGCTTCGTCGTATCTGGTGGGCCGTCGTCTGGCCGTGAAGGGTCAGGAGCTGGATGCGGGCATGGGTGTCGACCCGGCGGATTATGCGGCGCACGGCGGGGCGTTCCCGATCCGGATCCGCGATGTCGGGGTGGTGGGGGTGGTGACCGTGTCGGGTCTGCCGCAGGCCGAGGATCACGCGCTGGTGGTGGAGGCGTTGCGGGCGTTTCGCTCGTAGCGAGAAAACCTTCCGGAGCCCGTACGGGGGAAGGCAGGGTCGGCGCATGAGATTGCTGATCCTGGGCGGGTCCGGCTTTGTGGGCCGGGCTGTGGCCGACGAGGCTGTGGGCCGCGGGTATGACGTGACCGTCTTCAACCGGGGTTCCAAGGGCGCGCCGGCCGGGGTGCGGGCCTTGACCGGGGATCGCCTGGGTGACTTGGGGGCGTTGGCTGCGGGGACGTGGGACGCGGTCGTGGACACCTGGTCGGCGCAGGGTGAGGTGGTCCGGCGTACGGCGGAGCTGCTCAGCGGCCGGGCGGGCTACTACTCGTATGTGTCGAGCCGGTCGGTGTATGCGGGAACCGGGCCCGAGAAGGCCGAGCAGGCGCCCCTGGTGGACATCGCGGACGAGGGGTATGCCGGGGACAAGCTGCGCGGTGAGCGGGGTGCGGCCGTGTTCGACGGTCCGGTGCTGCTCGGGCGGGCGGGGCTGATTCTGGGCCCGTACGAGGACATCGGTCGTCTGCCGTGGTGGCTCAACCGGCTGGCTCGGGGCGGGCCGACTCTGGCGCCGGGGCCGCGGGATCTGGGGTTGCAGTACATCGACGCCCGGGACCTGGCCGTTTTCGTGCTGGACATGGCGGCGCGGCGGGCCGGGGGCGCGTTCAATCTGGTCAGCCGGCCCGGGCATACCACCATGGGTGAGCTGCTGGACACGGCGAACGAGGTGACCGGTGGGCGGGCCGGGCTGCGCTGGGTCGATCCGGGCGTGATCGAGGCGGCCGGGATCGAGCCGTGGAGCCAGTTGCCGATCTATCTGCCGCCCGGTGAGCTGCACGCGTTCCTGCACCAGGGGGACGTGAGTAAGGCGTACGGGCAAGGTCTGGTCTGCCGTCCGGTGCGCGAGACGGTCGAGGACACATGGGTGTGGTTGCAGGGCCTCGGGGGGCAGGCGCCGCAGCGTGGGGACCGGCCGCGGGTCGGGCTGGATCCGGCGGTGGAGGCGAAGGTGTTAGGCGAGTAGCTCGGCCAGGCGGGCGGCGCCGATGTTGCCCCCGGAGATGATCACGCCGATGCGGCCGGGGGTGATGTGGCCGGCGAGCAGGGCGGCCAGGCCGCTGGCGCCGCTGGGTTCCATGACGAGTTTGAGGCGGTCGACGGCGAAGCGCAGCGCGTAGCGGATCTGGTCGTCGCTGACCAGCACGATCTCGTCGACCAGCCGCTTGTTGATGGAGTAGGTGAGTTCGCCCGGGATGGGGGCGGCCTGCCCGTCGGCGATGGTGCGGGGCACGGGGACGGCGATCCGCTCCCCCGCGGCCAGCGACAGGTAGGTGTCGTTGCCGGCTTCGGGTTCGACGCCGATGACGCGGATGCCGGGTTGCAGGCCCTTGGCGGCGATGCTGCTGCCGGCGATGAGCCCGCCCCCGCCGACCGGTACGACGATCGCGTCGAGGTCGCCGGTGTCGGCGAGCAGTTCGAGGGCGGCGGTGCCCTGCCCGGCGATGACGTCGGGGTGCTCGTACGGGGGGATCAGCGTGAGCCCGCGGTCGGCGGCCAGCGCCTGCCCGATCTGTTCGCGGTTGCCGGTGTACCGGTCGTAGGTGATGATCTCGGCGCCGTACCCGGCGACGGCGTCGAGTTTGGACGGCGGGGTGTCTTCGGGCATGACGATGACGGCGGTGGTGCCGAGTTCGCGGGCCGACAGGGCGACGGCCTGGGCGTGGTTGCCCGAGGAGTAGGCGGCGATGCCGCGGGCCAGCTGGCCGGGGGCGAGTTTGCGGATGGCGTTGTAGGCGCCGCGGAACTTGAACGCGCCGACGCGCTGCAGGTTTTCGGCCTTGAGGTGGACCTGGGAGCCGGTGCGGGCGTCCAGGGTGCGCGACCGGATGACCGGGGTGCGGTGGGCGACCCCGTCGATGCGTTCGGCGGCGTCGCGGACGTCGGACAGCGTGACCATAAGTCGTTTCCCCCCGGGCCGGTCCGTGGCGTAGCGTGCGCGCCGATGACGCTATCGCATGATTCTTACGGTTCCGGCCCGGCGGTTCTGCTGCTGCATTCGACGGTGTGCGATCGCCGCATGTGGGATCCGCAGGTCGGGGCTCTGCCCGGCCGGGTGATCCGGTGCGATCTTCCCGGGTACGGCGACACGCCGGTGGCGTCCCCGCCGGTCGACACGGCCGCGCTGGCGCTGGAGCTCGCCGGTCCGGGGCCGGTGGCGCTGGTCGGTTCGTCGGGCGGGGGCCTGGTCGCGCTGGAGATCGCCGCGCGGTGGCCGTCGCGGGTGTCGGCCCTGGCGTTGCTGTGCACGGCGGCGCCGTCGCTGAACCCGACGCCGGTGCTGCGGGGCCTGTGGGATCAGGAGAACGCGTTGCTCGAGAAGGGCGACGTGGCGGCGGCAACCGAGCTGATGGTGCGGTCGTTCGTGGGGCCGCGCGCCTCCGGCGAGGTGCGCGATTTCGTGGGGCGGATGCAGCGGCACGCGTACGAGGTGCAGCTGGCCGCCGGGGACGTCGAGGAGTTCGAGGCCGACTGGTCGGTGGGCACGATCACCGCGCCGGCGCTGCTGGTGTCGGGGGCGCACGACCTGCCGGAGTTCCGGGAGGTCGCCGTCGACCTGGCGGGGCGTCTGCCGGGGGCGCGGCATGTGGAGCTGGAGTGGGCGGGCCATCTGCCGAACCTGGAGGACCCGGAGCCGGTCAACGAGCTGCTGACCGGCTTCCTGCGATCTGTCGGCACCGGGGCCTAGTGCGCCCGTGCTGTCCGATCGTCCGAGGCGTCGCGGTACTGCTTGGGTGAGGCGCCGACCACTCGCCGGAAGGCCGTGCTGAAGGCGCTCTCGGATTCGTAGCCGGTGGCGACGGCGAGTTCGGAGATCGAGCGGGTGTTGCGGCGCAGGGCGTCGCGGGCCAGGCTCATGCGCCACTGGATCAGATACTCCCCCGGTGCGGTGCCGAGCTGTTTCTTGAAGGCGGCGGCGAACGCCGAGCGGGACATGCGGGCGATGCCAGCCAGTTCCTGCAGGCTCCAGCGGCGCGAGACGTCGGCGTGCAGAGCGCGCAGGGCCGCACCGACGCCGTCGTCGCACAGGGCCCCCAGCCAGCCGGCCGGGTGGCCGGTCTGGTTGACGTGCGCGCGCAGCACGTGCACCAGAAGGATCTGCACGAGGTGGTCGAGCACCAGGGAGCTGCCGGCGGTGCGGTTCTTCGCCTCGATGCTGAGCAGCTGAGCCACCTGGGCCAGCTGTCTGTTGCGCTGCTCGCCTGCCCGGACGTGCAGGAGTCGTGGGAGCACGTCGATCAGCATGGTGGCGTTGGCCTCGTCGAACCAGAACTGCCCGCCGCACAGGCCGAAGTCCGCATCTGCCTCGGCGCCGAGGCGCACCCGGCCGTTCACGGCCGTCTCCCACAGGGCCTGCGCCGGCCGCGGTTCGACGGTGAGGGAGCTGGCCAGCCGGTACGCCGGAGAGTTGACGACCAGGAAGAGGTCGCCTTCGCGCAGGCGCACGGGTTCGCTGTCGTCCTCGAACACCAGCCAGCACTCACCCCGATCAACACCTCCGAGGCGCACGTGCGCGAACGACTCGAAGCTCAGCGCCCACGGCCCGGCCGCGCCGAAGTCCGGATAGACCTCCGTGCGGGGACGGAGCAGGGCGATGGCGGCGGCGAGCGGGTCACCGGACTCCAGCGGCACCCCCGCCTTGGACGATACGTAAGAAACCCCGGACTCCACGTTATGGATCGTACAGCCAGCCGGATTCAGGATTGTTCTCATGACCACCACGCATCAGACCGCGCTTGTCACGGGCGCCAACAAGGGCATCGGCTTCGAGACCGCCCGTCAGCTCGCCCGGCAGGGATTCACCGTCTGGCTGGGATGCCGTGACCAGGGCCGGGGCGGGGCGGCCGCCAAGGAGCTGGCCGCCGACGGCGACGTCCGCTTCGTCCGCCTCGACGTGACCGGCACCGCCGGCATCCAGGCCGCCCGGGAGCACATCGCCCAGCAGAGCGGCGTGCTGGACGTCCTGATCAACAACGCGGGCATCGCCCTCGGGGATCAGGACGGCCCGCCCAGCACGGTCACGTCCGAGACGATCGCGACAACGCTGGACGTGAACTTCTACGGCATGCTGCGTGTCACCCAGGCCTTCCTGCCGCTCGTGCGCCAGGCGCGGGCCGGGCGCATCGTGAACGTGAGCAGCTCGATGGGCTCGCTGAGCATGCTGACCGCCCCCGGGCAGCCGCTGGCGCCGTTCGGCATGAGCTACGCCTACGCCACGTCCAAGACCCTGGTGAGCACCCTCACCGGCTGGTTAGCCGTCGAGCTGAAGGACACGCCGGTGAAGGTGAACGCGGTGTGCCCCGGGTTCAACGCCACCGACATGAACGGCCACATGGGCACCCAGCACCCGTCCGAGGGCGCGAAGGTTGTCGTCCGGGCCGCCACGCTGCCGGCCGACGGGCCCAGCGGCAGCTTCTTCGACGCCGCCGGCCCGGTGGGCTGGTGACCGCCGGCGCTCACCCCGGCTCAGGCGGCGGTGCGCAGGCCGTGCAGGTCGGTGGCGCCCAGGCGGGACGCCATCGTGGTGCGGGCGGCGATCTTGGCGACGTAGAGGGCGCGTTTGCGGGCGACGCAGCCGTCCCGGCCGGGGGCGGCGGTGTGCTGCTGCTCCAGGTGGGTGCTCAGGCCGGCCTTGAGCAGGGCCAGGGCCTCGGTGCGCAGCTGCGAGACGCGTGACTCGGTGACGCCGAGGTCGGCGGCGACCTCGGCCAGGGGCCGCTCGCGCAGGTAGGAGGCCTCGACGACGTGGCGCAGCTTGTCGGGCAGCGCGGCGACGGCGTCGCTCAGGTAGCCGATGCGCTCGCGGTGCAGCAGCATCTCCTCGGGGTTGAGGGAGGTCTCGGTGACCATCTCCTCGGCGGTGCCGGCGGTGAAGCCCTGCAGCGAGAGCACGGCGGCGCGCTGCACGTCGTCCTGGGTGGTGGCGAGCTCGCCGACGGCGACGCCGAGCAGCGAGGCCAGTTCGGTGTCGGTGGGGGTGCGGCCCAGCTGCACGGTGAGTTCCTGGCGGGCCTGCTCGGCGCGGCGGGCGCGGGCGCGCACCGACCGGCTGGCCCAGTCCAGGCCGCGCAGCTCGTCGAGCAGGGCGCCCCGCACGCGGGTGGCCGCGAACCGGCCGAACGGGACGCCGCGGGCCGGGTCGTACGCGCGGGCGGCGGTGACCAGGGCGGTGTAGCCGGCCGAGGCGAGGTCGTCGCGGTGCACGTGCGGCGGAACCTTGAACAGCATCTCGCGGACCATGTGGCCGACCAGGGCCATGTTGTCGCGGATCAGGATCTCCTGGTCGCGGGTGACGGCCGGGTTCTCGGTCGGAAGCGTGTTCATGGTGGTTCTCCCCCTGTCGTTGCTGACAGGAAGAGACTTTTGTGGGCGCCGGGTGCAGGTTCCGGTGACCCACAGTTGCTACTTGGTTGCTCTACGGAAGAGTTCTCAAGTGAGCAGCCAGCCGTTCTCCACGGCCAGGCGGACGGCTTCGGCGCGGGTGCGGGCGCCGGTCTTGCCGATGGCCGCGGACAGGTGGTTGCGGACGGTTCCTTCCGACAGGTGCAGTTCGCGGGCGATGTCGGCGACGGTGCCGCCGTCGCGGGCGGCGCGCAGCACCCCGGTCTCGCGGTCGGTCAGCGGGGAGTCGCCCTGGGCCAGGGACTGGGCGGCCAGGGCGGGGTCGACGACGCGCAGCCCGTTGTTGACGCGGCGGACGGCGTCGGCGAGCTGACGGGCCGGGGTGTCCTTGACGATGAAGCCGCCCGCGCCGGCGGCCATGGCCTGGCGCAGGTAGCCGGCCCGGCCGAAGGTGGTGACCATCAGCACCCGGACGCCCGGCTGGACGGCCAGCAGGGCGCGGGCGGCGGCGACCCCGTCGAGGCCGGGCATCTCCACGTCGAGCAGGGCGACGTCGGGTTCGGTGGCCTGCGCGGCCGCGACCACCTCGTCGCCGCGGCCGACCTCGGCGACGACCTTGAGGTCGGGTTCCATGTCGAGCAGGGCGGCCATGGCCCCGCGGACGAGGGCCTGGTCGTCGGCGAGCAGCAGTTTGATCATGTTGGTACCTCCACGCGGACCCGGAATCCTGGTTCGTCGTCTCGTGTGCCGGCGGTGAAGATGCCGCCGGCGGCTTCGGCGCGGCGGCGCAGCCCGGCGAGTCCCTGCCCGGTCGGGCCGGGGTGGGCGCCGGGGCCGTCGTCGACGATTTCGACGCTGCCCGCGCTCAGCGAGACCCGGGCGTGGCGGGCGCCGCTGTGCCGGACCACGTTGGTGACGGCCTCACGGATCGTCCAGGCGAACAGTTCCCGGTTGCGGCTGGGCACCTCGTCGGCGGCGCCGGGCAGGTCCGCTTCCACGTTGGCGGCGGCCAGGGCTTCGCGGGCGGCGGCGATCTCGCCGGGCAGAGAGATTCCCCGTACGCCCATGGCGGTGGCCCGCACGTCGGCCAGGGCGTCGCGGGCCAGGGCTTCGAGGTCGCCGAGTTCCTTGCGGGCCCGGTCGAGGTCGACGTCGAGCAGCCGCTGGGCGAGTTCGGCCTTGACGGTCACCACGGTCAGCGAGTGGCCGAGGATGTCGTGCAGGTCGGCGGCGATGCGGGCCCGTTCGTCCTGCACCGCCCGTTCGGAGAGTTCGCGCTGGGCGATGACCAGGCGGGCCTGACGTTCGGTGGCCGCCCTTATCCCGTACGAGGCCAGGCCGCCGAGCAGCACGGCCAGGCCGTACCCGCCGTCGGCCCACCCGTCGACGACCCGCGGCAGGATTTCGGCCGCGGCGAACAGGGTGAGCGCGAACGGGGCGGCCTGCGGCAGGGGCAGGTTCACCACGGCCAGGGCGCCGATGTAGACCAGGCAGGTCAGGGCCTGATCACCGGCGCCGGGCAGCTGCAGCCCGAACAGGGCCAGCAGCAGGGCGATGCCGAGCCAGGTGCGCAGGGTGTGGCGGGGCGGGCGGACACCGCGGCGGATGTGCCGGGCCCGGGCGACCAGGACCAGGTAGGTGACCGCGAACACCGCCACCGATCCCAGCCCGGCGATCCGCCAGTACAGCGACGGCTGGGCGAGCAGGGCCTGCACGTTGCCGCTGAGGTAGAACAGCCAGACGGCGGCGAACACCCAGCCGTACTTCGGGGGGCCGCCCGCCGCCGTCGTCATGAGGCTGAACTTACGGGTCACACGCGGGCGGTGTCGCGGCGGAACCGCCACATCGCGCCCGCCGCGAACAGGGCGGTCCAGGCGACGACGTTGACCACGGCCAGCCACAGGGTGCCGTCGTGGGTCAGCGGGTAACGGGCGATCTCCCCGACCCCGTAGACGGGGGTGAACTTGGCGATCGTGGCGAAGGTGTGGCCGAGCTGGTCCAGCGGCACGAACAGCCCACCGGCGAACGACAGGACGGCCAGCACCGGGCCGAGGATCTGCATGACGTTCTCGCTGGGCAGCAGGTAGCCCATGAACAGGCCGAACGCGGCGAACACGAGCGCGCACACCCAGGCCAGCAGCCCGCACAGGATCCAGGCGGAGGCCGGCAGCTGCGCCCCCGACAGCGCGCCGACCACGAACGCGACGACCACCGACACCGCACCGATGATCATGGCGATGACCAGTTTCACGGCGATGTAGGCGGCCGGGCGCAGCGGGGTCAGCCGCAGCTGCCGGCTCCACCCGGCGGCCCGTTCGATCGAGACCATGGCGCCGCCGCTGGTGGTGGCCAGCATCGCGCCGTAGACGGCCATGCTGATCAGGATGTAGCCGGTGAGGTTGCCGCCGCCGACCCGTTCGGTCTTGTAGTCGCCGCTGGTGCCGAACAGCAGGAAGAACACGGCCGGCATGACCAGGGTGAACACGACGGTGCGGCGGTTGCGGACCATGCGGCGCAGCTCGAGGGCGATCATGCCCGCGCTGAACCCGCCGAGTTTCGGCAGGCTGCGTTCGGGCCGGGCCAGGGCGGTGGTGGTCATCGGGTCTCCTCGTCGGACGTCAGGGCCAGGAACGCGTCCTCCAGGTTGCGGCTGGTGATCTCCAGGTCCCGGGCGGTGGTGCGGGTGAGCAGGTGCCGGGCGATCGCGTCGCTGTCACGGCCGTGCAGGTAGACGGTGTCGCCGCGGACCTCGGCCTGTTCCACCCCGGCGATCGCGGTCAGGGCGGTCTCGTCGGCGCCGGGCAGGGTGGCGCGGACGGTGCGGCCGGCCGCCAGGGCCTTGACCTCGGCGGCGGTGCCGTCGGCGACGATGCGCCCGCGCCGCACGAACACGATCCGGTCGGCGTACGCGTCGGCCTCTTCCAGGTAGTGGGTGGCGAAGATGACGGTGCGGCCGCGGGCGGCGTCGTCGCGGATGGCCGACCAGAACTCGTGCCGGCCGGCGACGTCCATGCCGGTGGTCGGCTCGTCGAGGATCAGCAGTTCGGGGTCGGGCAGCAGCGCCATCGCGAACCGCAGCCGCTGCTGCTGCCCGCCGGAGCATTTGCCGACCAGGCGTTTGCCGATGCCGGTGAGCCCGGCCCGGTCGAGGGCGTCGGCGGCGGCCGAGCGGGGCCGGCCGAACAGCACCGCGGTCAGCCGGACGGTTTCCTCGACGGTGTAGTCCTTGAGCAGCCCGCCCGTCTGCATGACCGCGGAGATCAGGCCGAGCGCGACCGCCTCCTGCGGCGGCCGGCCGTAGACGGCGACGCGGCCCTGGCTGGGCTGCGACAGCCCGAGCAGCATGTCGACGGTGGTGGTCTTGCCGGCGCCGTTCGGGCCGAGCAGGGCGACCACCTCGCCGGGGCGGATGGTGAGCGTGATGCCGTCGACGGCGGTCACCGCGCCGAAGCGCTTGACCACGCCGTCCAGGTCGACCGCGGCCGTGGCGGTGCCGGGCGCGGCGGCGGCCCCGGGCGCAGTGGTGAGAGTCATGGGTTCAGCGTGGGCCGCCGGGCGGGGCGGCGCCGCTGCCGCGCGTCACGACGTGACCGTGACATTCGTCAGGGCCGGGCACTGGCGCGCCGCGGCCGCCTCGCCCAGAATGCGTCGATGGAACCGACCCACAGCGCGCTGATCGTCGCCGTCGCCGAGGCCGAACCGTACGTGGCCGCCCACCGCGACCGCCTCGACCGGGCCGCCTCGTGGGGAGTGCCCGCCCACATCACCGTGCTGTACCCGTTCCTGGCCCCGCCGGCCATCGACGAGCACGTCCTGGCCGGGCTGGCCCAGGCCGCGGCCGGGGTGCCCGCGTTCTTCTGCTCGCTGGCCTCGATCGGCTGGTTCGGGGAGCGGGTGGTGTGGCTGGCCCCGCACCCGGGCGAGCCGTTCCGGGCGCTCACCGCCGCGGTGAGCGCCCGGTTCCCGTCGGTGCGGCCCTACGACGGGCAGTTCGACGACATCGTCCCGCACCTGACGGTCGGCCACGACCATCCCGTGGCCGACCTGAAGGCCGCGGCCGACGCGGTCGGCGAGCATCTGCCCATCCCCTGCCGGATCACGTCGATGCGGCTGGCCGTCGGCGTCCCCGAGGGCGGCGCGTCCTGGTCGACCCTGGCCGAGTTCCCCCTGGGCTGAGCAGGCCCCCGGCCGGGTCAGCGCAGGGCCAGCTCCTGCGGTTCGGGCTCGCCGGCGGGCCGGGCGGCCAGGTGGCGGGTCAGTTTCCCGCCTTCCACGTCGACGTCGGGCAGCAGCCGGTCGAGCCAGCCCGGCAGCCACCACGCGGACCGGCCGAGCAACGTCATCACCGCCGGCACCAGGATCATCCGCACGACGATCGCGTCGAACAGGATCGCCACCCCGAGACCGAACCCGACCGACTTGATGATCGCTTCCGGGCCGGGCCATGGCCAAGCTGGAGGTCCGCGACCGCGCCCAGCTGGTCGTGCTGGCCTACCAGAGCGGCCTGGTTACCCCCGGGGATCCGCTGCCGGGCGGATAGGGTCGGATCATGACCGAGTGGCTGCCGGAACGTCTGGCCGCGACTGAACGCGAAGCCGGCGCCCCGTTCGACCTGAGCGCCTGCGTGCGCGAGCCGATCCACCGGCTCGGCGGCGTCCAGTCGTACGGGGCCCTGATCGCCGTGCGCGCCGGGCGGGTGACGGTGGCCAGCGACAACGCGGCCGCGGTCCTCGGCATGGACACGCCCTCGGACGACTCGTTCCTGACCGCCGGGCAACGCGACACCCTGTACGCGCTGGCCGGCGCGGGCAACGGCCCGTCGGCGGTGCCGCTGGACCTGGACGGCCGGCTTTTCGACGTCACCGTGCACGCCAGCGACGACCATGTCGTGCTCGAGTTCGAACCGGCCGGCGACAGCCGCGAGTTCGGCACCCTGTACGCCCCGGTCCGCCAGGCCCTGACCGGGCTGCAAAGCGCGGGCACGGTCGTCGGCGCCTGCCAGGCCGCCGTCCGCGAGATCCGCGAGCTGACCGGCTACGACCGGGTGGTGGCCTACCGGTTCGAGTCGGCCGACGGCCCCGGCGAGGTGATCGCCGAAGAGGCCGCCGACGGCCTGGAGCCGTGGCTGGGCCTGTGGTTCCCGGCCACCGACATCCCGCCGCAGGCCCGCCGCCTCTACGAACGCAACTGGATCCGGGTGATCGCCGACGTCGGCGACACCACCGCCGTCCTGGTGCCCGAGGTGCTGCCCGGCACCGGCGAGCCGCTGGACCTGTCGCTGTCGGTGCTGCGCACGGTGTCGCCGTTCCACCTGGAATATCTGCGCAACATCGGGGTGGCCTCGTCGATGTCGGTGTCGCTGCTCGACGGCGGCCGGCTGTGGGGGCTGATCGCCTGCCACGGCCGGGACGCCAAGGTGCTCAGCTCGCAGACCCGGGCCGCGTGCGAGTTCTTCGGGGTGGCCCTGTCGCTGCACCTGGCCGCCCTGCGCGAACGCGACGAGGCGGCCGCCCGCGAGCAGTCCCGCACGGTGATCGCCCGGCTGCTCGAACGCTATTCGATGGACCTGTCGATGCGCTGGTCGCAGAACCCGGCCGGGCTCGAGCAGGTGATCGCCTGCGACGCGGTCGTGGTGCGCACGGACGGCGCGTTGTCGGTGCACGGCATCGGCGCCGGCGAGGCCCGCGACGTGCTGGCCACGCTGACCGTGCCGGCCCCGGGCGACGTGTGGCACAGCGACACCGCCGGCGGGCCCTTCCCGGGGGCGCTGGTGCTGCCGTTCGGCACCGGCGAGGACTGCATCGTGTGGCTGCGCCGCGAACGCACCGTCGCCCGCCGGTGGGCCACCGACCCGAGCACCCCGGTGACATTGGGCCCGCACGGGCAGCGGCTGACCCCGCGCGGGTCCACGGCGGTGTTCCTCGCCTCGGTCCGCGGGCGCAGCACCCCGTGGACGACGACCGACCTGGCCATGGCCGTCGAACTGGGCCGCGCGGTGATGGGGGTGGCGGTGGCCCAGGCCCGGCAGCTGGCGCTGCTCAACGTCGACCTCGACTCGTTCGCGCACGCGGCCGCCCACGACCTGAAGGAGCCTTTGCGGGGGATCGCCAACACCTCGACGTTCATCATCGAGGACGCGGCCGCCGGGATGGACCCGGTCACGCTGCGCCGCCTGGAATCGATCCAGCGGCTGGCCACCCGGATGGACGAGCTGCTCAACGCCCTGCTGTCGTACGCGCGGCTGGGCCGTACGGAGCTGGCCCGCTCGCCGGTGTCTCTGCCGACGGCCGTGGCGCGGGCGCTGGAGGTGGCCGGGCCGCGCCTGGACGAGGCCGGGGTCACGGTCGAGGTCGCCGACTCACCGGGCGAACTGTCGGCCGACCCGGTCCTGCTCGATCAGGTGCTGGTCAACCTGCTGGTCAACGCGGCCAAGTACGCGCGTCCCGGCGGCGGCCGGGTGGTCGCCGGCGTGTCCTCGGGCGCCCTGTTCGTCCGCGACGACGGCATCGGGATGCCGGCGCATCTGCGGGAGCAGGCGTTCCAGCTGTTCCGGCGGCTGCACCCGGAGGCTGTCCGGGACGGCTCCGGGGCGGGCCTGGCGATCGTGCGGCGCATCGCCGAACGGCACGGCGGTCAGGCCTGGGCCGACGAGTCCCCCGGCGGCGGCACCACCGTCTGGGTCACCTTCGCCGCCCGCGACCTCCAGTAATCCAGGGTCTGGCTGAGCACGCTCTGGAACAACGCGAAGTTGATCGGCTTGTAGATGTAGCTGTCCGCGCCGGCGGCGTAGCAGGCGTCGGCCTCGGCCTGGTTCTCCGACGAGGTGAACACGACCAGCCGCAGATCGTCGAACTCGGTGCGGGCGCGGACCTGGGCGATCACGTCGAGACCGCCCTCGCCGGGCATGTTCAGATCCAGCAGCACCAGCCCGGGCGCCTCGGCGGCGGCGTCGTTGAGGCGGGGCAGCACCCCGGAGCCGGACCGCAGAAATTCCAGCCGTACGCCGGGATGGGAGCGGCCGAGGGCCCGGGCGATCGCCTCGATGTCCTCGTCGGAGTCCTCGACGACCAGCACCAGCTCACTCATGGGCACTCCGCTTCACGCCGAGCAGGGCGATGTCGTCGGTCGCGTCGGCGGCGCTGCTCAGTTCGTCGACGAGGGTCTGCAGGGGCACGTCGCGCAGCCGGGCCAGGGCCTTGCCGAGGGCTTCGTCCTCGAACATGCGCCCGTCGGCGTCGCGGCTCTCGGTCAGCCCGTCGGTGAACATCAGCAGGACGTCGTCGGGGTTCAGCTGCAGCCGGGTCCGCGCGAGCCGCGGCTCGTCGAGGATGCCCAGCGGGATGCCGCCGCCGCTGGTGCGGCGCGGTTCGGCGCCGCCCTGGATGAGCACGGGGGCGGGATGCCCGGCCGACGTCCACTCGACGTGGCCGTCCGGGCCGATCAGGGCGACCGCGGCGGTGATGAACCGCCACGAGCCGTCCAGGCGCAGCCGCGCGTTGAGCCGGGTCAGCGCCCGGGCCGGGGACAGGCCCTCCTGCAGCAGCGTGGCCAGGGTGTGCCGGGCCATCCCGGTCAGGGCGGCCGCGTCGACGCCGCGGCCGCACACGTCGCCGATGACCGCGGCGACCTCGCCGTTGCCGCGCACGATGACGTCGTAGAAGTCGCCGCCGACCTCCAGGACCCGGTCGCCGACGGTGTAGGAGGCGGCCAGCACCAGCCCGTCGGCGCGTGGGAGCCGGCTGGGCAGCAGATGTTCCTGCATCCGCACGACCTCCTGGCGGCGCTGCTCGTACAGGGTGCTGTTGTCGATGGCCAGGGCGGCCCGCGCGGCCAGGTCCCGCAGGAACGCCGGCGGCGGGATCCGGTCGGCGGCCCGGTCGAACAGGAACACCAGCAGCCCGATGACCCGTCCGCGGGCCCGCAGCACCTGCGCGTGCTCGCCCGGGGTGGCCAGCCGTTGGACCGCGCCCGGTTCGCGCAGCATCGCGTCCAGGCGCCGCATGTCGACGTGCACGGCACTGCGCAGCACCGGCTTGCCGTCCTCGTGGATGAACACCAGGCAGCCTTCGGCGATCGCCGGGACGGCCATCCGCGGCACCCGGTACATCGTCTGGGTGGTGTCGAGCACGGCGTCCATCTGCAGCGACGCCTCGGCCAGCAGCGCGTCGCGGACCTGCTGCTGCTGCTCGTCGCGGACCGCGCCGAGGCGCCGGACCGCCTCCCGGGTGACCTCGACGACCTGCAGCAGGCACTCGCCCACGAAGGCGGCGTCGGCGGTGTCGTCGACCCCGGCCATGATGGTGCCGGCGGGCCGGCCGGGCAGGTCGAACCGGGCGATCACCATCCGGGTGATGCCGGGCAGCGCCACCGGCTCCACCCGGACCGGCCCGGCCTGCGGCGGGGCGAGCCGCACGGCCAGCTCCCGCAGCTCCTCGGTCAGGGGAAGGCCCTGCCATCGGTAGGCGAGGATCTCGTCGCCGTGCTCGGCGTGCCGCAGCCCCCACACCGTGCGGACCCCGGGCAGCTGGTGCAGCGGCGGCAGCACCAGCCCGGCCAGCTGCTCGCGCGCGTGGATGACGACGGCGGCGCTCCACAGACGGTGCAGGGCCGCGGCCCACCGCACGTCGACCTCCGACAACCCGTCACCCCCAGCGGGAGCCAGTATCCCCTGGTTGATTGCCCACCAGCAACTATGCCGGGGCGGGCCGGCCGGATCGTTGCCTGTTCGCCGCCGGTCAGCGTGACTCGAGGCGGCCCAGCGCCGGGTCCACGGCCGGCAGCGGGGAACCGGTCAGGAACGCCGTGCTGACCTGCTGGATCACCGCGACCAGGGCCGGGTTCTCGTCGGTTGTCTCGGTGACCGCGTACCCGGTGACGCCGCCCAGCGAATGCTCGGCCCCGTGCAGCGTCAGCAGCGCCCGCGCCCCCGGGCTGTCGTGGTACACGTCGGTGAACCAGTCCGGGCCGCGGGTGGAGGTCAGCGCCGACTGGTCCTTGTCCCCGGCCACCACCAGCGCCGGCACGTCCAGGGTGCTGAAGTCGGGACTCATGAACGGGAAATGCGCGGCCGCGAACGCCGACAGGTCGGCGCCACCGCGGCCGGTCGCGGCCAGCAGCACCCCGGCCGACACCCGGGCGTCGCGATAGTCGTCGTCCAGGCCGGCGACCCGCGCCCCCAGCAGCATGCCGGCGCTCTGCGCCCCCCACGAGTGCCCGGCCACCGCGATCCGGGAGTCGTCCAAGCGGCCCGGAACCACGGCCTGGACCGCGTCGAGGCGGTCGATCACCCGGATCAGGTCCCGCACCCGCAGACGCCAGATCTCCGGGGTGCGGGGGTCCTCCGGCGGCAGGCCGACGCTGCGCGAGTCGAGGTGGGTGGGCTGCACGACGGCGAAGCCGTGCCCGGCCCAGAACTCGGTCAGGGGCGCGTAGCCGTCCAGCGACTGGCCGAACCCGTGCGAGAACACGATCACCGGCATCGGCCCGGCCGCGGCGAACGGGGCGGTGACCCGCGCGGACAGGCCGCCGAGGTCGACCGGCTTGACGGACAGGATCTGGTGCATGACATGCCTCCAGGCAAACGGAGCGTTGTTCCGGAAGCAAACATACGGAGCACTGTTCCGTTTGACAACCCTGTCATGCTGGTCCGGTGAGCGAGAAGTCCAAACGGGCCGACGCGCGCCGCAACGAGGAGACCCTGCTCGACGCGGCCGCCGCCGTCTTCGTCGCCGCCGGAGTCGAAGCCCCGGTCCGCGACATCGCCGCTAAAGCCGGCGTCGGCATGGGCACCATCTACCGGCACTTCCCCACCCGCGCCGACCTGATCGTCGCCGTCTACCGCCACCAGGTGCAGGCCTGCGCCGAAGCCGGCCCCGCCCTGCTCGAAACCTGCGACAGCCCGTACGAGGCGCTGGTCCGCTGGATCGGCCAGTTCGTCGACTTCCTCGTCACCAAACACGGCCTGGCCGCCGCCCTGCAATCCGACCAGACCGGCTTCGAAACCCTGCACGCCTACTTCCTCGACCGGCTGCTGCCCGTCTGCGCCCAGCTGCTCGACGCGGCCGCCGCCCACGGCCAGATCCGCGCCGACGTCCAACCGATCACCCTGATGCGCGGCGTCGGCAACCTGTGCATCGGCGCCGAGACCGACACCCGCTACAACGCCCGCCAGATGGTCGACGTGCTCATCGCCGGCCTGTGCGTCACCAGTGCATGACGCGCCTCCGCGTCACCAGTGCATGACGTTGACGACCAGCGCGGCGACCTCGGTGACGAAGAAGACCGCCCACCCGGCCAGATTCCGCGAACCCACCCGAAGATGCGCGGCCAGCGCCCCGCTGAAATAGAGCACCAGCCCCGCCGCCGCCAGCACCCCCAGCACCGGCACCGCGAACCCGGCCACCAGCCCGGCCGCGCCCAGCGCCAGCAACGACCCCAGCACCGGCACCCACGACCGCGGAATCCGCTTCAGGTCGGCCTGCGCCCTCGGATACTCGTGACCGCTCAGATAGACGACGGCCGCGAACCCGGTGAACACCGCGGCGACGATCGTGACAATGGTGTACATGCCCCCAGGGACGACCCACCCCGTCACAACGTGACAGGCGTACCCCGCAGCACCAGGATGTGCCACAGATACTTCAGCAGCTGCAGCACCTCGGCCGCCGAACCGAACGACGACCACACGGCCGGCTCGTGGGTGGCCCGCCCGATGACCGCCGCGTCCAGAACCGCACAGCCGTAACGGTCGGCCACCGCCCAGGCCAGCGGCGGCACCTGCGGCCCCCGCAGGTCGGCCGGGAACTCCCCGGCCGGCAACGCGAACCCCGGCGACCACCGCAGCTCAGGCGCCAGACCACGCAGCTGCGCCTCCACCGGCGTACCGCGGAAACCCGGGTCGGCCACCACGGCCGTGACATCCTCGCCCAGCGTCAGCCCGCCATGCACCTGGGCCTCGACGTAATCGTCCATCGCCCGGCCCGCACCGGTGCGGGGCGCCCCCAGCAGAGCCACCCACTCGGCAGGCGTTTCCGCGGCCAGGTTCAACGCCCGCCCGGTCCGCGCCACCTCGTCCAGCAACGCCGCCCACACCGCCCCGAACGAACCCGCCGTCCCGACCACCCGCGGCTCGGTGACACTGTCGCCGTGACTGAACGTGGCCCGCGCCGACACCGACGCGTCCAAAACCAGATGACAACTGCCGAACCGCGGCGACGCCCCGTCCGGATAGCCGGCCAGATTCAACCCGCCGTAGATCGGCCGGCCCGCCGCACCCTCGTACACGCCGGGAAACATGCGCTGCTCCCACCGGTCCCGGTCCCCACCGGCGTACGCGGTCAGCCCGCCGTTGGAAATCCCGGTCTCGAACTGGCTGCGATAAACCCCCTCGGCCGCCAGATGCGCGGCCACCGTCACCCCGTCGGCCAGCAGCCGATCCGGATGAAAACTCACCGTGATCGGCGCGTCGATCGTCACCGGCCCCGGCTCCGGGAACAACTCCCGCACGTACGCCAGCGCCCGCTCGACCGGCGAACTCACTTCGGCTCGATCACATTGAAGCTCAGCAGCAGCATCAGGATCACACCCAGCGCCACCCGGTAGTAGATGAACACGCTGTACGAGTGCCGCGACACGAACCGCAGCAGCCAGTTGACGCTGAAATAGGCCACCACGAAACTCACCGCCGTCGCGATCAGCGTGTTCGCCCAGCCCACCCCGTCGGCGATGTTGCCCGCCTCCTGATAGCCCTGCAGCAGCGACGCCCCCAGCAACGCCGGAATCGACAGGAAGAACGACAACTTCGTCACCGTCACCCGGTCGAAGTCACGCAGCAGACCGGCCGACATCGTCGCCCCCGACCGCGACACCCCCGGAATCAGCGCCAGGCACTGCACCGTGCCGATGATCAGCGAATCCTTCCAGGTCACGTCCTCCTGATGCTTGACCTGCGTGGCCGCATGATCGGCGAACGCCATCACCCCCGACCACAGGATCAGCGCCCCCGCCACGAACCACAGGCTCCGCAACGTCGTCTCGACCTGATCCTTGAACAGCAACGCCACGAACACGATCGGGATCGCCCCCAGCAGCACCGCCCACCCGAACCGGAAATCCGGATTGTCCCGCTTACCCTTGTCGAACAACCCGGCCAGGAACGCCGGAACCACCCGCGCGATGTCCTGACGCAGGAAAATGATCGTCGCCAGCACCGCACCCGACTGGATGATCACCGTGAACGCGGTGATCGCCGGATCATCGATCCGATACCCGAGCAACTTCTCCAGGATCGTCAGGTGGCCGGTACTCGACACGGGCAGGAACTCGGTAAAGCCCTCCACCGCGCCCAGCAGCACCGCTTCGAAGATGTTCAAACCCGACCGCCTCTTTGATCCGCTTTTTACCGCGGACGAGCATAGGGGGCGCCGTCACTGCCCGGCGCGGCGGGCACGCGCAGCCGCCAGGGTGTAGGCCGGATCACGATCCAGATTGTGCCGGTCCCGGTCGTAACGCCGCGTCGTCCGCGGATCGGCATGCCCCATCGCATCCTGCACATCCTCCAGCGGCACCCCCTCGGCCCGCGCCGCCGTCGCGAACGCATGCCGCAGCGAATGCGGCGACAACCGGTCCGCCCCCGCAATCCCCGCCTCGGCCGCCAACCGCCGGATCAACCGGAAAATCGCATGCCGATCCAGCCGGGCCCCCGTCGACGTCCGGAACAACGGCCCCTCATCGTGACCGCGAACCTCCAGATAGACGTCCAGAGCCTGCGCCGCCGCCGGCGTCAGCGCACGCCGCCGCGCCTTGTTGCCCTTGCCCACGAACCGGACCGTCCGATGGCCACGCTCCCAGCCGACATCCTCCAGATCGAGGCTGACCAACTCCCCCACCCGCAAACCCAGATCGGCGAGCAACGTCATCACCGCATGATGGCGTTCACTCGCCCGCGACGCCCGGGCCAGCAGCGCATCCACTTCCTCCGGGCTCAGCCCCACCGTCGCCGAATGATCCCGCGACACATTCGGCCGGTCCGCGCCGGCCACCGGATTCGCGTCCACCGCCCGAATCTTGACCAGAAAGTCGTACCAACTCGACAAACCAGACAGCTTGCGGGCCACGGTCGCCGCGGCCAGCTTCTGATCCTCCAGACCCCGCGCGTACGCGTTCACATCCAGAAACGACGCCCGCAAAGGATCCCGGCCGAACCCGGCACACCACTTCAACCACGCATGCACATCACGCCGATACGCCGCCCGCGTGTGCTCCGACAACCGGCGATTCGCCAGCCACACCTCCGTGACCTGCTCAGCCGCCCCGACATCGGCCAGCTCACCGCCACCCTGCCTCGGCACAAGCTGCATGACCCCATCGTGTCAGCTTTCGATCACCACACCGCCCGCGACATGCCAGCGCCGCCCGAACCCGGCCGCCTCCGCGAAAAACCGGTCATGCGTCACCACCAGCAACGTCCCCCGATACCGCCGCAAAGCCTCCTCAACCACATCCAACGCATCCAGATCCAGAAAGTTCGTCGGCTCATCCAGCAGCAACACCCGCGCCGGACTGTTCACCAGCACCGCCAGCAGAAGCCGCCGCAACTCCCCCGCCGACAAACTCCGCAACGACACCTCCCACTGATCCGGCCCGAACTGATGCCCCAGCAACAACCGCTCCGCATCATCGAGATACACCGGCACCCGCGACCGGAAAAACTCCATCACCGTCTGCTTCGACCGCACACCATCACTGGTCTGCGGCAACACCGCCGTCTCGTCACCAGCCAGCGCATGGAGCAACGACGTCTTCCCCGCCCCGTTCCGGCCCGTGATCAAAACCCGGTCACCGCGGCGCACCTCCAGATCCACATGCTCGAGCAGCACCTTCGGACCCGCCGCCACCGTCAGATCCCGCGCCTTCAGCACCACCTCACCGGGATCAGCCTGATCAGCCGGAAAAGCCAAAGTCAACGGAGGACGCGTACGCGGCCGGGCAACCCACTCCACCGACTCCATCTGCCGCCGCAGACGCCGCTCCCGCACCTTCGCCTTACGCGCCACCAGACGAGCCACCCGCCGCAGATGCGGACCCGCCACCCCCAACCCCGACGCGTTCTCCACCCCGAGCGAAAACTGCTTCGTCCGCTCGATATCGGCCTCCCACCGCCGGCGATCCTTCTCCTGCGCCTCGAAATCCAGCAACAGCCGCTCCCACCGCCGCTGCTTCTCCGCCCGGAACGCCGAATAACCACCACCCGGATAGTCCTGCACCTCGGTGTCGATCCCATCGAGCTCCAGCACCCGCGACACCACCGCATCCAGAAACGCCCGATCATGACTGACCGTCAGAACCGCACCCCCGTACGAGGCCAGCCAGCCCTGCAACCACGCCATCCCCTCGGCATCCAGATGATTGGTCGGCTCATCCAGCAACAACACATCCGGCTCGTCCAGCAACGCCCGCGCCAGCAACAACCGCGCCTGCTCACCCCCGCTGACCACCCGCAACGCCAGCTCATCAGGCAAATGATCAATATCCAGACGCTGGCGGATCTCGGCCAGCCGGCTCTCCGCCTTCCACCCCTCCAGAGCAGTCCACCGCTCCTGCACCGCCGCGAACGAGGCCAGCACGTCCTCGCCGCGCTCCAGACGCGACTCCAGCTCCCGCATCTGCGCGGTGACCGCGGCCAGCTCACCGAGGCCGCCGGTCAAGAACGCCCCGACCGTGCCGTCCGGGTCGGGCATCTGCTGCGCCACATAACCCACCCGGGTCCGCGGCCCATAGGTCACCGCACCCGAATCCGGCTTCAACTCACCGGCCAGCACCCGCAGAAGAGTCGACTTGCCCGCACCGTTCGGACCGACGATCCCCACCCGGTCACCGTCATTGAGCACCAGGTCGAAACCCTCGAACAGGGGCTCACCATCGTACGAACGAGCGAGATTGACAGCTTTCAACAAGAGCCACACTCCAAGGGGCGAAAACACCGACAGGACAGCACCGCCATCGAGCGGGCACTCACAGAGGTCGGGTCGCTCTCACATGAAGAAAGGCACTCCTAGCTTCCGGCAACAGAACCGTGCCCACTCTGCCCGGCCGGGGATGCGGCCGCAACCGCTTTACCGACCGCCGCGCCATCCGCTGCCGACCCGACTCCGCACGACGCGCCCACCAAGCCTCGAGCCGGGCTCGAGAAGAGAGGCAGGGATGTCGTTGATTCCTTTGGGCTCTTGATTCTTGAGGTCGGGTGCACCGGTGTTCAGGTGCACACCCTGTAAGCCGTCCTAGGATGGTGGTTTGGTTACTGCGTTCTCGCTCACCCCGGACCGCCCCGCGCGGATCTTGTCGAGGCCGTGCGGACAATTGGTTCGTGCCGCGACCACCCGGAAACGCCCACACCGCCGGTCCCCTTCGGACACGGACGGAACTGGCGTCCCTGCGTCCCGACCTGATCGCAGACTACGACGCGGCACTACCGGGAGCCCGGGCCGCCGTCCTGTCCCGCCTGCTCGGTGCGGTGGCCCGCGAACCACTCCCGGAGCTACAGGCCCGAGACACCGGCCAGGCCACCTTCGGCCGGACAAGCCTCCAGTACCCGTCCGAAGCGGCGCTGCCCTTCGCCCGAGCAACCGCCGGACTGGCCGTCCACGTGAACGACACCACGGCAGTCACCGACCCGGGTGAACTCGTCCGCCTGCTGTGGGGCGACGTCCCCCTCGCCACCGAGATCGACAACAGCGTCGCCAACCTGGCCCTGGCCCGCGCCGACCGGCCCGCCCGCCAACTGCCCCAACCCGGCGACCCGGACGCGCTCGGACGCATCGAGCAACTCGTCACCGACGGGCACCCCCTGCACCCCTGCTGCCGCACCCGCGGCGGCATGACCGTCGCCGACGTCCTCGCATACGGGCCCGAACACTCCCCGATCATCCGGCTCCAACGCCTCCGCGTCCCCCGCGACCGCTGGTACGGCACCGCCGCACCCATCCTGTTCGCCCACCCGTGGCAGGCCGCCCGCCTCGTCACCCGCCACCCCTGGCTCACCCCGGACGGCCAGACCGAACCCGTACGCCCCTTGATGTCGCTTCGTACGGTCGCGCCCGTGAACGGAGGACCGCACATCAAAACCGCGGTGGACGTGCAAATGACCAGCGCCGTCCGCACCGTTTCACCGGCCGCCGTGCACAACGGGCCCCTGCTGTCCAAACTCCTGCGCCACCTCACCGCCGACCAGCCCATCGACATCCTCGCCGAAATCTCCGCCGGCGCCGTCATCGTCGACGGCGAACCGCAACGCCACCTGGCCCACGTCATCCGCGAAGCCCCCCAACTGCGGCCCGGCGAACTCGCCATCCCCCTGGCCGCCACCGACGCCCTCGACGTCGACGACCCGTACGAGTGGACCGCCGCCCTCGCCGACGTCTTCTTCGGACCCGTCACCTGCGTGCTGGCCCGCGGCGTCGCCCTGGAAGCCCACGGCCAGAACACCCTCGTCGTCGTCCGCGACGGCCGCCCCCAGCGCATCCTCTACCGCGACCTCGGCGGCGTCCGGGTCAGCGCCCGCCGCCTGCGCCACGCCTGCGCCGAACCCCCGCCCCTGCACGGCGACCTGCCCAGCGACGACCCGGCCGAACTACGCACCAAACTCGCCGCCGCCGCCTTCGGCACCGTCGCCGCCGAACTGATCGCCACCTTCACCCGCACCCACGGCGCCGACCCCGACCGGCTCTGGGGCATCATCGCCCGCTCCGTCCGCGCCACCGGCACCGAGGACGTGCCCTCGCTGCTCAAAGAACCGCTCCCCCTCAAGGCCACCACCGCCATGCGGCTCGCCCCCGACCCGCTCGACGACCAGTGGGCCCTGATCGACAACCCGATGACGGGACACGCATGAACAAGACCCTGCGCCCGGAACGGATCGCGCACACCGAGGCCGCCCTGGCCGTGCACGCCCCCGAACTCGTTCCCGGCTTCCTGGCCGCCCTGCCCGAAGCAGCCGACACCGTCGGACGGCGGCTGCGCGGCGCCCTCGTACGCGAAGGCATCAAGGACATGGGCCCCGGCACCCGCCACGGCTTCGGACGCGTCGAATACCCCAGCGCCGGCGTCGACGACCCGCTCGACCTGCTCGACGGCCTCAGCGCCCCCGGCTTCGCCGCCGAAATCCGCAACGCCGTCATGAACCTCGCCATCGCCCTCGCCCGCCCCCACCCCCCAGCCGGCGACGACCCCGACGAACAAGCCATCGCCCTGGAACGCCTCGCCGTCGCCGGGCACAACCTGCACCCCTGCGGCCGCACACGCCTGGGCTGGGACACCGGCGACGTCCTCGCCCACGACCTCGAATCCGAACGCACCCGCATCGGCTTCGTCGCCGCCCGCACCGACCTGCTCGTCGGCGACGACGTATACCCCGAAATCGGCGCCCCGCCCGGCTACGCCGTCCAGCCCGTCCACGCCTGGCAACGCGACAACGTCATCCCCGAACGCTACGGCGACCTGCTACGCACCAAAGCACTGATCATCCTCGACGACGAACGCGAAGCCATCCCCACCGCGGCCCTGCGCACCCTGCTGCTGCCCGGCACCGGCCAATACCTCAAACTCTCCCTCGACATCCAGGTCACCTCGACCCGGCGCAGCATCAGCGTCGCCAGCACCCGCAACGGCCCCGCCGTCTCCCACCTGCTGCACCAACTCGTCGACGACGACCGCATCCTGCTCATGGCCGAAACCGCCGGCGCCGCCGTACCCGTCGGATCGGGACGCGACCTGTCGGCCATCCGCCGCGACGGCCTCACCGGACGCCTGCAACCCGGCGAACGCGCCATCCCCGGCGGCGCCCTGCCCCTGCTGCTCGACGAACTCGTCACCGGCGACCCGGGCGACTGGCTCCGCGCGTACGGGGAAATGATCATCCCCCCGCTCATGAAACTCACCGCCCAGGGCGTCGCCCTCGAAGCCCACCTGCAGAACTGCCTGCCCACCTTCATCGCCGGACGCCCCCACCGGCTCGCCCTGCGCGACTTCGCCGGACTCCGCCTGCACCCACCCCGCCTCGCCGCCGCCGGGCACACCATCGACCTGTGGCCCGGCTCCGTCGTCGGCACCCACGACCTCGACCTGTTCCGCGCCAAGATCGGCTACACACTCTTCCAGGCCCACCTCGGCGAAATCGTCATGCGCCTGCCGCTGGACGAGACCGACGCCTGGAAAATCCTCCGCCGGATCGTCGACGACCACGTCACCGGCGACGACCACGCCGCCTTCACCGCCACCCAGGTGCCCCACAAAGCCCTCGTCCGCATGCGGCTCGCCGGCGACGGCGACATCTACGTCCCCGTACCCAACCCCCTGCATGCACCCGCCTGACCACGTCGCCCAGGCCCTGCTCACCCTCGAGCCACCGGCCTGCGCCTACGTCTACGACACCGCCGCCCTGCGCGCCCGGGCCACCCTCGTCCGGCAGAACCTTCCGGCCACGGCTTCCCTGCTGTACGCGGTCAAAGCCAACGGCCACCCCGCAGTGCTCGCCACCCTGGCCGCCGAATGCGACGGCCTCGAAGTCGCCTCCGGCGGCGAACTCGACCTGGCCCGGCAAGCCGGCGCCCGCCGCATCGTCTTCGGCGGCCCGGCCAAAACCGACGCCGAACTCGCCGCCGCCCTCGACGCCGGCGTCCAGATCAACGCGGAAAGCCTCCACGAACTACGCCGCATCGCCGCCCTGCGCCCCGGCGCCGAAGTCGTCCTGCGCGTCAACCGGCCCGGCGGCGCCCTCACCGGCAGCCACACCATGACCGGCGCCCCCACCCCCTTCGGCCTCGACGAAGCCCAGCTCGGCGAGGCCCTGTCCGTGCCCGGCGTCCGCATCATCGGCTTCCACCTGCACGCCGTGTCCAACAACCTCGACGGCGCCGCCCACGCCGCCTTCGTCCGATCAGCCCTCGACTGGGCCCTCGGCACCGGCATCCACCCCCGCGTGGTCAACGTCGGCGGCGGCTTCGGCGTCGACTACCTCGGCCCCGGCCAGATGGACCTCACCCCGCTCCGCACCATCCCCGTGCCCCGCGGCGTCGACCTCATCTTCGAACCCGGACGCTTCCTGGCCGCCGACGCCGGCTGGTACGCCGCCACCGTCGTTGACGTCAAAACCACCCACGGGCGCACCTTCGCCGTCCTGCGCGGCGGCACCCACCACTTCCGGCTCCCGGCCGCCTGGGGCTACTCCCACCCGTTCACCGTCCTGCCCGTCCCCGCCTGGCCCCACCCCTACCCCCGCCCCGAAGCCACCGATACCCCGGTCGACGCCGTCGGCGAACTGTGCACCCCCCGCGACGTCCTCACCCGCAACCAGCACGTCCGCTCGGTCCGCGCCGGCGACCTGCTGGTCTTCGGCCGCACCGGCGCCTACGGCTGGGACATCTCCCACCACGAATTCCTGCGCCACCCACCACCCACCTTTGTGATCCTCTAAGGCGTGTTTCATTACTGGGGTAGGCCTGCGGCGAGGTCCAGATTTCGTCTGCGTGTGGCCCGCGGAAGGCAGGCTACCGGTGTTGTAACCGGCCTTTCGCGGGCCGCACGCAGACGAAATCTGGGCCCCGGCGCAGGTCTGGTCCAGTTATGAAACACGCCTTAGGCGGCATGACCCCCGACGAACTCGTCCAGGCCGCCCTCGACGTCGCCGAAGAAGGCATGACCCACGGCGAGATGCCCATCGGCGCCGTCCTCGAAATGGACGGCCGCGTCATCGCCCGCTCCTACACCCGCGACGTCGGCCTCGGCCGCCGGCTCGTCCACGCCGACCTGCTCGCCATGACCGAGGCCGACACCCTCCTCGGCTGGCAGCCACGCCCCGCACCACTCCGCCTGGCCGTCAACCTCGAACCCTGCCTGATGTGCGTGGGCGCGGCCATGGCCCTCAAGGTCTCCGACATCTACTACGGCCTCGAATCCCCCGCCGACGGCGGTGCCCGGATCGCCGCCACCTGGCCGATCGACCCCGCCCTGCCCTGGTACCGCCCACCGGCCATCACCGGAGGCATCCACCGCACCCAAGCCCGCGACCAGTTCCGCCGCTACGCCGAAGCCGGCCCCGACAACAACTTCCGCCGCTGGGCCCGCACACTGGTGGCTGAGTCGCCAGAATGCAGGACGTGAACCTTCGCCACGCCGCCCGCGCCATCATCCTCGACGAGCAGGACCGGATCCTTCTCGTACGCCACCGGACGCACGGAACCACCGTCTGGGCAGCGCCGGGCGGCAAAATCGAGGCCGGGGAGACCCCGCTGGAAGCCCTGCGGCGCGAACTACGCGAAGAAGTCGGCCTCACCCTGCACACCACGCCACCACACGTGTGGCATCGCAAGGTGCCCGCCCCCGACTACCTGCCCGGCTACGACGTGTCCGTCAGCGACTACTTCCTCGTCCACACCCCGGCCTTCCTGCCGCGCGGCGACATGAGCGACATCGAACTGGCCGCCGAGAACGTCTACGGCGTCCAATGGTGGCCACTCGCCGAGATCCAGGCGTACCGGGGACCGGACCTCTTCGGCCCCCGCAACCTGCCCGCCCTGCTGGCCGACCTGATCACCCACGGCGCGCCGCCCGAGCCGGTCGTCCTGCTCCAATAGCCCACACGGGCCTGGTGCTTTCGATAGCTCAGCGAGCCGCCCGTAGGGTCGCTCTTCCGCTGTTGTCGTCAGAGTCTCTCCATTTAGAGCGTCCTAGGATGCTGGTTTAGGTCGACTGTCAGCCGGTGGCCGGCCGAGATGTTGGACTGCTGCCCGGTCAACTTGCGGCACACGGCCGATTCAGCCTGCCAAAGTGGCGATCAATTCGACCAGTTGCTCAGGGGATTCCTCGGTGACCAGGTGACCGGCGGCAGGTATCACGCGCAGCTCGGCGTCGAGGATGCGGCGTGCCGCGGGTCGCAGGCGCTGCGGTGAGATGAGGCGGTCATGCTGCCCGGTCGCAACGACGACCGGGACCGCCGATGGCGCCGAGACGATGTCGCTGCTGCTGACCGGGCGGGTATGCCGGGCGACCAGGGTCATCCAGTCGGCCAGTTCCAGCCGGACGCTGCTGCCGGGCGCGGACAGTGCTCGCAGCAACCGGTCGCTGCTGGTCGGGCCCGGCCGGGCCATCCAGGCGGTGAAGGCCAGCAGGATGCCGGGCGTCAACCGGACCGAGCACAAGCCACCGGTCGAGACCGCCACCTTCCCGTGGATGCGGGGACTACGGGCCGCCAGCACGACTGCACCGCCGAACGAATGGCCGAGCAGCACCACCGGGCCGGTCGTCGCGTCCTCGACCACCCGGTCCAGCCACGACCCGTACCAGGCAAGACGGCCGTCGGCCGGGGCGACGTCGCTGCTGAGCCCGGGCTGACCCGGCACGTCAGCCGCGATGACCCGGTAGCGACGAGCCAGCACGGTCAGCAGCGGCAGGCAGGCCGCAGCGCTGAACCGGTCTCCGGCGACGAACACGACGGACAGCGAGCCTGCGCCGGCACGCAGCAGGTGGGTGTCGAGCCCTCCGGCGTGCAGCACATCGCGTTGATGGTCGACCGACCAGGCATCGAGCTGACCTTCGCACCACCGACGCACATTGTCCCGGCCGGCCTCGCTGCGGTAGATCGTGGCATTCACCTGCGTGATCATCCCACTCCGGCCCGCTGTGCATTGCCCCCAGAAGTACACCGGGGACAGCAAGTCACGCCGGTTTCGGTTCGGCCGGCGAGCGCGGCCGCTCCTGATGGAAGGCCACCCCGGCCACGACCAGAACCACCCCCGCCACTTCGCCCCACGACGGCCACTGGGACAGCACGACTATCCCGATCACCGTCGCCACGGCCGGCAGCAACGACACCATCAGGGCGTACGTGGCTCTCGGCAGGCGGGCCATGGCGAGCTGGTCGGTGACGTACGGGATGACCGACGAGCACACCCCGACACCGGCCGCGGCGGCCAGCAGCAGCGGGTCGCTGAAGGCGGGCAGGGCCGGGATCATGCCGAACGGCAGGGCCAGCACGGCGGCGATCAGCATGGCCATGGCCAGGGCGTCGATGCCGTCGTCGGCGGCCATGCGGTGGCTCAGGACGATGTAGAGGGCGAACAGCACCGCGTTCAGGCCGGCCAGGGCGAAACCGAGCGGGGAGGCGACCAGGCGTACGTCGGTCAGCAGGTAGACGCCGGCCACGGCGACGGCCAGGGCGGCCAGGTTGCGGGGGGTGCGGGCGGCGAACGCGGCCAGGACGATCACCGGCAGGAACTCGATCGCGGCCACGGTGCCCAGCGGCAGGCGGTCGATGGCCAGATAGAAGACGCTGTTCATCAGGGCCAGTACGGCCGCCCAGGCCCACAGGACCCGGGTGCGGCGTACGTGCCAGGGGCGGCGCCACAGGGCGAGGACGACGGCGGCGGTGGCGATGCGCAGCCAGGCGACGCCGAGCGCGTCGATGCGGGCGAACAGCAGCACGGCCAGCGCCGGGCCCAGGTAGTGGAAGATCGCGCTGACGACGAAGTAGAGGTATGGCGGCACGCCTTCTAGTCTCGAAAGACACCGGGCGTACGACCATGAGCGATCGACGGCGCGGGAGGCCAATAGTGTCGGCTTCGGAAAGCCTGAACGGCGAACGGTTCCCGAATCGAATGGACGAGGCGAACCGGCGGTTGCTGCGGGCCCTGCGGGACGATCCGCGGGCGAGCACGGCCGAGCTGGCCCGGCAAATCGGGATGTCGGCCCCGGCCGTACGGGAAAGGCTGTCCCGGCTGGAGCAGAGCGGCGTGATCCGCGGGTATCGCGTCGACATCGACCCGGCCGCGGTCGGGCTGCCGGTCGCCGCGTGGGTGCGCATCCGCCCGGGGCCGGGTCAGTTGCCCAAGCTGGCCGCGCTGGCCCGGGCCACGCCGCAGGTCAGCGAATGCCACCGGATCTCCGGCGAGGACTGCTTCCTGATGAAGGTGCACGTCGCGGCGATCGAGGACCTCGAGCCGCTGCTCGACCGGTTCCTCATGCACGGCCAGACGAACAGCTCGTTCGTGGTCGCGACCCCGGTCCAGCCGCGGTCACCGCTGGTTTAGGCGCGGGGCAGGCGGCGGATCTCGCGCAGGGCCTGGCGGCGGACGTCACCGGTCAGCGTGTCGACGTAGAGCGTGCCGTTGAGGTGGTCGGTCTCGTGTTGCAGGGCGCGGGCCAGGAAGCCGGTGCTGTGCAACACCAGCGGCTCGCCGTGGCGGTCGAAACCGGTGGCCGTGACCGACATCGCGCGCCTGGTCGGGAAGTAGAGGCCGGGAATGGACAGGCAGCCCTCGTCGTCGTCCTGCTCGCCCTCGAGGGCCGTCAGCACCGGGTTGACCATGTGACCGACCACGTCGTCGACGTTGTAGGAGAACACGCGCGCGCTCACACCGATCTGCGGCGCGGCCACCCCGGCCCGGCCGGGCTCGCGAACCGTGTCCTCCAGGTCGTCGATCAGGGCGCGCAACTCCGCGTCGAACGAGGTGACCGGGTCGCATTCGGTGCGCAGCACCGCATCGCCGATGATCCTGATGGGCCGTACCGTCATGGGGGAAAGGCTATCGGCTCGTTACCGGCCTAGCCGAACAGGGCCAGCTGCTCGGAGGCGAGAAGTTCGCGGAGTTTGGCCAGCGAACGCCGGGTCTGGCTCTTGACCACGCTGACCGGCAGTTCGAGCACGTCGGCGACCCGGTCGACGCTGTAGTCCTCGAAGTAGCGCAGGATCACGATCGCGCGGTCACGCTCGGGCAGGCGGGCCAGCGCGTCGAGCATGGTCAGCCGCAGTTCATGGCTTTCCCGGTACGCCGGCTCGTGCAGGACCTCGCTGGCCGACTCCGACGACGAGCGGCGCCGCCGGTGGTCGAGAAAGACCCGGAGCAGGATCTTCTGCGCGTACGCCACCAGGTTGTCCGACTCCGAGGCCCGGCGCCACGACAGGAACAGCTTGGTCAGCGCGTTCTGGGTCAGGTCCTGCGCGAGATGCCAGTCGCGGCACAGCATGAACGCCGTCGTGCGCAACCGCTCGGCGTGCGCGCCGGCGAACTCGACGAACTGCTCCTCGTCGGTCATGAGGCGGACACCGCCGGTCACGAGACGAACACCGGGGCCCGGCCGAACCGCTTGTCACCGTCGTCGACCAGGCCGGCATCCATGATCATGCCCCAGCGCGGGTCGGTGGCGATCGTGATGGCCTCGTCGGTGGTGAGCACCTCGCGGCCGGGCGGGTTGACGCCGTCCCGGCCGGCCAGGCAGGACGCCACGTCGAGCTGCACGGACGTGCCGTCGGGCCAGCGCGAGACCACGACGTAGCTCTGCTCGCAGTTGTCGGGCACGGGCACGATCGAGACGGCCGCGGTGGCGCCGCGGGCACTGTCGGCGGGCAGCCGGCCCATCGTCATCCGCAGCATGCCGGGCCCGTCGCCCCGATCGAGGTAGATCTGCACGTGCAGATCGTCGTTGGCCGCGACGGCCGCGTGACTCGTCCGTCCGGGCGGGAGTAACTGGGTCAGAAGATGAAGCATGGCCCCCGTTGTCGCCTTCTTCCGCGGTCCGGCAGCGCTTTCGACGCCGCTGTGGACCGCCAAACTACGCTCCGGGGGCGCCGTCGCGGGGGGCGTTACGGTGACTGGCACAGATCCGGGAGACTTCTGCGCCGCCCGGGCCATCGGGGCGGTGCTCGCCGGAAGGGCCGGCGCCTGACCCGGAGCGGCCGGCTCGGCCACGACCGCCCGGCGGGGCTCGGAATGCGCGGCGAGACCGCCCAACAGCACGACGGCCAGCAGCCCGGCCGCGCCCGCGCCCACCGTGCCGGCCCGGCGGCGGCGCCGGCGGATGCGCCGGCCGTCGCGCACGGCGGCGCCCACCATGTCACCCAGCGGCGGCGGCCGCTCGCTGTCGAGCTCGGCCCGCATCAACGCCCGGAGGTCCTCGGTCACAAACGAAACCCTTTCCGCACCCATCTAGGGCAAAGACGAGCCGGCCCGTCCGTTCGGTGACCACCGGCAGGCGCCGACGCCAAAGCGTGACCAATGGTGCCCGGCCGCGCCACTTATCGGCCGGCCAGGGCCGCCTGGACCGGGGCCAGCTTGGCCGCGGCCTCGGCCACCTCGGCCGCCGGGTCGCTGTCCCAGACGATGCCGCCGCCGGCCCACGCGTGGAGGCGGTCACCGTCGGCGGCGACCGTGCGGATGGTCAGGCCCAGGTCGACGTGGTCGTGGCCGATCCAGCCGACGGCGGCCATGCTCACGCCGCGGCCCACCGGCTCGAGCCGGGCGATCTGCGACAGGGCGGCGACCTTGGGGGCGCCGGTGACCGAGCCGCCCGGGACCAGGGCCCGCAGCAGGTCGGGCAGCGCGAGCGGGCCGTCGATCGGGGCCGAGACCACCGACTCGGCCTGCCAGAGCCCGGACCAGCGGCGTACGGCGAAAAGCTCGTCGACCGTCACCGGGCCCGCGCCGGGCAGCCGGGCGAGATCGTTGCGGGACAGGTCGACGATCATCACGTGCTCGGACCGTTCCTTGGCCGAGGCCAGCAACTCCCGGCGGCCCGCGGCGGTCGCCGGGCGGGTGCCCTTGATCGGCCGGGTGACGACCCGCCCGGCGCGCACCTCGACCAGCGTCTCGGGTGAGGCGGTGGCCAGCGCCCAGCCGGGGCCCGCCAGAACGCCGCCGTAGCGCGCGCCGGGCAACGCGGCCACCCGGTGCAGGGCGGCCAGCGGCGAACCGGCGTACGGGGCGCTGGTGTGGCCGACGACGTTGACCTGATAGACGTCACCGCGCCCGATGGCGTCCCGGACGGCCGAGACGGCGGCCGCATGCTCCTGCGGCGTCCACGACGGGGTCCACTCCCCCAGCTCGAATCCGGGCTTGACGGCGGGCTCCCCGGGGCGCGAAGGCGGCGAATCGGTATGGACATGGACAACCGCGTACACATCGGGGATGCCCGGCACCGGTGAAGGGGCGCCGAGGGGGCCTCCGGACATTACGGAACCGGCATCGGCCGACACGTACAGTGCCGCGCCGCAGACCGAGCCAGCGCCGGTCGGACAAACCTGGTCATCCGTTCGGCCAATGTTTCGCACGCGGAGTCCGTTGTCGGCCAGGTACTCGGAGACAAGCTCTGCGGGGTCGCCACCGTCACTCCTGAACCACTGGAACGAATTTGACGCACGGTGACGGCCCTGGCAGGACGCCGGACGACCCGGCGGCGACACAGAAGGGTGGGCCGCAGAGTGGCCGAACGACCGGCTTCCGTGGACCATCGGAAGCGAGGATTCTGTCAATGGAGACACCGTCACCCGCTCGATCCGTCGTCGTTCGATTTGCGGTAACGTCCGTCACCGTCGTTGTGAGTCATCACACAACCCCCCGACCGGAGCAACACACAATGTGCCAGCACCAGACCCCCTGTCCCAGCGCAGACGCCACCGATCGTGAGGCGGCCCGCACCGTTTCGACGTGCCGAGAGCAAGGCTGGAGCCTTCTCTGCAACGGCGTCATCGTCTTCGAGGACACCGGCGAGATTTTGCCCGACGGCACCATGATCGAGCCGCACCGGGGACCCGCGCCACACGCTCTCGCGGCCTGAGCTGAACGGCCTCTGAGAGGTCGTTGAAAGACCCGTTGAGAGGTTCGGCACCACCGTTCGACATGGTTACACAGAGTAGTCGAACGATCCCCATCCGACCCGGCCGGCCCGCGTGAACGACGACGATTCGCGCGGCGGACGGGAAGGCGCGTCCCGCGAACGGAACGCGCCTCATTCGGATCAGTCCTCGAACGCCTCCGGCGAGGGGCACGAGCAGACCAGATTGCGATCCCCGTACGCCCCGTCGATGCGGCGCACCGGCGGCCAGTACTTCGCCGTCCGGTCCACCCCCGCCGGGAACCCGGCCACCGACCGCGGGTACGGGTGCTCCCACTCGTCGGCCGTCACCGCCGACGCCGTGTGCGGGGCGTTGGCCAGCGGATTGTCCCCGGCCGGCCACACCCCGGCAGCCACCTGGTCGATCTCGCCCTTGATGGCGATCATCGCCGCCACGAAACGGTCCAGCTCGGCCAGATCCTCGCTCTCGGTCGGCTCCACCATCAGGGTTCCGGCCACCGGGAACGACATCGTCGGCGCGTGGAACCCGTAGTCGATCAGCCGCTTGGCCACGTCGTCGACCGAGACACCGGTGGCCTTGGTGATCGGCCGCAGGTCGAGGATGCACTCGTGCGCGACCAGGCCGTTGTTGCCCGCGTACAGCACCGGGAAGTGCTCACGCAGCCGCGCGGCCACATAGTTCGCCGTCAGCACGGCCGTGCCGGTCGCCGCGGCCAGCCCGTCCGGACCCATCATCCGCAGGTACGCCCACGAGATCGGCAGAATGCCGGCCGAGCCGTGCGCCGCGGCCGACACCGCGTGGTGCTCCCCCGGCTGCAGCGGGTCGCCCGGCAGGAACTCGGCCAGGTGCGACCGGACAGCGACCGGGCCCACCCCAGGACCGCCACCGCCGTGCGGGATGCAGAACGTCTTGTGCAGGTTGAGGTGCGACACGTCGGCGCCGAACTTGCCCGGCCGGGCGAACCCGACCAGCGCGTTGAGGTTGGCCCCGTCCACGTAGACCTGACCGCCCGCCTCGTGCACGGCCGCGCACAGATCGGCGATCGACGTCTCGTACACGCCGTGGGTCGACGGGTAGGTCACCATGATCGCCGCCAGCGACTCCGCATGCTTCTCGACCTTGGCGTGCAGGTCGGCCATGTCGACGTTGCCCAGGTCGTCGCAGGCCACCACGA
The DNA here is from genome assembly GCF_055562135.1 of Actinoplanes sp. NPDC021490. Lineage (NCBI taxonomy): Bacteria > Bacillati > Actinomycetota > Actinomycetes > Micromonosporales > Micromonosporaceae > Actinoplanes > Actinoplanes sp. NPDC021490. The sequence goes on from NZ_JBVHFW010000006.1 coordinate 255,166, forward strand.
CCACCCGCATGCCGGCCATCACGGCGCTGGCCGCGTTGGTGCCGTGCGCGCTCGACGGGATCAGGCACACATCACGGTGGGCCTCGCCCCGCGACCGGTGATAGCCGCGAATGGCCAGCAACCCGGCCAGCTCACCCTGCGAACCCGCGTTCGGCTGCACGCTCACCGCGTCGTACCCGGTGATCTCGGCCAGCCACCCCTCCAGCGTCGCCACCAGCCGCTCGTAGCCGGCCGTGTTCGACGCCGGGGCGTACGGGTGGATGTTGGCGAACTCCGGCCAGGTGACCGGCTCCATCTCGGTGGTCGCGTTCAGCTTCATCGTGCACGACCCGAGCGGAATCATGCCCCGGTCCAGCGCGTAGTCCCGGTCGGACAGCTTGCGCAGATAGCGCAGCATGCTCGTCTCGGAGTGATGCGAGCTGAACACCGGATGCGTCAGGTATTCGCTCGTGCGCCCCAGGGGCTTCGCCCCGCAATCAGCAACAGCGGTTTCCCGTACGCCGAAAGCCCGCAGAACGGCGGCGACATGCGCCTCCGTCGTCGTCTCGTCGGCCGCGACCGACACCCGGTCGGCGTCCACCAGCCGCAGGTCGATGCCCGCCTCGGCCGCCGCCGCCACCACCGACTCCGCCCGGCCCGGAACGACCGCCGTCACCGTGTCGAAGAACGCGTTGTGCGCCACCTCGACACCCCCGGAGGCCAGACTCCCGGCCAGCGTCAACGCGTGGTTGTGCACCCGCTTGGCGATGTCGCGGAGCCCCTGCGGACCGTGATAGACCGCATACATGCTCGCCATCACGGCCAGCAGGACCTGCGCCGTACAGATGTTGCTGGTCGCCTTCTCACGACGGATGTGCTGCTCCCGGGTCTGCAACGCCAGACGGTAGGCCGGGGCGCCGTCCGCGTCCTTCGACACCCCGACCAGGCGGCCCGGCAGCGAACGCTCGAGCCCGGCCCGCACGGCCAGGTAACCGGCATGCGGCCCGCCGAAGCCGAGCGGCACACCGAAACGCTGGGTGGTGCCGGCCGCGATGTCCGCCCCGATCTCCCCCGGCGCGCGCAGCAGCGTCAGCGCCAGCAGGTCGGCCGCCACGGTCACCAGCGCGCCCTGAGCGTGCGCCTGCTCGATGACCGGCGCGTGATCCCGTACGGCGCCGGAAGCTCCTGGGTATTGCAGGTGCAGGCCGAAGAACTCGCCCGGAAGCTCCTCACCGGCGCCGAGATCCACCAAGGCGAGCTCGATGCCCAGCGGCTCGGCCCGGGTCCGCAGCACGGCGAGCGTCTGCGGAAGCGTGTCGGCGTCGACCACGTACACCTGGGACTTGCTCTTGGAAGCCCGCTTGGCCAGTGTCATCGCCTCGGCCACCGCGGTGCCCTCGTCCAGCATCGAAGCGTTGGCCGTGGTCAGCCCGGTGAGGTCGGTCACCATGGTCTGGAAGTTCAGCAGCGCCTCCAGCCGGCCCTGACTGATCTCCGGCTGGTACGGGGTGTACGCCGTGTACCAGGCCGGGTTCTCCAGCACGTTGCGCCTGATCACCGCCGGGGTGTGCGTGCCGTAGTAGCCCAGCCCGATCATCGAGGTCGTCACCCGGTTCTGCGACGCGATCGCGCGCAGCTCGGCGATCGTCTCCTCCTCGGAGGCCGCCGCGGGCAGATCCAGCGACCCGTGCCAGCGGATCACCTCGGGGACCGCGGCGTCCATCAGGGCGTCCAGCGACGCATACCCGATGGTCTTGAGCATGTGGGTCTGCTCGTCGGTGTCCGGCCCGATATGCCGGTTCGCGAACGTCATGACGGACTCCTGAGAGAGAGGTCGACAAGGCGGCCTCCCCCTCTGTCACATCCCGTCCGAGGAATGCTTCAGAGTCGCCTGCCCACGCGGTCCTTTTGCCTGAGAGGTTCCGGGGAGGATTTGCCCCTTCGGCGCCGCCCTCAACCGTTTCCGGCCGTGGCGGACTCTCCCGCATGGCTGGCACCCAACCTACCAGCGATCATGGAGACCACCCTCGTCTCTAGGGTGGGGTTGTGACCTACACCCCCGCGGGCGACCGCTACGACACCATGCCCTACCGGCGGACCGGACGAAGCGGGCTCCGGCTGCCCGTCATCTCACTCGGCCTGTGGCACAACTTCGGCCACGAACGTCCCTGGCAGCGCCAGCGCGACATCGTCCGCCGCGCGTTCGACCTCGGCGTCACCCACTTCGACCTGGCCAACAACTACGGCCCGCCACCCGGCAGCGCCGAGGAGAACTTCGGCCGCATCCTGGCCACCGACCTCAAGGCGCACCGCGACGAGATCGTCGTGTCGACCAAAGCCGGCTACGAGATGTGGCCCGGCCCGTACGGCGACTTCGGCTCCCGCAAATACCTGATCAGCTCGCTCGACCAGTCGCTGAAACGGCTCGGCCTCGACTACGTCGACATCTTCTACCACCACCGGCCCGACCCGGAGACGCCGCTCGAGGAAACCATGGGCGCGCTCGACGCCGTGGTCCGCGCGGGCAAAGCCCAATACGTCGGCCTGTCGAACTACAACTCGCAGCAGACCGCCGCGGCCGCGGCCATTCTGCGCGACCTGGGCACGCCCCTGCTCATTCACCAGCCGTCGTATTCGATCCTCAACCGCTGGATCGAGAAGGACAATCTGCTCGACACCCTGGCCGACGCCGGCGCCGGCTGCATCGCCTACAGCCCGCTGCAGCAGGGCCTGCTCACCGACCGCTATCTCGGCGGCATTCCCGACGATTCCCGCGTCCGCACCAGCCACTTCCTCAACGAGGACGCGCTCGACAAGCAGACCCTCGGACGCATTCACTCGCTCAACGACATCGCCCGCAAACGCGGCCAGTCACTGGCCCAGATGGCCCTCGCCTGGGCCCTGCGCGACGAGCGGATGACCAGCGTCATCATCGGCGCCAGCAGCGTCGGGCAACTCGAGAACAACGTCGCCACCATCGGCAACCTGTCGCTGACGGAATCCGAGATCGGCGACATCGACGGCACGGTCCTCGACCTGTAAATCGGCGGCATTTCCCGCCCGGCGTCACTACCGTCGTCCGCATGATCGAACTGGTCGAGCGGCACACGGTTCTCGCAGTCGTGGTCGGATCGCGGGCGTACGGACTCTCCGGGCCCGGCTCCGACCACGACCGCCGCGGCGTGTTCGTCGCCCCGACCCGCTCCTTCTGGACGCTGGACAAGCCGCCCACCCACCTCGACGGGCCGCAACCCGAACAGTTCTCGTGGGAAATCGAACGGTTCTGCACGCTCGCCCTGCAAGCCAACCCGACCGTTCTCGAAGTGCTCTGGTCCCCCATCGTCGAAACCGTTTCCCCCGCCGGTTCCGAACTGCTGTCCCTGCGGGGCGCATTCCTCTCCCAAAAGGTCGCCACCACGTACGGCGAATACGCCCGCGACCAGCTCAACCGCGTCGCGGCCCGGCGCGCCCGCACCGGCGAGACCAACTGGAAACAGGCCATGCACATGATCCGGCTGCTCCTGGCCGGCGCCCACGTGCTGCGAACCGGCGACGTCCTCGTCGACGTGACCCCGCTGCGGTCCACGCTGCTCGACATCAGGAACGGCGCGATGACCTGGGACTCGGTCACCTCCTGGGCCACTTCCCTGCAGGCCGACCTCACCCTCGCGGCCTCGGCCACCGACCTGCCCGCGGCCCCCGACCGCGACACCATCAATCAACTGCTTTCCCGCGTACGCGAAAAGGGGCTGGAATGACCGTCACCGTGCCCTCCTGGTCGGCCGAAGTGGTCGCGGCACTGCCCTATCCGGTGGTCTTCGCCACGGTCAGCGGCGCCCACCTGTACGGCTTCGCCTCCATCGACTCCGACCTCGATCTGCGCGCCGCCCACCTGCTGCCCGCGGCCGAAGTCGTCGGATTGCGAACCGGCCCCGAAACGGTCCAGTCCGCCGGCGTACGCGACGGGGTCGAACTCGACGTCGTCTCCCATGACCTGCGAAAATTCGCCCGCCTGCTCAACAGCCGCAACGGCTACGTCCTCGAACAACTGCTCTCCCCCCTGGTCGTCGCGACCGGCCCGCTCCACAACGAGCTCGTCGAATTGGCGCCGTCGTTCGTGACGTCCGGCCACGCACACCATTACCTCGGATTCGCCACCTCCCAGGAAAAGCTGTTCAACCAGACCGGCCGGTTGAAGGCCGCCCTGTATTGGCTGCGCGTGCTGCTGACCGGCATCCACCTGATGCGTACCGGCCGGCTCGAAACGGACCTGTCGGTGCTCGGCACGGGCCTGCCCTATGTGCCGTCCCTGATCGACCTGAAGCGCTCGGCCGAGAAGGCCCCTTTCCCGGCCGACCTCGAACCCCGGTTGCGCGCCGACGCCGCCACCCTCCGCACCGAACTCGAATCCGCCCGCGACAGGTCCCCCCTGCCCGCACAGCCGCCACCGGCCGCCGTCGACGCACTCCACGAACTCGTCGTACGGTCCCGCCTGGCCACGGTCTGAGCCTGTCGCCTCATTACTGCGCTCTATGGGCCGGCCTCAGGTCCGCACCGCCGGCCTCATTCCCGCGTTCTATGGGTCCGGCCCCAGGTCCGCACCGCCGGCCTCATTCCCGCGTTCTATGGGTCCGGCCCCAGGTCCGCACCGCCGGCCTCATTACCGCGCTGTGTGGGCCGGTTCGCACCGCACTGTTTCCTGCACCGCGCATATCACCCCCGCAGCGCCCTATACCGGTCACCGAGCCTGTGCCCGGTTTGCCGCTACGCCGAGCCGACGTCGTTTCCGGAATACCGCGCTGTGGTAGTCGCCGAAGGCGTCGTTTCAGTGTTCTGGCGCTCTGCCCTTAAGGCATCCTAGGACACTAGGAATTCTGTTTCCGCCTGTTGTCGGTTTACGCTGATCGCATGTCCACCGCTGCTCGTGTCGCCGTTCACCTCGCCCGGCCCCACCGGCCGGTTCTGGTGGCGGGCACCCTGGGCGAATTGGCCGGGCCCACGCACGGACTCGTCGAGTTGCCGTTGCGGCTCTGGTGGGGCCCGCAAAGGGCGTTCGATCTGTCCGAGCCGACGATGCTCGCGTGGATGTACGAAAACGTGCTGCGCGAGGCCATTCGGGTCGAAGAACTACGCACCTATCTGCACGGCCCGACCCTCGTCGCGGTCTGGCGCGAGCTCAACCTCCCGCGCGGCGTCCGCGCGGCCTGGGAGGCGCGGCACCCACGGCTTCGCCGGGCCGCCGCCCGGCGGCCCACCGACCAGCTCGTCGGCGCCCCGGCCTGACCGGCCGCACCGATCCAATGGCGCGGCCGTCAACGTCTCCGCCGTTCGCGGCGTCACGGCCCAGGTCCAGCCGCCCGCGGCTTCCGCGCGGGTGCGGGCGCCGGTCTCGCCGATGGACATCCTCCAGCGGCACCCCCTCGGCCCGCGCCGCCGTGGTCAGCACCGCGACCGGAAACCAGCGGAGGTGCGGCCCGCCGTAGCAGCCGGGCCAGGCCTGCACGGCCGGCGGCGGTCAGCACCGCGATGGGAAACACGAACCGATAGCCGAGCCGCGGCGGCGGCGGGCGACGTAGGCGCCCGACGCGCTCCGGTTACCTGGCGCCGGCGGTCAGTCGGAGGCGATGGCCAGCGTGAGCGCCACGGCGGACAAGCCGGTGGTGACCCGCTCGTCGCGGCGGATCTTGGCGGCGGCGGAGCCGATGGCAGCTAGCGCGAGCACGACAGCGACGACATGCGAGCCTCAGACAATTTGAGTCGGCTAATCGTTGGAACACGACAACGGTTTGGGCCGTGGGACTATCCGCTAGAGTTGCCGGGTGGTCTCGCCTTCCCGTCCCGCAGCGCCGGCTCAGCTGGGCGTGCTGCTCGCCGGTCGCGGCGCGGTCGCCGGAAACCGGGTGCGCGACGCCCTGGCCGGGGCCGGGCTGACCTTGCGGTCGGTGCACACGCTGATGCATCTGGACGGCGGCCCGGTCAACCAGCAGACGCTGATCGAGCTGCTCGGGGTGGACCCCAGCGCCCTGGTCGCGGTGCTGAACGAGCTGGAGGGTCTCGGCCTGGTGTCCCGGCAGCGCGACCCGGCCGACCGCCGCCGGCACATCGTCGTGATGACCGGGAAGGGCGCCCGCGCGCTGCGGGACGCGGACAAGGTTCTCGACGAGACCGACGACGACCTCTTCGGCCCGCTGTCCCCGGCCGAGCGCGAGCAGCTCGAACGGCTGCTGACCAAGGTCGCCGCCGCCGGCTCGTGCGGTGATCAGCAGTGACGGTGACCGACGACTTCTACGCCGACGTCGCGCGGATCGCGCTCACGGTGGCCACCAAGCACGGGTTCGTGCTCGGCGGGGGCTTCGCCTGGCTGGTCAACGGGCTGGTCGAGCGGCCGACCGAGGACGTCGACCTGTTCACCGACACGGCCGGGGGCGTCGCCGCGGCGGCCGGCGAGGTGAGCGCCGCGCTGCGGGAAGCCGGCTACCGGGTCGTACGGGAAGAGGGTGACGAGCTTTTCGAGGGGATGGACGAGGACCTGCAGGAATTCCTCGTCGCCGGCGAATCCCGGGCGCTGCGGCTGACGCTGTGCCGGCTCGACCGCCGCCGCACCCCGGTCGTCATGGAGGTCGGTCCGGTCATGCACCTCGACGACCTGGTCGCCACCAAGGTCGCGGCGCTGGTCAACCGGCGCGAGGTGCGCGACTACATCGACGTCGCGGCCGCGCTCGAACGCTACTCGCTCCCCCAGCTGCTGGCCCTGGCCCGCACGGCCGACCCGGCGCTCGACCCGGAGGACGTGGCCGACGCCGGACGCTACCTGGACCGGCTGCACGACGCCCGGTTCGCCCTCTACGGCCTCAGCAAGCACCAAATCGCCGAACTGCGGGAACGCCTCGCGCAGTGGCCGCGCGGCTCATCCATATAGCCGGCAGATCACTTAGTGGTCCGGTGCGTAAGTCCTTCGGGGGTTATGCGGCCAGGGCGAGTGCGGCAGGCTGGTGATCGCAGCCAGCGGGTTGCTGGGGGTTCTGCTCTTTCTTTTTGTGCCGCTCGATCCGGGCCATGAGGTCCTCGAGGTCGGCCGGGGTGAATCTCCATGTGATGGGCCGGGCAGTCGCGTTGTAGCGCTGCTCGAATGCGGTGGGCCGGTCTTCGACCTGGTCAAGGCTGGTGAAGTCGTTAGGTGTAGGCGAGCAGGGTCAACTGCCGTCGTTCGGTGGCGGTCAGCGTGATGAGGCGTGCGTGAGGGACGGGCACCGGCCAGCTTCCATCGAAGGCGATCGTGTTGAAGGCCGGACGAGGATGCCGCTCAGGCGTGCCGGAAGCCGGCAGGACACGCCGCAGGGGCAGGATGTGAACCCATGCCGGTCATTCCTGCTTCCACCAAGACGTCTCTGCCGCAACGGCTTCGTGCCCGGGCCAAGGCGAACTGGCCGCAGCTGGCCGGAATCCAGGTGCGTTACCACGGCCAGTTCGCCTACGTCACCGTCGAGTTGACCGGCGGTGAGCAGTTGCCGGTGATGCGACTGCGTTACAGCGGCTCCGCCCACCGCTGGAGCCTGGCCACCTACCGCGCCAGCAACAACAGCTACGAGGACCAGTACTGGTTCAGCGGCACCACAGAAGAAGCCCTCGACTTCGTCTGCGACGTCCTCATCAGCCCCATCACCGACTGGTCGCATCGAAGCCCCGAACCGTCAACCCCCAACGGACTTACGAACTGAAGCACTAAGCGTCGAAAGGAGTTGCCTTTCTCTTCTCGCTTAGGGCAGGTCGGCGACCAGTCCTACGCGGAATGCCCGACCCGATCGGCCATCCGGAACCGTCCATGTCGGTCACTACGTGGTGACGGTAGGTGGGGGATGCTGGCAGTCCACCGATCAGGAAGCGCCCGCCGATGACTTACGAGCCGCCCACTCCCCTGCCCGCGGAGCCGCTACTTCCGCCCCAGCCGCGCCGGCTCAACCGGGCCTGGGTCATTCCTGCCGCCGCAGTTGCTGCACTCGTCCTGTTCATGGCCGGCTGGCTGTCCGGCAGCGCCTACACCGACAACCAGCAGACCAAGTCCAACAACGCGGCCACAACCGTCGCACCGGCAGTCGATCCATACGCAGCCCTTGACGAGGGCGAGATCGGCGTCCCTGACGAAGGTGTGGCGGAAACGACTCCGCCAGCCGGGCCGATGCTGTCCCCAGCCGATATCAAGCTGACCCCGAAGGTCGCCGAGAAGAACTGTTTCGGCTCGGCGGGCTGCAGTGTCACGGTCAAGGTGCAGATGGCTTACAACGGCCCGACCCTGTCGGAGGACGAGACCTTCGAAGTCACCTACCAGTTGACCGGCAGCGAGGACGGGCCGATCATCGGCACTTTTGAGGTGACCGGGCCGAGCTACACCGAGGACGAGCAGTCACTATCGACCAAGTCGAGCAAGACGAAGATCACCGCGAAGGTGACGGACGTGGAAAAGGTCGGCTGACACCATCGCAAGCCCGGCATGGTGGCCGTGGGCAAATTCTGCCCCAATTCGGCTTTCGTCCCTCGCCACCAGGGGTCGATAGAATAAGCGTGACCTGCAGTTATGTGCTACTTAACGCCTACTCTACAGTTGACAGATCATGACGCTGACCGACCGCCTTCCCGGTTCCAATGATCCCGACGCCGTGTTCGACGCCTTTCAGAAATGGGCGACCGAGCAGGGCCTGGCCCTCTACACCCATCAGGAAGAGGCGCTCATCGAGATCGCCACGGGGGCGAACGTCATTCTCAACACCCCCACCGGCTCGGGGAAGAGCCTGGTGGCGACCGGGGCGCACTTCGCCGCGCTGGCCGATGGGCGCACCACCTTCTATACCGCGCCGATCAAGGCGCTGGTCAGCGAGAAGTTCTTCGCCCTGTGCGCAACCTTCGGGGCGCACAACGTGGGCATGCTGACCGGGGACGCCAACGTCAACGCGGACGCCCCGATCGTCTGCTGCACGGCCGAGGTGCTGGCCAACCTGGCGCTGCGCGAGGGGGCGGACGCCGACGTCGGCCAGGTCGTGATGGACGAGTTCCACTTCTATGCCGAGCCCGACCGCGGGTGGGCCTGGCAGGTGCCGCTGATCGAGCTGCCGCAGGCCCAGTTCATTCTCATGTCGGCGACGCTCGGCGACACCACCCGCTTCGTCGACGACCTCTCCCGCCGTACGGGCCGGGAGACCGCCGTCGTGGCCAGCGTCGAGCGTCCCGTCCCGCTGCTTTTCTCGTACGCGATGACGCCCCTGCACGAGACGATCGAGGAGCTGCTGCAAACGAAGCAGGCGCCGGTCTACATCGTCCACTTCACGCAGGCCGCCGCCCTCGAGCGCGCGCAGTCGCTGATGAGCATCAACATGGCCACCCGCGAGGAGAAGGACAAGATCGCGGCGGCCATCGGCAACTTCCGGTTCACCGCGGGCTTCGGCAAGGCGCTGTCCCGGCTCGTGCGCCACGGCATCGGTGTGCACCACGCGGGCATGCTGCCCAAATACCGGCGCCTGGTCGAGACCCTGGCCCAGGCCGGCCTGCTCAAGGTCATCTGCGGCACGGACACGCTGGGCGTGGGCATCAACGTGCCGATCCGCACGGTGCTGTTCACGGGCCTTTCCAAGTACGACGGGGTCAAGACCCGGCTGCTCAAGGCGCGCGAGTTCCACCAGATCGCCGGGCGCGCCGGGCGGGCCGGGTACGACACGCTCGGCACCGTGATCGTGCAGGCCCCCGAGCACGTGATCGACAACGAGCGGGCCCTGGCCAAGGCGGGCGACGACCCCAAGAAGCGGCGCAAGGTCGTCCGCAAGAAGCCGCCGGAGGGCTCGATCGGCTGGGGCCAGCCCACGTTCGACCGGCTCGTCGCGGCCGAACCCGAACCGCTGACCAGCTCGTTCCAGGTGTCGCACGCGATGCTGCTCAACGTGATCTCGCGCGGCGGCGACCCGTTCGTGGCGATGCGGCACCTGCTCACCGACAACCACGAGGAGCCGGGCGCCCAGCGCCGCCACATCCGCCGGGCCATCGGCATCGCGCGCGCCCTGATGGCGGGCGGGGTCATCGAGCGTACGGGGGAAGGAACTTATCGCCTCACCGAGGACCTGCAGCTCGACTTCGCCCTGAACCAGGCGCTGTCGCCGTTCGCGCTGGCCAGCCTGGAACTGCTCGACCGGGAGGCGCCGGACTACCCGCTCGACGTGGTGTCGGTGATCGAGTCGACGCTGGAGGACCCGCGGCAGGTGCTGTCGGCGCAACGGCAGAAGGCCCGCGGCGAGGCCGTCAACGCGATGAAGGCCGAGGGCATCGAGTACGAGGAGCGGATGACGCTGCTCGAGGACGTGACCCACCCGCGGCCGCTGCTGGAACTGCTCGAGGCCGCTTACGAGACGTACCGTCAGGGCCACCCGTGGGTCGCCGACTACGAGCTCAAGCCCAAGAGCGTCGTGCGGGACATGTACGAGCGGGCGATGACCTTCACCGAGTACGTCTCGTTCTACGGCCTGTCCCGCTCCGAAGGCCTGGTGCTGCGCTATCTGGCCGACGCGTTCCGGGCGCTCCGGCAGACCGTGCCCGAGGACGCCCGTACGGAGGAACTGACCGACCTCATCGAATGGCTGGGCGAACTCGTGCGGCAGGTCGACTCCAGCCTGCTCGACGAGTGGGAGCGGCTGCGCAACCCGGGCGAGCAGATCGAGGAGGTACGCCTCGACGACAAGCCGCCCGCGGTCACCCGCAACACCCGGGCGTTCCGGGTGCTGGTCCGCAACGCCATGTTCCGCCGCGTCGAACTGGCCGCGTTGCGCCGCTGGGACCTGCTGGCCGAGCTGGACGCCGAATCCGGCTGGACGGCCGACCGGTGGGAGGACGCGATCCTCGACTACTTCGACGAGTACACGTCGCTCGGCACCGGCCCGTCCGCGCGCGGCCCGTCCTTCCTGCACATCGAGGCCGGTCCCACGGCGTGGGTCGTGCGGCAGGTGTTCGAGGACCCCGAGGGCGACCACGACTGGGGCATCGAGGCGACCGTCGACCTCGCCGCCTCGGACGAAGCCGGCGCGGCGGCCATCGTCGTGACCGCGGTCGGCCCGCACTCCGGATGACCCGCGGGCGTGTCGCCGCCGGCTTCCTGCTGGCGGCGATGCTGCTGCCCGCGTTGACGGCGGTGGCCCACGCGACCCGGCTCGAACTGGCCGACGGCGTGCTGCTGTTTCTGGCCGCCGTCGTCGGGGTGGCGCTGCTGGGCGGTCTGGGCCCGGCCCTGCTCGCCGCCGTCGGCGGGTTCCTGCTACTCAACTACTTCTTCACGGCTCCCGTACGCAGTTTCGACGTCAACACCGGGCGGGGCGCGCTGGCGCTGACGGTGTTCGTGCTGGTCGCCCTGTCGGTGTCGTGGATTGTCGACCTGGCCGCCCGCCGCCTGCGCCGGGCCGACGCGGCCGCCGACGAGGCGCACGTGCTGGCCGCGGTGGCCGGAGGTGTGCTGGCCGGGCCGGATCCGCTCGCCGGGCTGCTCACCGAGTTGCGCGAGCACTTCGGGCTGGAGTCGGTGTCGCTGCTCGAACGCCGCGGGGACGGGTGGGGTGTCGTCGCTTCCACGGCGGCCGACACGACGGTGGCCGGCTCTGCGAAGGCGGGCCCCGCGGCAGCCGTCGCCGCCTCCGCGCCGACGTTGCCGCTCAGCACGTGCGCGTTGTCGGGCAGCCAGCCCTCGGCGCCGTCGAATGCTGCCGCCGCCGGAGCTGCGGAAGCTGCCGGAGCTGCCGACCGTTCGATCCTCCAGCAATCCGACATTTCTGATTTTTCGGATTCACGTGAAACATTCGGTTGTGCTGGTGGTACGGCCACCGCCTCCCCCTCCCACCCGGGTGCCTTGGACCCTAACGCCTCCCCGGCGGACTCGGCGGCTTGTCCACAGGGCGCGACTTATCCACAGCTCGCCCCCGCCCCGCTTGACGACCACGACCTCCTGGCACTCGCCGACGACGGCCTGATGCTGGCCCTCCGGGGCCGCGAACTGGACGACAACGAGCAGCGCATAGCCGCCGCGTTCGGCGCCCAGGCGGCCGTGGCGCTCCGCCAGCAGCGCCTGGCCACCGCGGCCGAGGGCGACCGCGTCCGCACCGCCCTGCTGGCCGCGGTCAGCCACGATCTGCGCACTCCCCTGGCCTCGGCCAAGGCCGCCGTGGCCGGCCTGCGCAGCGACGACGTCCAGTTCGGCGAGGACGACCGCCGCGAGCTGCTGGCCACCGCCGACGAGTCCCTCGACCGCCTCGGCGGGCTGCTGGCCAATCTGCTGGACATGAGCCGCCTGCAGGCCGGCGCGCTCGCGGTGCATCCGGCCGACGTGGGCCTCGAGGATGTCGTCCCGCCGGCACTGGACGAGCTGGGCGACCCGGGCCGTGCCGTCCTGCTCCGGCTGCCCGACGACCTGAATCCCGTACGGGCCGATCCCGGTCTTCTGCAGAGGGTGCTCGTCAACGTCATCGGGAACGCCCTGCGCTACAGCCCGGCCGGCCGCCCGCCCGAGATCACCGGACGGGTCACCGGCGGCCAGGTCGAGCTGCACGTGACCGATCATGGGCCGGGCATCCCGGCGGGCGACCGCGAGCGGGTCTTCCAGGCGTTCCAGCGGCTGGGCGACCGTGACAACCACACCGGCGTCGGGCTCGGCCTGGCCCTGTCCCGGGGCCTGACCGAGGCGATGGACGGCACCCTGACCCCCGAGGAGACCCCCGGAGGAGGCCTCACCATGGTCCTGAGCCTGCCGATGGGCACGCCGTGACGCGCATCCTGGTCGTCGACGACGACCCGCAGATCCTCCGGGCGCTGCGGATCAACCTGCGCGCCCGCGAATACGAGGTGGAGGTGGCCGCTGACGGCGCGAGCGCGCTCAAGGCGGCCGCGGCGCATCCGCCCGACCTGGTCGTGCTCGACCTCGGGCTGCCCGACCTGGACGGCGCCGAGGTCATCCGCGGGCTGCGCGGCTGGAGCAGCGTCCCGATCATCGTGTTGTCCGGGCGGGCCGAGGGCCGCGACAAGGTGGACGCGCTCGACGCCGGCGCCGACGACTACGTGACCAAGCCGTTCGGGGTGGACGAGCTGCTGGCCCGCATCCGCGCGGTGACCCGGCGCATCCAGGCCTCCGGCGCGGCGCCCGGGCCGGTGACCATCGGGCAGTACACGATCGACCTGACCGATCACACGATCGTCCCGGAGCAGCGGCTCACCCCGACCGAATGGCAGCTGCTCGAACGGCTGCTGCGCAACCCGGGCAAACTGATCACCCAGCGCACCCTGCTGCACGAGGTCTGGGGACCCCAGTACGGCTCCGAGACCAACTACCTGCGCCAATACATGGCCCGGTTGCGGCGTAAACTCGAGGACGATCCGGCCCGCCCCGCGCACCTCATCACCGAGCCCGGGATGGGTTACCGCTTTCAGCCGTAAGAGGCGCCATTCGCAACACCCGGCTGGTGCCGTCGGCCGATACTGGTCTCGACGCCCCGGCGTCAGTAACGTGACCACTGATTGACGGTGGCCCGAGGAGTGACCGTGTCGTACAGCGACGTGTACACGAGCGACGGACGACGCCTGCGCTACGAGGTGTCCGGCGCCCGCGACGGGGTTCCCGTCTTTCTGCTCCACGGCACCCCCGGCAGCCGCGTCGGGCCCAAGCCCCGGGCCGGCGTGCTCTACCGTCTCGGCATCCGGCTGATCAGCTACGACCGCCCCGGCTACGGCGGCTCCGACCGCCATCAGGGCCGCGCGGTGGCCGACTGCGCCGGTGACGTGGCCGCCATCGCCGACGACCTGGGCCTCGACAAGTTCACTGTGGTCGGACGCTCCGGCGGCGGCCCGCACGCGCTGGCCTGCGCCGCGCTGCTGCCCGAGCGGGTCACCCGGGCCGCGGTGCTGGTCAGCCTGGCCCCGCACGACGCCGAGATCGACTGGTTCGGCGGCATGATGCCGTCCAACGTGCAGGAGTTCGGCACCCCCGTGCAGGACGAGTCGCGCCTGGTCGAAAGCCTGCGTTTCCAGGCCGACCGCACGCGGCGCAGCCCGGTCAGCCTGCTCGAGTCGCTGCGGCAGGAGATCGCCGGCCCCGACCGCGTCGTGGTCCGTGACCTGATGATCCAGCAACTTCTCGTCGAGACGTACGCCGAGGCGATGCGCGGCGGCCCGTACGGGTGGATCGACGACGTGCTCGCCAGCCGCCGCGACTGGGGTTTCCACCTGACCGACATCGACCAGCCCGTACGCGTGTGGCACGGCGCCGAGGACAACTGCGTCCCGCCCGCCCACGCCCGGTGGCTGGCCGACCGCATCCCCAACGCCGAGCTGACCGTCCAGTCGGGCACGGCCCACTTCGGCGCCATGGAGATCCTGCCCGAGATCCTGTCCTGGCTGGCCCAGCCCGCCGCCGTCCTCGTCTGACGGCCGCTCATGTCGACGTTCGTGCTCGTCCCCGGAGCCTGGCACGGCGGGTGGTGGTACGAGCCGCTCGCCGCCGAACTGGAGAAGCTGGGGCACACGGCCGAGTGCGTCACCCTGGCCGGGCTGTGGCCCCACGACGACCTCACCCGGAGGCCGGTCACCTGACGACCCACGTCGATCAGGTGGCCGAGCTGGTGGCCGACCTGACCGCGGGCGGCGGGCAGGTGTTGCTGGTCGGGCACAGCTATGGCGGGCAGGTCGTCAACGGCGCCGCCGACCGGGACCCGTCCAAGGTCAGCGCGCTCGTGCACCTCGACAGCGACGTGGTCGAGGACGGCGAGTCGTGCTGGGACGTGACGACCGAGGACAACCGCAGATACTTCCTCGACTCGGTCGGCGGGGACGGGCTGGGGCTGGCGCCAATGCCGTTCTTCGACGAGCGGGCCCGGCCGCATCCGTTCGCGACGCTGCTCGAGAAGAGCCGGCTGACCGGGGCGTGGCGGCAGGTGCCGATCAAGCGGTACGCCGCCGCCCTCGACACCCCGGGCGGCCCGCAGGCGCCGACGACCATGGAGCGGCTGCGCCACGATCCGGGCTGGCGGTACGAGGAGTGGCCGGTCACGCACAACGTTCTGCGCGACGGCCCGCAGCGGGTCCTGGAGCTGCTGCGCGACCTGTGAGCGGCCGGTCATCGGCTATCGTGCGGTGATGTCGGGCGCCACCATCGAGAACAAGTCGACACTCGTGTATTTCGGGGACGACTCGTTCACGTACGCCGGGCGGCACCTGCACGAGACCGAGATGCGGGTGCACACGCACAGCTTCGTCGAGGTGGCGATCGTGGCGGGCGGCCGCGGGGTGCACCACAGCCTCAACGGGCGGCAGGCCCTCACGGTCGGCGACACGGTGCTGCTGCGCCCCGGCGTGTGGCACGGCTACGAGCAGTGCCACGACCTGGAGCTCTACAACTTCTGTTTCTCGGCCGAGTTGCTGCGCCGCGAGCTGGCCTGGACCCGCGACGACCCGCTCCTCGGCCATTTGCTGTGGACCGGCCCGTACGCGGAACGCCGCCGCGGCATCCTGGCCACCCATCTGACCGAAAGCGCCCGCGAGGCCTGTTTCGCACACCTCGACGCGCTGGCCGCCCTGCGTTCGCTGCCGCCGCACCTGCACCGGGCCGACCAGATCGCCCAGGTGGTGCTGGCCCTCGGCTGCGTCGCCCGGGCCGTCGGCGCCGACGTGCGCCGCGAGCCGCAGCACCCGGCCGTGGTCGAGGTGATGCGCCGCATCGAGGGCGACCCGGCCCGCAACTGGACCCTGGCCGAGCTCTCGGAGGGCCTGCACCTGGCCCCGGGCTACCTGGTCCGCCGGTTCAAGTCGGTGACCGGCCTGCCCCCGGTGGCTTTCCTGTCGCGCCACCGGGTCGAGCTGGCGGCCGAGATGCTGCTGCACACCGACCGCACCGTCCGGACGATCGCCGAGAGTGTGGGCTGGCCCGACCAGAACTACTTCGCCCGCCGCTTCCGCGCCCACTACGGCCTGACCGCCACCGAATACCGGACCCGCTTCACCACCGGCAAGGCCATCGGCTCCCCCGTCGCCACCGACGACCCGCCACTGGACGGGTGAGAACCGGCGGGTGGCTTGGTTCGTCGGTTTCCGGCGTGGTGGGCAGGCGTGCCGGCCTCGGACCGCAGAGTTACTGGGAACCGTTGCGTACCGGATCGGGAAGGGAACCGTCGTGAGCGACGCCGGCCAAGTGAGTGAAGTCGAACTGCCCGGCGCAGGCTGGTGGCTGCAGTGGCGACGGGACGGTTTTTGGCGTGACGTCAACGACGCTCAGCACCGCGACGAGGCCGCCGGCGTGCACGTACCGGCGGACGACGATTGGGCTGCCTGGACCGGAGACCTGCAGCCTCAGGCGCACGGCGGCGAATGGGGTGAGGCACCCACCTGGTGGCTCGCCTACGGCGAGCTTCCCGCAGACGGTGAGATCGTCACCGTCGTGCTCGACGATGGCACGCACCCTGCAGTGCATGTGATCGGCCGGGTCTGGGCGTGTGAATGGCGGGCCGTCGCGCAGCCGGCGACCGTGCACGTCGCCGGCCAGACGTTCGTCGTGCCGTTCAGCGAGCCGATCTCTCGTCGCTGGCTCGATGAAGGCCCGGCAGACGACGGTCCGACCGACGGCGGCTGGTTCCGTCCGGGGTTGCCCGGCTGACCCGGTCGGCGCCGGCCAAGGCGATACCAGCCTCACTGTCGCTCGACTTCCCGCCTTGTCAGGCCTAACCTGACAGACGTCAGGGAAGCCCTGACACGTCGCTCTCTGAGGGAGAACCATGACGAGCAAACCAGGCATCGCTGCGACCGCGACCCCGCTGCGCTGCTCCTTCTGTGCCAAGCCGAGCTCGGAAGTCGAGAAGGTCGTGGCCGGCCCCGGCGTGTACATCTGCAACGAGTGCGTTGGTCTGTGCAACGACGTCCTCGGATCCGGGCAACCGGACCCGGTCGAGTCGGGCACGCGCCTGTCCGCCTGGGAGGAGGGCATGGCCGATGAGCAGATCCTCGACCAGCTTCCCCGCATCGCCGCGGTCGGCGCCCAGTCCGAGGCGAGCCTCCAGCGACTGGTCACCGTCTTGCGAGAGCGCAGAGTGACCTGGGCCCGCATCGGCACTGCCCTCGGGATGACCCGGCAGTCCGCCTGGGAGCGGTTCTCCGGCGAGGAATAGGCGTCCTCAGAACGGATGTGGGTCGAGGGTTCGGTGCAGGTAGCGGCCCTCGCGCAGGGCCTCGACGGCCGGGTGGGGGTCGCCCAGCGTGTCGCGCAGGCGGCGCTGGGCCTCGCGGTCGGCGGTGGCGCTGCGGCCCTCGATGTCGGCCCGGATCAGGGTGAGGTTGGCTCTCGCGCGGGCCGTGTCGGGGTGCTGGGGGCCCAGCACCTGTTCGATGCGCTCCACGACCGGCACCATCATCGCGTACGCGTCGGGGACCGCGCCCCACTCGGCGGTGAAGATGGCCTGGTTCATGCGGGCGGCCAGCGTGTAGGGGTGGTCGGCACCCAGGCGGCGTTCGAAACCGTCGGCGGCCTCGGTGGCCAGGCGCCGGGCGGTGCCCGGGTCGCCGGTCGCGCGGGCCACCGTGGAGCGGTTGTTCAGGCAGGTCAGCGTGTGCGGGTGGGAGGCGCCGAGGCTGGTCCGGTACGCCCGTTCGACGCGGCCCATCTCGTCGGCCGCCGTGTCGGGTTCACCGATCGCGGCCAGGCTCACCGCGCGGCTCAGGCGGCAGGCCAGGGTCTCGGGGCTGTCCGGGCCGAGCAGCCGGTTGAGGTTGTCGTACGCGGTGTCGAGCCGGTTGGCCGCCTCGCGGTTGCGCCCGGCGCTGCGTTCGGAGACCGCCAGGTTGGCCATCACGCTGTAGGTGCGCGGGGCGTTGTCGCCGAGGGACTGCCGGTTGCGGTTGAGGATGTCGGTCAGCAGCACGATCGACTCGACGTACTCGCCGGCCTCGCGCAGGTCCCGCCCGTAGTTGCTGCCCACGGTCAGGGTCAGGGTGTGGTGTTCGCCCAGCACGAGCGTGCACCGCTCGTACAGGTGCCTTTCCCGGTCGCGGGCCTCGCGCACCCGGCCGGACAGGCGCAGCGAGCTCGCCAGGTTGTTCATGGCCATCATGGTGCGCAGCACGTCCTCGCCGAAGATCTCGGTCCAGGCCGCCGTGGTCCGCTCGTCCAGGCGCAGCGCGTCGGCGTACAGGCCCAGCGCGCGCAGCGAGGCGCCCAGGCCGCCTGCCGTGGTCAGCGTGTTCGGGTGGTAGTCGCCGAGCAGTTCGCGCTGCTCGGCCAGGACCCTCTCGTCGAGCGCGCGGGCCTCGGCGAAGTCGGCCCGGTCGCGCAGGATGTTGGCCAGGTGGAACTGCAGCTGCAGCAGCTGGCGGCTCAGCGACGCGCGGGCGTAGTCGTCGGTCAGCTCGTCGCGCAGCCCGGTCCAGCGGCGCACGTACTCCTCGGCCAGCCGGCGGGCGTCGTTGTAGCCGCCGGACTGCCACACGTACCGGACCCGGTCGATGATCAGCCGCCGGACCGGCTCCTCGTGCGACAGGTAGGCCCGGGACACCTCCAGATGCGCCCACAGCTGCCGGAACCGGGGCCAGGTGGCCGGGTCGTCGACCTCGCCGGTCGGGCGGGCGGCCGCCAGCACCTGGTGGACCTGCCGGCGGGCCTCGTCGAGCTGTTCGGGGCTCATCCGCTGGCGGACGACGTGCTGCACGATCCGGTGCACGTGGATCTGCCCGCCGCCGATGTCGAGCTTGAGCAGCGCGAGCCGGTTGATCTGCTGGATCAGCGCGCCGCGGTACATGGGGTCGGTGACCATCGGGTCGAGCGGGCTGAGCAGTTCGGCCATCCGGTCGCTGTAGATGAGGTCGAGCGCGATCTGCGGCGCCAGCACGGAACAGAGCATGAGCAGCCGGTACGCCGCGGCGGAGCGCTCCTCGAGACGTTTGAGCGACAGGTCCCACACCGACTCGAGGTTGGCCGGGCCGAACCGGTCGATGTGCTCGAGGTAGTCGTCGATGGGGGCGCCGGTGTCGGCCAGCCACGCGCCGGCCGCGGCGACCGCGATGGGCAGGTCGCCGAGCAGCTCGGCCAGCCGGGCCGCGTCCTCGCTGCGCAGGCTGGGCACCCGCTTGCGCAGGTGGGCGACGCTCTCGCGGCGGTCGAAGACGTCGACCTGCACGACCTGGGCCCGTTCGCCCCAGGCGGCGTCGCGGGAGGTGACGATGACGTGGCCGCCGGGGCCGCTGGGCAGGAACCGGCTGACCGCGGCGATGTCCTCGGCGTTGTCAAAGATGATCAGCCAGCGGGGCAGGGTGCGGCCCCGGCGCAGCTCGCCCAGCACGGCCTGGGCCTGGTCGGCGATGCCGCCCTCGGGGGCCAGGCCCAGTTCGCGGGCGAGGTCGGAGAGCTGGGTGTCGACGAAGGTGACCGGGTCGGCGTCGATCCACCACACGAAGTCGTACGCGTTGCGGAACCGGTGGGCGTACTCCATGGCGACCTGGGTCTTGCCGATGCCGCCCATGCCCTGCAACGCCACCGGGGACGCGCCGGACAGCACCACCGGGCTACCGCTGATCCGCAACTGGTCGCGCAGGTCGAGCAGGTCCTTCTCGCGGCCGGTGAACTGCACGTTGCGGATGGGCGCGTTGAACAGCACGGTCGAGCGGCCGGGGTAGCGCAGCCCGATGCGGGACCGGTCGAAGTCGTCGGACGGGTGCCCGGCCAGCCGCAGCAGCCGGGCGACGGCCACCTCCTCGGTCTGCCCGGCCAGGAAGGCCGAGTCGCGCTCGGACGGCCCGCGCAGGGCGCTCACGTCGGAGACGTACGCGATCAGGGGCGTCCGGGGATCGCGCTGGCCGGGGACACGGGCCTGCTCGGCGAGCGCGTTGGCCGCCGACACCACGGTCAGGAGCCGGCCCTCGGGCGTGGGCACGTTGTCGGCGTCCGGGTCGACGGCGACCGCGTTGACCGTGACCCCGGCCGTCTCGAGCACCTTGGCGATCCACTCGGCCCAGAGCCGGTCGTCGGGCGCGTACCGCAGGGCGATCTTCGACTCGGGCAGGACGGTGGGGCGCACGAACCGGGCGGCCGTGCGTTCGCGCAGCGATTCCTCCATCGGCGGCAGCGACGTGATCTCGCCGTCGGTGATGTAGCCGGTCAGGGTCTCGTACGCGGCCAGCATCGAGCTGCGCGAGCCGGGCCGGTCGCCGAAGGTGGCCAGGGTCTCCTCGTACGCGTAGAACGGCACGTACGGCACCTCGACGGCCGACCAGTAGGCGTCACGGTCGCGGCCCTCCAGCCCGGCCGGCAGCCCGGTGAACCGTTGCCGGGCGGCGAGCCGGCCCGCGTCGGCGCGCTGCAGCTCGGCCAGGTCGACGCGCATGGGCACGGGCAGGATGCGGATCTGCCGGCGTCCCTGCTGGGCCGAGACGTTGGCGGCCACCGTGGCGGCGCCGTCGATGCCCTGCTCGCTGAAGGTGAAGCAGTCGATGAGCACGTCGGGCATGTGGACCGTGCAGATGCCGGCGACGTCGCTCCACCCCGTACGGCTGTCGATGAGGGCGTAGTCGTAACGCCGGCGCATGTCCTCGCGCAGCGCGTCGAACAGCTGCCCGCCGCCGAGCCGCTCGTAGAAGTCGTCCCAGTCGCGCTCGAAGACGCTGCGCGCGTAGTCCTGGTTCTGGCTGCCCGCGCCCAGGAAGTCGAGGGTGGCGCCCTCGGGGAAGTGGTCCCAGCCGATCGTGAAGGCGTGCCGGCTGACCCGGGCGTAGTCGCGGTGCCAGTCGTCGTCGCGATCGACGTCCTGCAGGGTGGCCTGCTCGTAGCCGCGGACCAGCTCGATCACGCCACCGGAGTCGGCCAGCGCCTGCGGGTCGATGAACGGGCGGAAGAACCGGTGCAGGCCGGGCGATTCCAGATCCCAGTCGGCCACCAGCACCCGTTTGCCGTTGGCGGCCAGGATCCAGGCCACGTTGGCCAGCGCCATGGTGCGGCCGGTGCCGCCCTTGTACGAGTAGAACGTGACGATCTTGCCGTCACGGTTCTCGGTCATCGGGGCTCCCGGTGAGCTTGGGCAGGGCCGAGTCGGCGCCCTTGGGCAGGAACACCGGGGCGTTCTTGCGGTACGCCGTGCAGGCCTGGTCGATGATGGACGGCATCCGCTCGACGAGCCGGTCGGCGTCGCGCAGCAGCGTGATGCGGTTGCGTGCGATCCCCGCGGCGACCAGGGTATCGGCCACGGTGGCGTGCAGGGTGGCGCCGCGCGCGGCGTATCCGGGGTCGGAGCGGTCGGCCACCAGCAGCACGGTCGCCCAGTCGGGGATCCGCGTGGCCAGCCCGGAGAGCCGTTCCAGGCCGTCGGGGGTGGCCACCACCCACGGGTCGATCAGCACCAGCGCCGCCCCCTGGGCGAGCACGCCGAGTTCGCCGGGACGGTCGACGATGCGGGCGGGCTGGCCGAGCCGTTCGGCGACGTTGGCCACGTACTCGGCGATCGGGAACTGGTGCAGGTCCCGGTACGGGGTCCAGGCCCGCGGGGACGACCCGTAGGAGCCGGACGAGCGGCCGGCCGGCACGTCGGCGCGCTGCGGGGCCAGCACGGCCACGGTGAACAGGATGTCGGTGGGGGCAGTGGGCTCGGCCGTGACCTCGTCGATGGCCACGGCCAGGGGCGCCGGCCGGGGGGCCTCGGCGGCCAGGGTGACGATGCGGTAGGCCAGGCGGCGCACGATCGCGCGGTACTGCTTGCGGTAGAGGGCGAGCCGGGACATGGCCTGCAGGCCCTCCTCGGCGTACTCCGGGATGCCCGCGCCCAGGCGCAGCGCGGCGGCCCGCTCGGCCTCGTGCTCCCACGGCGGCCACGGCACCCACAGCACCGGCAGCAGGAAGTGGTCGGCCATCTCGGGGTCGGCGTAGCGGCTGGCGAACGAGGCCCGTTCGCGCAGCGGCCACGACTTGTTGAAGTATCCCGGCGAGTACAGCGCGACGAAGACGTCGGAGCTGCTCAGCACGCCGGCCAGCGCCGCCTTCCAGTCGGTCAGCGGCTGCACCAGGTCGTCGTAGTAGCCGACCTGGGTGCGGCGGTCGGCGCCGACCAGCCGGGCCACCTCGGCCGACAGCTCGGTGAACAGCTGCCCGGCCCAGTGGTCGGTGTCGGGCCGGTCGCCGGCCCGCAGCCGCACCGAATGGCCGTAGCTGAGGTAGAAGTAGTACCGCGTCATGCGGCATCCCCCCGCTCGAAATCGGTGCGCAGGTCGAGCGAGCCGGGCAGGCGCAGCGGCTTGACCCAGTAGTTGAGGCGGATGTCGACCACCCGCTGCGCGATCCGCCAGACGACGGTGTCGAAGACCACCCGCTGCCCCGTACGCAGGAGCCCGAGCAGCCCCTCGGCCTGGTATTCGGCGCGGTAGTCGTCGCGCAGCCTCGTCGGCACGAAGATGTTCACGTCGGAGACCACGGGCGGCAGCGGGGTGCTCAGCGGCGTCCACAGCACCGGCACGACCGCGGTCTCGTACGGCTCGGCGAAGGCGTGGCGCGGCTGCACCTCGCGCCGGGTGAACAGGTCCCATTCGCGGGCGCACCACTCGCTGCCGGTCAGGTACGGCGTGGACAGCAGGCTGATGAAGACCTGGCAGGTGCCGGCCGCGTGCAGCAGCTGGCGCTCCCACAGCTCGCCGCCGCCGCGGGCCACGTCGAGGAAGCCGGGATCGCGGCCGGGCATCGAGCCGATCAGGTTGTTGACGTTCTCGCTGAGCTCGTCGAAGAACTGCATGACGAACCGGTTGGGCTCGCGGGGCTGACCGGCGGCGTGCTTGGGCGGGTCGGGCCGCCAGTAGCTCAGAAAGAACACCGGGGCGGACGGGTCGTCGCGCCCGGCCGCCTCGGATCTGCCCGCGTCCTCTGCCACAAGACGCTCAGTCAACCACGTGATCGCAACCTCCATCCAGGACGGTCGGGATCAGCCGGCCCAGCTGCCGACGGTGTCGGCCATCCGGCCCACGAAGCGGGCGCCGGCCGGGGTGAGCCGCCCACCGGATCGGAGCGCGTCGATGGCCTCGGCCGTCCAGTCGCGGTACCGCCGGAACAGCTTGCGGCTCGGCTCGTCCCCGTCGCGGTCGGCCCGGTGCCGCCACACGTCGGCCACCGCCAGATGCGCGTACGCCCCCTGCAGCGCCGCCTCGACCGGGCGCGGATCGGGCCGCCAGCCGACGCGCAACCGGTCGCCGCCGGCCCCGTCGGGCACCAGGTCGATCAGGTCGAGCACCGCGCCGAGCTTGCTGTGCTGGAACTCGTGCACCAGCAGCACGGCCAGGTCGGCCGGGTCGGTGCGGGCGAGGCCCAGCGCCCCGAACGCGTGCCGGGAAGTGGCGCTGCGCAGGGTGCCGTCGGGTGCGGGGGCGAGCGGGACGATCGCGCGCAGGCCCTGGCGCAGGCCGTCGATCTGCCCGGGCGCGTCCCGGCTCAGCTCCTGCCACGCGCCGGCCAGGGCCGAGGACCAGCCGTCGGCGGCGGCCGCGTCGAGATGGCCGGTCGCGGCGTGCTCGAGGCGGTCGCGGTACGGGTCGGCGTCCTCGAGCAGGATGCGGACGCCCTCGACGGTGAGCCAGCGCGCGGCGTGCCAGCCGTGCGGGCCGGCGCCGGCCGCGATCGTCGCCCGGCCGCCCGGCCAGCGCAGCGTGAACGAGTCCGGCCCGGCCGTCACCGTGACCTCGGCCGCGGGCGCCGCGAAGAACCCGACCGTGGGCAGGTGGATGCGCCCGCCGTGGGCCCGCACCGGCACCTCCACGCCCAGTCCGGCCCGCACGGCGACGGCGGCGGCGAGGGCGGCCGCCCAGTCCGGGTCGCAGTCGCGGCCCCCGTCGAGGCAGCTGACCGCCCACGGCCGGACGAACGGGTGACGCAGCACCTCGTCGAAGACCGTGGGCGCCTGCCGTTCCAGTTCGGCCAGCAGGCGGCCGCCCGACGCGGTCTCGCCCGCCACCTCCCCCACCAGGGCCCGGTTGACCGCCAGCTCGGCGTCGGCCAGCCAGGCGACCGCGGCGGCGTCGCCGTAGCCGTAGCCGAGGCCGTCGAAGGCGTCCGCCGGGAGCGCGCCGAGGTCGCCCGCGACCGGACCGGGATGCTCGTTGATCGTGATGATGAGCTCCTTCAGGTCGGCGCAGTACACGGAAGGATTGTCGAAGCCGGCGGCCTGCGACCAGCGGTGGGCGGTGAGGCCGCCGCCGCACTGCCGGACGAGCTCGCAGGACCGGCAGGTGGCTGAGAGCGCGGACAGGCCGGCCCGGCGGCGGCGCATGGCCGGCAACCGGGTGACGTCGTCGGCCGAGGCGTCGAAGACGGTCAGCCCGGTCGCGCCTCCGCCCGGCGCGGTGGTCTTCATCGAGTCGGGTTCCTCCCAGGCCCCGTCGGTCTCGATGACGGCCACGTCACCCGCGTCGAGACCCACGGCCTCGGTCCCGGTCGGCCCGCCCAGGCCGAGCGAGCGGATCGAGTCGAAAAGGCGTACGGGGAAAGGCTGGTCGTCGGCGGCCCAGCGGTCGTGGAACGCGGTCAGCCACGGGCCGAGCGGCTTGAGCGGCGGGTTGTCCCAGGTGGCGTGGGGCAGCAGCAGGTCGATGCGCGGCGGATCCTCGGCCCGCAGCGCCTCATAGACGGCGATCGGGTCGTTGGCGGCGTCGATCGTGCACAACAGCCCGGCGTAGAGCGGCCGGTAGCGGGGCTCACGCAGCCGCCGCAAAGCCACCCGCACGCGGTCGTGGCTGGACGCGCCGTTGCGGTACCGGCGGTGGCGGTCGTTCTCGGCGCGGCCGCCGTCGAGCGAGACCCCCACCCGGACGCCGAACTCGAGCAGAAGCTCACAGGTCGCGGCGTCCAGCCGTACGGCGTTGGTCTGCATCCGCAGGTCGAGCTCGCAGACCCGGGTGATCGTGCCGCGCAGCTCCTCGAGGGCCGCGCGCAGCCGGCGCGGGCCGAGCAGCAGCGGCTCGCCGCCGTGCAGCACCACCCCGACCGAGGCCAGGCCGTGCCGCGCGGCGTGCTGGGCGATGCGGCCCGCCGCGGCCCGTACGGTCTCCGGCGCCATCGCAAGCGGCCGGCCCCGCCACGACTGGTCGGCGTGCTCGTAGATGTAGCAGTGGTCGCACGCGAGATCGCAGCGGCTGTGGACCTTCAGCACGAAGTGGCGCAGCGGGCGCCACGGGGTGTCCACCCCGGGTCAGATGCCCGAGCTGAAGGGGGTGACGTCGGATCGTTCGTGCGTTCGTTCGTGACGGACGATGCGCCGGACGATCGTCGCCGACGCCGTCCGTTCGATCCGGTCGATGGGGCTCCGCCGAGCCTCGTCGAGCGGGTGCGGAGCGGGTGATTTCGCGGAAGGCAACGGCACGACAATTCCCCCAGATCCCGGTCGAGGCATCTGGAAGCATAGACAACACTTGAGGTCATGTCACGGGCACGCTCGGTGCTCGGGACCGGTGCCGTCAGTGCCGATTCGTGCCGATCACCCGATACACCGTGGTCTGCTCCAGCACGCGCGGCTCCTCGACATCGCCGTCACAGAGCAGCGCGACCGGCTGGCGGGGCAGACCGGAGACCTTGTCGGGCATCCAGCCGACGACCAGCCAGACCCGGCCGCCGCCGCCGGTGGCGCCCGGCTCGCGCAGATAGAGCGGAAAGTGCTGCGGGATCACGTCTGCAGACGCTACGCGCTGACCGGGCCGCCGCGCCGGGCTTTCACGGACTGACCAACGACTCCCGCGCGCCCCGGCGGGTGTTGAGCACCGTGCCGGGCACCTCGACGGGCACGTCGCCGGCCGCGATCCGGTCGATCAGAGCAACGTCGACCGGGTCGTCCGGGCCAGGCATCGGGTCCCACACGTCCCACGGAAGCGTCTCGACGCCGGCCCGGTCCCGCATCACGTTGCCGGCGATGAACCACAGTCCCGCCATGTTCGCCGGCGGGTGCCCGAACAACTCCGGATCGGCCTTCCCGTCGCGCACCAGCCGCCACGCGTCCGGTCCGGGCAGGAACCGGTCGCGGGGCACGTCCAGCGGATCGAAGTCGATCTTCAGGGCCTCGGCCTGCAGCGCGTCGATCTGGGCGTCGACCAGACGGCCCCCGACCTCGACGACCCAGTGGTCGTCGTAGCGGCCGGGGGTGAAGTAGGCGCCGAACCCGGCCCGGGAACGCGCCTCGAACCCATGGGCCCGCAGCATCGCCACGGTCAGGACGGTGAAGCTGCGGCACATGGTGGGCACCCGGTCGCCGGGCTCCCGGGCCTCGCTCAGCGGACGGTCCCCGGCCGCGTCCAGCAGCGCCGCGGCCGGTCGCAGGTGCACGGTCGGCGGGTCGTCGAGCTTCACCCCGTACGACCCGGCCCACGCCTCGTGGATCAGCAGTCCCTGCACGGTCCGCACGATCGTCGCCACATCGGCCGGCAGCGCGGCCACCGCCTCGGCATGCCGGCCCAGGCCGGTCATCTCTCTCCGTTGTCTCATGTGCTCAGGATCGGGGCTGACACCGTGTGAGAGTCAAGCGCGGCGGCGGACCTTGACCGTGTTGTCGGTGCGGTGGTGGGCCACGCCGTCGATGACCTGCTCGCGCGGGTGCTCCTCGGCCAGCAGCACCTCCCACCCGTCGTCCAGCTGCAGGCTCTTGACGACCTCGTCGGGGCCCGGCAGCGGCGGCATGTCGTCGTGCTCGGGACGGTGCA
Organism: Actinoplanes sp. NPDC021490; assembly: GCF_055562135.1. Classification (NCBI taxonomy): domain Bacteria; kingdom Bacillati; phylum Actinomycetota; class Actinomycetes; order Micromonosporales; family Micromonosporaceae; genus Actinoplanes; species Actinoplanes sp. NPDC021490. The sequence continues at coordinate 281,842 of NZ_JBVHFW010000006.1, forward strand.
CCGGCCCAGTGTCCAGGTGCCCCTCGATCAGCAGGATCCCCCCGGGCGCGACGGCGGCGGCCGCCCGGCGCAGGATCGCCTCGCGGTCGAACTCGCGCCAGTGGTGCAGGAACTGGGCGCTGACCAGGTCGTACTCGCCGCCGGGGAACTCGTCCGTCAGGTTCCGCTTCTGAAAGTCGATCGTGTCCACGCCCCGCTCGGCGGCGTGCTGCCGCGCCCGGTCCAGGGCCACCCCGGAAATGTCGACCGCGGTCACCCGCCAGCCCCGCCCGGCCAGCCAGATCGCGTCGCCGCCCTCGCCGCAGCCCAGATCGAGGGCCCGGCCCGCGGGCAGGTCGCTCACCTCGCGCACCAGCACCACGTTCGGCTTGCCACTCCAGATCCGGCCGCTCTCGGCGTACCGGGTGTCCCACGCTTGTTCGTCGCTCATGATCCCAGCCTGCGGCACGATCCCCGGGGCGCCTACAAAGCTTGCCGAACCAGCAAACCGGGCTACCCGCACAGCTTCCTGGCGACGTACACGGTCCACTTGTCGCCCTCGAACTCGGGCAGGCCCATCAGGGTCCGCTCGTCCTCGACCATGAACTGCAGCCAGTTGCGCAGGGCCGGACGTGGGGTGCAACGCAGACGCCCGGCCACGGTGAGCTGGGCGAACGACTCGAAGGCGAGCGGCACCGGCCGGGCCGCGGCCGCCTCGACCTGCTCATAGGTGGGCGACGGACCATCTCCTGACCCGGGCATCACCGCCACCGCGAGACGGGCGTACGCCGGATCGGCGGGCTGCTCCATGCCGTGCACGCTCACTGTGGCCGCGTTGTGGTTCTGCACGTCGAAGCTCAGCACGAAGTCCCTGGTCTTCTCGGCGAACGTCGCCGAGAAGCTCTGACCGTTGCTCCAGTTGACCTTGATGGCCTCGAACGACGGCCGGACCGACGGAGCGGGAACGGGCGCGGCCCGCCGATCGCGCCGCCGGAACTCGCTGACCCCGACCACGACCAGCGCGACGACCGCCAGAACGGCGATCAGCGCGGTGCCGGGCCGGCGGGAGTCACTGCCCTGTTCGAGAACATCCACGCAACGGGTCAGCCGGCGCGCTTGCGGGCCCGGCGGGCGGCCAGCTCGTCACCGGCGGACGGCGCGGGGTCGGAACCCACCGGCACCGGGCCGCCGGCCGGCTCGGCCGGCAGGTTGGTCAGCGAACCCTGGATCTCCTTGAAGGCGCCGCCGATGGCGATGCCGAACACGCCCTGGCCGCCCTGGAGCAGGTCGACCACTTCCTCCGGAGAACGGCACTCGTAGACCGTCGTGCCGTCGGAGATGAGGGTGATGCCGGCCAGATCCTCCACGCCACGCGAGCGAAGAGTCTCGATCGCCCGGCGGATGTTCTGCAGGGACACACCGGCGTCGAGCAGGCGCTTGACGACCTTGAGAACGACCAGGTCGCGGAACGAATAGAGCCGCTGGGTGCCCGAGCCGGAAGCGTCCCGGATGCTGGGCACCACCAGCGTCGTGCGCGCCCAGTAGTCGAGCTGGCGGTAGCTGATGCCGACCGCCTGGCACGCCGTCACCCCGCGATAACCGACCGAGCCGTCCTCGCCGACGAGAGGACCCTCACGTTCAAGGGGCTGCTCGTGCACGCGACCACCTCCCCGCTGCGCGGTGCCGCCGCTTCACCTGGACTTCACGAGCGTATATCTCAGCGCCCGCGGAAACAGCTAGGTAACGCGGCGACACGCCGCGACGGAGCGAGGCGCTTGTCGATCAATAGGGCGGTTATCCCGCGAAATCCTCGGGCCGGACCTGATCGAGGAACTCACGGAACTTCTCGACCTCGTCCTCCTGCTCGTCGGGGATGACGATGCCGGCCTCGGTGAGGACCTCGTCGGCGCAGCGGATCGGCGCACCCACCCGCAGGGCGAGCGCGATCGAATCGCTGGGCCGGGCCGAGACCCGCACCCCCTCCTCGCCGATCAACAGGTCGGCGTAGAAGACGTTGTCCTTCAGCTCGGTGATCTCGACCGCGGTCAACGGCGCCTCGAGGGCGGCCAGGATGTCCCGCAGGAGATCGTGGGTCAGCGGACGGGCGGGCTTGACACCCTGCTGCTCGTACGCGATCGCGGTCGCCTCGACCGCCCCGATCCAGATCGGCAAATACCGATCACCGTCAACTTCTCGGAGGAGGACGATCGGCTGGTTGCTCGGCAGCTCCACCCGAACTCCGACCACGCTCAGCTCGCGCACCGCCGCCTCCGTGTCGTTGTCTGCGTGTCGTTGTTGTGAGTCGTTGTTGTGCCGCCCCGCAACGGCTGCCCCTATCCTGCACGGTACACGCACGCCGTCCGGATCCGACGGCTCCCGCATACCCCTGGAAAGCCTAGGCGAATCCGCCTCAACGGCCGAGTTCGCCGCGCAGTCCGGCCCGCACCAATGCGGCGTGCAAACGCTGCGAAAGCGCCTGCAGATCGCGGGCCGTCTCGTTGGCCCGGGCCCGCGCGGCCGGGTCGCTCTGCCGCACCAGAGGCGCCAGGAGCTGCGTGAACAGACCAACCTCACGATCCGAGGCGGCCCGGAAACCCCGCAGGTGGCGCAATTCCAGCCCGAACTTCGTGAGACCCACCACGGCCTCGACAATGATCACGGCATCGCCGTCGTACCAGCCCGGCGGCCGCGCGGTCACCAGACCCATCCGCTCGAGCTCGTCGAGGAGCTCGGCCGACGCGCCCGTGCGTTCCATCACATCCTCCCGGGGGACCCGGGAGTCGGACGGATCGGCCGCCTTCTCGGCGCCCACGGCGACCAGGGTCGGGCGGCTCGGCGCCACCGGTTCCTCGGTCTCCATGCGGTCGAGCTGCTCGCGGATCACCCGCAACGGAAGATACTGATCGCGCTGCGCGGTCAGCACGAACCGCAGCCGGGCGACGTCGTTCCACGAGTACTTCCGGTACCCGGAGGCGGTGCGCTGGGGATCGACCAGCCCCTCCGCCTCCAGGAACCGCAGCTTGGAGATCGTGGTGTCGGGGAACTCGGTGCGCAGATGGGCCAGCACCTCCCCGATGCTCATCAGCGCAGGCTCGCGCCCGCCCTGGGGACGCGAGGCCCCCGGGTCGCGCGCGGCCGCCCCCGACGAATTCACCCCTGGCTGCCCTCACCCTCGGGCCGCGGACCGGCGATGAACACCAGCCGGAACTTGCCGATCTGGACCTCGTCGCCGTTGCTGAGCGTGGCCGCCTCGACCCGCTCACGGTTGACGTAGGTGCCGTTCAGCGAGCCCACGTCGCGCACCGTGAAGGTGCCGCCGTCGCGGTGGAACTCGGCGTGGCGGCGGGACACCGTCACGTCGTCGAGGAAGATGTCACTGTCGGGGTGACGTCCACTGGTCGTCACGTCGTGGTCGAGCAGGAAGCGTGCACCCGCGTTGGGACCCCGGCGCACCACCAGCAGCGCCATCCCGGGCGGGAGCGAGCCCGACATGCGGCTCGGCACCACGTCGGTGTCGGGACCCTCGAGCACCTCGTCGAGGGCGCCGAGGTTCAGCGTGGACGTGACGTCGAGTGGGGGGAACTCGTCGTCTGGGCGCGTCATCGGACCACCTCACGGATCAGTTGGTCGTGGCGTGCGGCCAAGGTCTCCCCCGCCGCGCCGTAAGGCTGGGACGCACGACTATCGGTTTCAAAGAGATAACACTGTTGTGCCCCGCAACCCTAGTCAGGGCCAATATCGCGGGGCAACCGGACGCGCTGACTTCAGTCAGCTCTCCGTCAAAGCTTTGTATGCGTCGGCGTCGAGCAGCTGCGCAATCGCGCCGGAATCGGCCGGCGCGATTTCCACCAGCCAGCCCGCCGCATAGGGCTCGGCGTTGATCAGCTCGGGCTCGTCGGTCAGCGAGGCGTTCTTCGACACGACGGTGCCCGCGATCGGCGCGTAGATCTCCGAAACGCTCTTCGTCGACTCGATCTCGCCGAGCGAGTCGCCCGCCGCCACCTCGGTGCCCTCGTCGGGCAGCTGCACGAAGACGATGTCGCCCAGAGCATCCTGCGCGAAGTGGGTGATGCCCACCCGCACGGGCCCGCTGCCGTCGCCGGCCACCCACTCGTGTTCCGCCGTGTACCGCAGGTCCTCAGGAATCACGCTTTCTCTCCCGTTTTCACGATTCCCGGCGCCCTTTCAGGAGGCCGGACGTGCGTATTGCATTGGCTTGGCGTCCCGGACGGCGGTCACTTCGACCAAGGTCCGTTGTTCCAACGTCACGCTACCGCCGCCGCTGTTCACCGACGCCACCACCCCGCCCGGGATCTGCAGCGCCGTCTGCATGACCGAAGGCTGCCCGATCACGGTCAGCACGAACGGCCCGGTGAGCCGTTGACCGTCGGCGAGAATGCCGCCGCCCTCGGCGTCCACGAAATAGCTCGACGCCACGATACGTACGGGCTGACCGCCCGCACCGCCGATCTGCATGACCTCACCGCCGGCGCCGCGCAATTCCTGCACGGTGTTGAGGACCGCGTTCGCCTTGACCCCGTCGATCACGATCCGCAGCCCCGGACCGCGCCCCGGCAGAGTCCCGGCCAGCAGCCCCAGCTCGTCGGACCGCTTCTGCGCCTCGGCCAGCGCCGCCTGCCGACCGGCCACGCCCGACGTGAGCTGCCGCTGACTGGTCTCCAGCGCGCTGATCTCGCTCTGCAGACGGCTGTCGCGCGCCTCCAGATCGCTCAGGATCCGCACCAGATCCTCCTGCCGGGCGCTGGCCAGGCCCTCGTCGCTGCCGTTGCTGCGCAGCTGCACCACCAGCGTGAACCCGAACAACGCGACCAGCACCAGGATCAGCACGCCGGCCGAGCTCGGGCGTTTGCCGCGCGGCCCGCCTCCGGCGGCCGGGGTGGTCGGGGCGGGCGGGTCCGCTTGCGCTTCCTTTTCCCGTACGGGCTCAGGTGGCTCTGTTGTCTCCGAGGTGTCCGGCTGGAGCGTCTCGGCCGGGGGCGGCTCGGATGCGGGCGCCTTCAAGTGCTGCGTCAGCACCCGCGTCGACTCCCCCGCTTCCGGCGCCGTCACCGGATCAGGTGACGGCGGGGAAGGCACCGACAGACGCTGTGTCGGGCCGTCCAGCTCGACCGTCGACGAATCCATCGCGGGCCGCTTCGGCTGCTCGAGCGTCGGACCCTCGCCGGAATCGGGCGGCGGCTTGCGGCCGGCCGTGGGCATGCCCTGCGCGGGCTCGTTCTCCTCGGTCATCGTGTCCCTGCCCCGGTCAGGCCCGGAACAGGTGCCGGCGAATGGCCGCCACATTGCCGAAGATGCGCACCCCGAGCACCACCACCACGCCCGTGGAGAGCTGCGTGCCCACGCCCAGCTGATCGCCGAGATAGACGATCAGCGCGGCGACCAGCACGTTCGAGATGAACGAGACGACGAACTGCTTGTCGTCGAAGATGCCGTCGAGCCGGGAGCGCACCCCGCCGAACACCGCGTCCAGCGCCGCCACCACCGCGATCGGCAGATAGGGCTGCAGGGCCAGCGGCACGGTGGGATCGAACAGGATGCCCAGGGCGACACCGGCGATCAGGGCGAGTACGGCGATCATCGGCCGCCTTCCGAGGTGGAGCTGGACGGCTCGGCCGGGGAGGTGGCCGGACCGGAGGACGTCAGGGTCGAGGGGGTCGGCGGCGGCGTGGACGGCTGGGCGACCCGCAACTTCAGCTCGGTCGCCGCGACAAGCTGCAGGTCCTCGGCCTTGCGGGCGTCGAACGACATGCCGTACTTGCCGGACAGCTGGTCGAAGAAGCGGCCCGCGTACCCGTCCCGGAAGTCCTTCGCGAGGTCGTCGGGGCCGATCGCCACCACCTCGTACGGGGTCGTGACCGGACGCAGATCGACGAGAATCGCCTCGCCCGCCTGCCGGATCGTCGACGTCGCGGTCAGCCGCTGCCCGTTGATCGCGATCGCCTCGGCGCCCAGCGACCACAGCGCGTTCGTGGCCAGCTGCAGATCCGAGTCCTTGACCCGGGCCACCGTGTTGCGGTCGCCGGTGACCGGGTCGATCGGCGTCGGGCCGTCACCCACCGTGACCTTCGCCCCCGACCCGCGTACGGCGGCCAGACCCGTCGCCGCCTCGGTGTCGCGCAGCCGCTGCACCTCGTCGTCACTGAGCTCGGCCTCGCGCAGCCCCGACACCTCTTCGGCCAGCTTGTCGGCCCGGTCCTGCAGCGCCGACGTGACCTCCCGCCGGTTCTGCACCTGCTGGATCAGCTCGGCGCGGGCGGTCGTGCGGGCCGGCTCGTCGGCGACCGTCTGCTTGTACGCGACCACGAGCAGGAACCCGAGCGCGACCAGCGTGACCACCAGGGCACTGCCGGACAGCCGTTTACGCAGGCCGGTCGGCTCGCCCTCACGCAGCTTGCGGGCGGCGGCGTCGGCGTACCCGGGATCGAGGGGATTGCGGAACAGCTCGGTGAGGAAGTCGGGCTGATAGGTGCGCTTCGGAGGCTGCTCGGCGGCCTCGGGCTGCTGGGTGCGCTTCGGAGGCTGCTCGGCCGTCCCGGGCATCACTGGGCCGTCCGGGGCGCGCGCAGCAGCTGCGTGGCCTGGGCCAGATAGAGGACGCCGGCGGCCCAGTAGAGACCGAGCGCCCACCACGCCAGGCCCCACCCGATCGGGCCGGCCCACGAGTCGATCGACGGAACGGCGTTGGCCAGCAGGATCACCGGGAACGCGGCCAGCAGCACGAACGTGCCGGTCTTGCCCACATAGTGCACCGGCGGCGGGCCGTACCCGTGGCGCCGCAGCACCAGCAGCGCGATGGCCAGCACGAACTCGCGCAGCAAGAGAGCGCCGGTCAGCCAGTACGGCACCACGCCACGTACGGTGAAACCGATCAGAGTGGCCAGGATGTAGAGCCGGTCGGCGAACGGGTCGAGCAGCTCGCCCAGGCGGCTCACCGAGTTCATCCGCCGGGCCACGAAGCCGTCGACCCAGTCGGTGGTGCCGCCGATGGCCAGCACGATCACCGCGGCCACGTCGTTCTCCGGGCCCAGCAGCAAGTAGAGAAAAAGCGGCACGCCGAGCAGGCGAATGAAGCTGATGACGTTCGGGATGGTCCAGATCCGGTTGGACGGGGCAGCAACGGACGGCGCAGGCTGCTGCGACATCGCGATTCCTCTCCCCCTCCGGTGCCGGGCTCGCCGCCCAGCATGACCCCGGCGCACACGCCGGCCCGGATAGACGCGTCCCCCGACGCCCGGGCCCCCCACCGGTCACTCGCCGAGCAACTATAACGAGCTTCAGAATCTTCGTCGCCAACCAGTCACGTGTCGCACATCGCGTCCGGCATCCTAGGAACCTAGTTCTGTTGAGCCAGAGCGCCCAGATCGCGGCCTGATGGATCATCTGACCGGGCGCTTTGGGGATCGATAGGGCTAAGATCCGGAGCATGTCCTCGACGCCGCCGTAGGGAACCCGTCGTCTCCCGGTTCCCTGTCGCTTCGTTCGAGGAGTCTCTTTCATGTCCCGCGCCCTCGGCGGGGGAAGTTACCGTGCCGTGCTCACGTTGCCGTTCGCGCTGCGCACCTTTGTGCCCGCGATCGGCGGCCGCCTGGCCTACGGTCTCTTCCCGCTTGCCACCTTGTTCACGATCCAGCAGTCCACCGGTTCGTTCACCACGGCCGGTCTCGCGGGGGCCGGCTTCGGCCTTACCGCCATCGCCTTGCCCGCCAAGGCACGTCTGGCCGAGCGGTACAGCCAGCGCGTCATCCTTCCCCCGCTTGCCGTGGCGTGCGCCGCGGCCCTGATCGGCGCCACGGTGGCCGGCAATCCGGTCGTGCTGGTCATCCTCATGACGCTGGCCGGCCTGACGGCCCCACCCCTGGGCCCGGCGATGCGAGCGAACTGGCGCCGGCTCACGGCCGGCACCTCGCTCAAACCCCGGGCGTACGGCTTGGACTCGGTTGTCGAGGAGACGCTGTATCTGATCGGTCCGCTCATCGCCGGGCTGCTGGTAGCGGTGGGGCCGGCACGGTGGGCGCTGGTTCTCACCGCGGCCTTGCTGCTGTCGGGCACGCTCGGCCTGGCTGCCGCCCCACCGGCTCGTCACCGCGAACCGACGACCCGAGGTGAATCGACGGCCCCGCAAAAGTGGTTCAACCCCGGACCGCTGCGCTCATCCGCCCTGCGCCGGCTGCTCGCGACGATCCTCGTAGTCGGAGCCGGAACCAATGTGGCTTATACCTGTCTGGCTGTCATCGCTCAGGACCACGGCAAGCCCGGAGCCGCCGGCCCGCTGGAAGCGTCAATCGCAGTGGGCAGCGTGGCCGGTGGCCTGCTCTGGGCCCGCCGCGAACACGGCCGGCACCATTTCCGGCAGCTTGCGATGCTGGCCGGCGTACTCGCGGCCGGCCTCACGACCGCCTCGGCAGCGCCCGGGCTGGTCGCGCTCGGTCTTGTGCTGTGTCTGACCGGGACGGCGCTGGCCCCGATTTTCGTCGTTGCCTACCTGGCCGCCGACGACCTGGCCGGTGAGGGCGCCGCCACCGAAGCCGGCACCTGGGTGAACGTAGCCACCACCGCGGGAGGCGCGGCCGGCGCCGCACTCGCCGGGATCATCGCGGAGTCGTGGGGAGCGCGCCCGGGTCTCCTGTCCGGTGGTTTGCTCCTGGCGGTGACGGCCGCACTCTTAGCCCTCACCGCGCGTCAACCACACCCGGCACCGACCAGATGACTGTCACGCTGCCCGCTCCGCGCCGGTAGCCCGCGTCTCAGGGCGCGTCGAACATGTTGAATTCGTCGGGGCGGCTGACGATGCTTCCCAGCCGTGCGCGAAGTTGATGCATGCCTGCTTCCGCGTATGGTCCGGCGGGCGCCCCGGCATCGCACACCGAGGACTCACGCCCGTTCCACATCATCGAATAGGTCCGCCGCTCCCCTGGTGCGAAAACCTGCCGGCTGCTGCCCCGCCCAGCACTGCATTGGTGCGACGACCAGAACTGCATGTTCTGGAAGTCGACCGTCAGTTCGATCGAGCCTGTGCCGACGTCACGCGTACAGATTTGCTTACCGACGTTCTCGATGGTGACGTGGATCTGGAACGCGGATTCCCGGAAGACAATTGGCGGCTCCGGAAAGGTCGATACCTTCAGGTCCGCGTCGCCGCAGGTCTCGTGGGCCGGGTCGGCGGAGGTGCTGGTCGCGGTCGGCTTGGCCGGGGAGGCGGGCGATGCGCTGCGGCCGGCTCCGGGCAGCAACGTGGGAAGATTCAGGCCCCGGCCGAAATCGACGATCTGAAGAACATTCGCCACCAGGCCGAGAAGAACCACCGCCAGGCTTCCGCCCAGAACTTGCGCCAGTCTTTGCGAGGCTCGATGCGACGGCGGAGAGGTGTCAGGCACCGCATCATTATCGTCTTTGCCATCAAGCCCAGCGACGTTCCTCGTCGAAAGTTCGCGTCCTGACTTCAATCGGTTTCCGGGCCGCCTGCCGGTGTCGAACAATCTCTTGTTCTCACGGTCCGAATCGGCTGCCGCCCCCGCTTAACAGAGACTCGATGGATTGCGCGGTCCGCGGCTCGGTCCTTTCGATGGCCGGGCAGAGAGGGGGCATGGACGCCGTTGATTGCTCGCCGCCCGGGCCGAGATCTTCGGCACGGGCATGTGGTCACCCGCCCACGAGGAGACCGCGAGCAACCCCAACCGTGGGATCAGGAGGCGCAGAAACCCGGACACGGGCTGTCAGGTTTTGGCGGGAGAGTCGTCGGCATGTCAGAACAACCATTGGCAGGCAAGATCGCTCTCGTGGCCGGGGCGACCCGCGGCGCCGGGCGGCAGATCGCTGTGCAGCTCGGCGCGGCCGGGGCGACGGTCTATGCGACCGGGCGCAGCACCCGGGGCAAACGGTCGGAGATGAACCGGCCGGAAACGATCGAGGAGACCGCGGAACTGGTCACCGCGGCCGGCGGCACGGGGATCGCGGTCGCCGTCGACCACCTCGTGCCCGGCGAGGTCGAGCGGCTCGTCCAGCGGATCGACGGCGAGCAGGGGCGGCTCGACGTGCTGGTCAACGACGTGTGGGGTGGCGATCCGCTGGCCACCTGGCACAAGCCGGTCTGGGAGCAGCCGCTCGACGCCGGGTTCCGGCTGCTACGGCTGGCCATCGACACGCACATCACGACCGCGCACTACGCGATGCCGCTGCTCATCCGGAACCAGGGCGGGCTCGTGATCGAGGTCGGCGACGGCACGACGGCCTACAACGAGAGCAACTACCGGCTGTCGGTCTTCTACGACCTGGCCAAGACGAGCGTCAACCGGCTCGCGTACGCCTGGTCCCGGGAGTTGCCGGAGCATGGCGGGACGGCGGTGGCGGTGACCCCGGGCTGGCTGCGCTCGGAGATGATGCTGGAAAACTTCGGCGTGACCGAGGACACGTGGCGCGACGCCTGCGAGAAGGAGCCCCACTTCGCGATCTCGGAGTCCCCGGCGTACGTGGGCCGGGCCATCGCCGCCCTGGCCGCCGACCCGGACAAGGCCCGCTGGAACGGCAAGTCGGTCTCCAGCGGCGAACTGGCCCAGGTCTACGGGTTCACCGACCTCGACGGCAGCCGGCCCGACGCGTGGCGCTACCTGGTCGAGGTGCAGGACCCGGGCCGGCCGGCCGACGTGACCGGCTACCGGTAAAGGGCGGCGGTGCGCTCGGCCGCCTCCCGCAGGCGCGACCGCAGCGACTCCGGTTCGAGCACCTCGACGTGCGGGCCGAGCCGCAGCATGTACGAGTAGGCGACGTCGAGCGATTCGACCCGCAGCCGGGTCCGGACCCACCCGTCCGGATCCGGCTCTCCGGCCCCGGTCAGGGCCTCGTCCAGGGCGACCGTCTCGGCGACGAACCGCAGCGCCCGTACGCCGTCGGGGCTCAGCCGGATCGTGATGACCTCGCGCAGCATCTGCCGTACGAACTCGACGGCCCGGCCGGCCCAGAACTCCGCCAGGTCGAAGGGCTCGTCACGGTCGAAGAACCGCCCGGTCGGGGTGACTCCGGTGATCCGGTCGACCCGGTAGGTGCGCAGGTCCTCCCCCACCTTGCCGACCAGATACCAGACACCGTTCTTGAGGACGAGCCCGTACGGCGCCACCGTGCGGGTCACCTCACCCTGCCGGTAGGTCATCGTCAGTTCCTGGTCGTGCCACACGGCCTGGGCCAGGTCGGCCAGCACGGCCGGGGTCTGCGGATCCTGGAACCAGCCGGGCGCGTCGAGGTGGAACCGCTGCCCGGCACGTTCGGACGCCTGCTGCAGGCCGGGCGGCAGCGCGGCCAGAATCTTGAGGCGGGCCGTGCGCGCCGCCTCGGTCATGCCCATCTCGCGGGCCGGGCCGGGCAGCCCGGCCAGGAACAGGGCCTCGGCCTCGGCCCGGGACAGCCCGGTCAGCCGGGTGCGATACCCGTCGACCAGGCGATAGCCGCCGACCCGGCCCTGCTCGGCGTAGACCGGGACACCGGCCGCGGACAGGGCGACCACGTCGCGATAGACCGTGCGTTCGGACACCTCGAGCTCGCCCGCCAGCTCGGACGCCGTCATCGTGCCGCGCGACTGCAGCAGCAGAACCAGGTTGATGAGCCGCGCGGCACGGATGACTGATCAGCGCCCGCGCCGGGCCCGCACGTAGTCGTCGACCACATAGCGTCCGAGCTCGTCGGCGTCGGGACTGAAGACCCGGCCGCCGTTGCGCTCGGCCACCTTGGCCACGAACCGCTGCAGACCGGGGTCCTCGCCCAGCATGAAGAAGTTGAGCGTGGCCCCGAACCGGGTCAGGTGATCGACCTCGTGGACGGTGGCGCGGATGGTTTCCGGCAGCGGTGGCCACCAGAACATCGCCTCGCCGTCCTCCAGATGCGCCGTGGGCTCGCCGTCGGTCACGACCAGCACCACCGGCTCGGCCCCCGGATGCCGCCGCAGGTGCCGGCCAGCCAGGTTGAGGGCGTGCTGCAGGTTCGTGCCCTTTTCCATGGACGGCTCGATCGCGGCCAGCTGACCCTGCGACAACGTCGACGCGTACGGGCCGAAGCCGATGATCTGCAGCGAGTCTTGCGGGAACTGGGTCTCGACCAGATGCGACAGCGCGAGCGCGGTCTGCTTCATCGGGCCCCAGCGGCCGTCGGCGAACATCGAATACGACAGGTCGACCAGCAGCGCGACCGCCGCCGACGCCCGCCTCTCGGTCTCGGCCACCTCGAAGTCGTCGGGCTCCAGGCGTACGGGAAGGACACCCACCCCGTTACCCCCGGCCCGGCGCCGGACCGCGTTGCCGATCGTGCGGACCACGTCGAGCGGCTGCTCGTCGCCGAACTCCCAGCGCCGCGACGACCCGATCAGGTCCCCCGCGGCCCCGGCGTCACGCAGGTCGTGCTGCCCCTGCTTGCGCCCGGAAAGATCGTCGAAGACCTGGGCCAGAGCCGTACGCCCGAGCCGGCGCAGCGCCTTCGGCGAGAGGGTCAGACCCTCGGTGTCACGCGTCACCCAGCCCTGCCGGGTCAGCTCTCGTTCCAGTTCCCGCAGCCGCCGTACGTCGTCGGCCGCGCCCCGGCCCAGCTGACGCTCGACCATCTCGACGTCCACGTCGTCGAGCGTGGCCCCCGGATGTTCCTGCCCGAGCTGGTCGAGCAGCTCGTCCAGGTCGCCGATCTCGCCCAGGGCCGAGGCCGCGTCGCCGTAGCCGAGGTCGTTCGGGCCCTTCATCCGTTCGCCGCGTCCCCAGTTGAGCTGGGGCCGCAACGCGCGCAGATTGTCGGTGAGCTGCCCGAGCTGACCCCGCAGCGGGCCGTCGCCCAGGGCCTGGTCCATGAGCCGGGACAGCTCCTCCTGCTGCTGCGGGCTGAGCGAGCGCATGAGCCGCTCGGCCGCCGCGGCCCGCCGGGCCAGGGAGTCGATCAGCTCCTCGACGTCCTTGGGGTTCTCCGGGAAGAACTGGCCGTGCTTGTCCATGAACTGCTGGAACGCGTCGTCGGTGTCCTCGCCCCGGGCGTGCTTGGTGAGCAGGTCGTTGAGGTCGGACACCATCTCGTTGACGCCGTCGAAGTCGCCCTGTTCGAGGGCCTGCTTCATGCCCGCGAACCGCTGCTCGACCACCTCGCGCCGCAGCCCGTCGAGGATCTGCTCGTAGAGCTGCCGGGCCTCGGCGGACGCCCAGTTGTAGTCGGACAACTCCTCGACCGCCCGCGACGTGGAACGCGGCAGGTTGTCGAGCACCGCCTCGGCGAAGCGGGAATCGTCGTCGTCGCGGCGGTGCAACTCGTCGCGTTCGGTCGCCACGGCCTGGTCGAGCAGCTGCTGGGCCCGGGTGACCGCGCCGTCGAGGTTGCCCCGGCGCAGCGCCTCCCGCCGCATGCGGCGGGCCCGGTCGCGCAGCTCGTCGAGCCCGCGACCGGCCCGGGGGCCGCGCCGGATCAGGTCACGCAGCACGTCGCGCAGGTTGTCGCCCTCGAGGACACGCTCGCCGACCTCGTCGACGGCGGCGCGCACGTCGTACGGCGGGGCGAGCGGGTCGGGCCCGTCCCGCCACACGCCGTACCGAAACCGGTTGCCGGCCATGTCAGCTCCCGTACAGGGTGCGGCCGTCGTCGGTCAGCTCCTTGGCCAGCCGTCTGGTCAGGTGCAGCCCCTCGAGCACGAACTCGATGCCGGACGCGGCCTGCCCCGGGCTCGGCGCGTCACCGAGACCGAGCCGGTCGAGCACCTTGGCCAGGCCCGGCACGGTGCCGATCTGACCCAGCAGCTCGTCCGCGCTGACCAGGTCGCCGGTCTCGATGATGGCGCCCTCGGAGACCAGGTCGGTGAAGCCGGACAGGTCGAGCCCGCCCAGCCGGTCGCGGAACGTCTCGGCGGTGGCGACCCGCAGCAGGTGGCTCAGCACCTCGGTCTCGCGGCCCTCCTCGCCGCTCTCGAACTCGACCTTCCCTCGCAAGGTCGAGGTCACCGACACGGTGTCGCAGATGCGGGCCACGGCCTCGCGTTCCTGCCGCAGACCACTGCGGCGCAGCGCGGACGCGGCCACCGTCTCGGCGGCGGCGATCGCGAACCGGGCCGAGATGCCCGAACGGGCGTCGACCGACGGCGACTCGCGGACCGCCCGGGTGTATCGGGCCAGCACGTCGAGCAGGTGCTCGGGCACGGCCGCGACCAGGTCGGCCTCCTGGCGGATCAGCTCGGTCTCGAGCGCCAGGTCGACCGGGTAGTGCGTGCGGATCTCGGCGCCGAACCGGTCCTTGAGCGGCGTGATGATGCGGCCGCGGTTGGTGTAGTCCTCCGGGTTGGCCGAGGCCACCAGCAGCAGGTCGAGCGGCAGCCGCAGCTGGTAGCCGCGGACCTGGATGTCGCGTTCCTCGAGCACGTTGAGCAGCGACACCTGGATGCGCTCGGCCAGGTCGGGCAGCTCGTTGACGGCGAAGATGCCCCGGTTGGTCCGGGGAACCAGGCCGAAGTGAATCGTGTCGGGGTCGCCCAGCGCGCGCCCCTCGGCCACCTTGATCGGGTCGACGTCGCCGATGAGGTCGCCGACGCTGGTGTCCGGGGTGGCGAGTTTCTCGCCGTAGCGCTCGGAACGGTGGAGCCACGAGATCGGCAGCAGGTCACCGGTCTCGGCGACCAGCCTGCGGCTGGCCGGGGTCAGCGGCTGATAGGGGTGTTCGTGCAGCTCGGAGCCGGTGATGACCGGCGTCCACTCGTCGAGCAGGCCGATCAGCCCGCGGATGAGCCGGGTCTTGCCCTGGCCGCGCTCACCGAGCAGGACCATGTCGTGGCCCGCCAGCAGCGCCCGCTCGACCTCGGGCAGGACGGTGTCGTCGTAGCCCACGATGCCCGGGAAGCGCGGGCCGCCGTCGCGGAGGCGGGCGAGCAGATTGTCGCGCAGTTCCTGCTTGACGGTCTTGAACTCGTGGCCCGCGGACCGGAGCTCGCCGAGGGTGCGCGGAAGGTCGGATGGGGGTGTGATCGCGGTTGGTGCGTCTGTCACCGAAAGAACGCTACTCCGCCGTTGTGACAAGCGACCGCCCCTCGCGCCCGGAGCGGCTCCGGGAAAGCAGTTCGGGGCGGCAATATCGGTTGTCGGCCAGCCGGAGCGGTGCCAGTGTCACGGCGTGCACACGGGTCTGTTCTGCGACATCGATCTGGCCGCGCGTATCGAGCGCCTCGAGGCCGGCCTCATCGCCCGCGGCAGCGACGCCGCCCGCCGCCGCGGCGCCGATCCGCGCGGGTTCGCCCGGCCCCTGGCCGGCGGGGTGGCGAGCTTCGCCGAGGCCGGCTCGCCGCTGAACAAGGTGGCCGGTCTCGGCTTCGCCGGCGTCCCGGCGGCCGCCGACCTCGACACGATCGAGCGAGACTTCGCGACCTGCGGCAGCCCGGTCCAGGCCGAGGTGGCCACGCTCGCCGACCCGGCGATCGGTGAGGTGCTGACCGGGCGGGGCTATCGGCTCGTGTCGTTCGAGAACGTCCTCGGTTGCCGGCCGGGCCCCGTGGCCGTAGCCGGGGCGGCCGGAGTCGAGGTCCGGCTGGCCACAGCGGCTTCCGGAGTCGAGGTGCGGCGGGCCACGGCGGCTTCCGGAGTCGAGGTGCGGCGGGCCACGGCGGACGAGTTCGGCCGGTGGCTGGACCTGGTCGCCGACGCGTTCGCCGTCGCGGACAGCCAGGGCGTCGCCTCGCACGAGGAATTCCCCCGCGAGACGGTGGTCAACGCCATGCGCGACATGGCCGCGGCCGGGCTGCGGCACTACCTCGCGCTGCGCGACGGCGTCCCGGCCGGCGGCGCCAGCATGCACGTGGTGGACGGAGTGGCCCAGCTGACCGGCGCGGCGACCCGGCCCGAGCACCGCCGCCGCGGCGTCCAGTCGGCGCTGCTCTCGGCCCGGCTGGCCGACGCGGCCGACGAGGGCTGCGACCTCGCCGTCGTCACCACCCAGCCCGGCTCCCGATCCCAGCAGAACGTGCAGAAGCAGGGTTTCGACCTGCTCTACGCCCGCGCCGTCCTGGTCAAGCCGGAACATGCGGTGTGAAACACACTGGCGTCCGTGCAGGTGGGGCGGCAATGTTGCCGGCATGGCGACCATTGAGCGATACGCGGCCTTCACCGAGGATCCCCTCGGCGGCAACCCGGCCGGAGTGGTGCGCGACGCCGCCGGGCTCGACGAGGCGGCGATGTTGAATATCGCGGCCGGCCTCGGCTACTCGGAGACCGCGTTCCTCACCGAGGACAAGGGCGGCGGCCACTACCGGGTGCGCTACTTCAGCCCGCTCGCGGAGGTGCCGTTCTGCGGGCACGCCACGGTCGCCACCGCGGTCGCGCTCGGGCCGGGCGATCACCAGTTCACCACCAACGCCGGTGAGGTGCCCGTGACCGTCGACGAGCACGGGCGGGCGACCCTCACGAGCGTGCCGCCGACGATCGGCGACCTGCCCGCGCCGGCCCTGAAGGCGCTGCTCACGGCGCTGCGCTGGGACGAGGAAGACCTCGACCCGGCCTTTGCGCCGCGGGTGGCGTACGCGGGGGCGCACCACCCGGTCCTGGCCGCGCGGACGCGGCAGCGGCTGGCCGAGCTCGACTACGACTTCGGGGCGCTCCAGGCGCTGATGCTGGCGCAGGAGTGGACGACCATTCAGCTGATCTTCCGGACCGGTCCGGCGGCGTTCGACGTCCGCAACCCGTTTCCGGTCGGCGGCGTGGTCGAGGACCCGGCGACCGGGGCCGCGGCGGCCGCGCTGGGTGGCTATCTGCGGGCGCTCGGGATCGTCGGCGAGGACGCCACCGTCGAGCTGCGGCAGGGTGACGACCTGGGCCGGCCCAGCCGGCTCACCGTCGCGTTGCGGGCGGGCGACCCGCGGGTGCGGGTCAGCGGCAACGCGGTGCCGATGACCGCCTAGACTCGGGGCCCGATGAGCGCCACTCTGATTGCCCGTGATCTCGCCGCCGGGCACGGCGACCGCGTCCTGTTCTCCGGCCTCGACCTGGTCGTCGCGCCGGGCGACGTCATCGGCCTGGTCGGTGTGAACGGGGCGGGCAAGACGACCCTGCTGCGGACGCTGGCCGGTCTCGTGCCGGCCGACAGCGGAACCGTCTCGCTCAGCCCGCCCAGCGCGAACGTCGGCTATCTGCCGCAGGAACGCGAGCGCCGCGAGGGCGAGACCGTGCGCGACTTCCTGGCCCGCCGCACCGGCGTCGGTCCGGCGCAGGCCGCCCTCGACACCGCGACCGAGCGGCTGACCGAGGGGGCGAAGGGCGCCGACGACGAGTACGCGACGGCGCTCGAACGCTGGCTCGACCTGGGCGGCGCCGACCTCGACGAGCGGGCCGGGCAGGTGGCGGCCGAGCTGGGCCTGGCCGTCGGGCTCGACCACCCGATGACCGCGCTCTCCGGCGGGCAGGCGGCCCGGGCGGGCATGGCGTCGCTGCTGCTGAGCCGGTACGACGTGTTCCTGCTGGACGAGCCGACCAACGACCTCGACCTGGACGGGCTGCGCCGCCTCGAGGAGTTCGTCGGCAGGCTGCGGGCGGGCGCGCTGCTGGTCAGCCACGACCGCGAGTTCCTCACCCGTACGGTCACCAAGGTCCTCGAACTCGATCTGGCCCAGCAGCAGGTCAACCTGTTCGGCGGCGGCTACGCGTCCTATCTGGAGGAGCGCGACCGGGCTCGCCGGCAGGCCCGGGAGAACTTCGAGGAGTACGCCGACAAGAAGGACGACCTGCTCGATCGGGCCCGCACGCAGCGCGCCTGGATGGAGAAGGGCGTCAAGAACGCGCGCCGCAAGTCGCCCGACAACGACAAGATCGGCAAGGCGTACCGGGCCGAGTCGAGCGAGAAGCAGGCGGCCAAGGCCCGTCAGACCGAAAGATGATCGAGCGCCTGGAGGTGGTGGACGAGCCGCGCAAGGAGTGGGAGCTGCGGATGGAGATCGCCGCCGCGCCGCGCTCGGGCTCGGTCGTGGCGACCCTGCGCGAGGCGGTCGTGCGGCGCGGGGACTTCCAGCTCGGACCGGTCACGCTGCAGATCGACTGGGCCGATCGGGTGGCGATCACCGGCGTCAACGGCTCCGGCAAGTCCACCCTGCTCGCGGCCCTGCTCCAGCGGTTGCCGCTCGACGAGGGCTCGGCCCATCTCGGTTCCGGCGTGGTGGTGGGCGAGATCGACCAGGCGCGCGGGCTGTTCCTCGGCGGCCAGCCCCTGATGGCGGCGTTCGGCGAGGCGGTTCCCGAGCTCAGCGACGCCGACGTGCGGACGCTGCTGGCGAAGTTCGGGCTGCGCTCCGCGCACGTGCCCCGGCCGGCGGCGAGCCTGTCACCGGGCGAGCGCACCCGCGCGGCCCTGGCGCTGCTGCAGGCCCGCGGCGTCAACCTGCTGGTGCTCGACGAGCCCACCAACCACCTCGACCTGGTCGCCATCGAGCAGCTGGAATCGGCCCTGAGCTCGTACGCGGGAACGCTTCTGCTGGTCACCCACGATCGGCGGATGCTGGAGGCGGTCACCACCACGAGGCATCTGGAAGTCGCCGACGGCAAGGTCACCGGTTAGGGCGTGTCGTCGAGCAGGATCGTCGCGCGGACGCCGGTCAGGCCGACCGCGGGCCACGACACCACCAGGTCGAGGATGTCGCCGGCCGGGCGGGGCAGGGCGAACTCGGCGGCCGCGTAGGAATCGCTCGCCTCACCCTCGTACGGGTCGAGGTGCACGGCCTGCTGGTCGCGCAGCACGGCGACCGTGGCGCCCCACGGACCGTAGGTGTCGATCGGCAACGCAATGCGGGTGTGACTGTGCACGGCCATCGACAGCGTGCCGTCGACGTCGGTGAGGCGGGACAGCACGACCACGCCGTCCTGGTCGCGGGCCAGCACCCGGGGCCGGGCACACACCCGGCCGGTCTCGATGCGCGGGGCGTCGAGAACGGCGTCGCCGAGCAGATGGCGTACGCCCGCGGGAACCGGTGCCATGTAGACCGGCGCCTCCCAGACCGACGCGCAGTCCCGCTCGACCTCCTCGCGACCGGGCACCGGCAGCACGGCCGTGAACTCGGGGAAGCCGATCTCGGGCCAGGCCAGCACGAGGCGCAGCTCGTCGTAGTGGGCCGGGAACCTGGTCCGGGTGCGCCACACCTCGTCGTCCCACGCGACGGCGCCGTACTCCCAGTGCGCGCGGCCCGCGGCGTCGAGCCAGCCCACCCGCAGATCCACCCCTTCGTCGTACGGGGGAAGCAGGTTTCTCGGTGAGCGGGGGCCGGGAACGCCGCGCCGAGCGATCAGCTCGACCTCCAGACCGGACGGACGTGACGTCATCTGGACCACGCCGACACTCAGCGAGGGGTCACGAATCAGCAGCCCACCGCGGTGCGCGGGCACTCCCATGATCTCCTCGGGGCCCATGCGCCCACGGTAGCCCCATATTCATCTGCTTTAGAACGCGTGGACCGGGGAACCTACCCTGAACCCGGCCACCTTGAAGAGGAGAAGCCGATGCCGTCGAAGCGTCTGTACCTGGTGGCTGTGATCGCCGTGGCCGGGTTGCTCGGTGGGTGCGGCCTCGTCCCGCTCGAGGAACAACAGGGGCAGCAGCGGCGCGGGAGCACCGGCGACTCGGTCACCCCGGCCCTGCGCGATGTGGAGCGTTTCTGGACGGCCCGGTTCGGTGAGGTGTCCGGCGGCGAGAAGTTCACGCCGGTGCAGGGCGGCTACTACCCGTACTCGCAGGCCGATCCGCCGCCGTCGTGCGGGGGCCAGCAGGCATCGTACGAGCCGAACGCCTTTTACTGCCCGCCCGACGACTTCATCGCCTGGGACGCCCAGGAACTCATCCCGCAGCTCGAGAACGACTACGGCCCGCTGCTGGTCGGGGTGGTCATCGCCCACGAGTACGGGCACGCCATCCAGACCCGCCTGGGCACCGGCAACCAGCCCACCGTCGTGCTCGAGCAGCAGGCCGACTGCTACGCCGGGGCGTGGATGGCCGACGTGCTGGCCGGCAAGTCCACCGCGTTCAAGAACGTGACGCCCGCGCAGCTCGACGACGCCGTCGCGGGCGTGCTGACCCTGCGGGACCAGCCGGGCACACCGGCGCTGGCCGAGGGCGCCCACGGCAACGCGTTCGACCGCATCCGGGCGCTGCAGGACGGCGTCGAGGAGGGTGTGACCACCTGCGCCGGATACAACCGGCAGAACCTGCCGGTCACCGAGGTGCCGTTCACCACCCGCGAAGACGCCGAGAGCGGCGGCAACCTCGACTACGACCAGGCGGTGTCGCTGCTCGCCGACGACGCCCAGGCGTACTGGCAGCGCACCTATCCCCGGCTGGCCGGCGCGCGGTGGGCCGATCTGCCCATCCAGCCGTTCCGCGCCGGCAGCCCGCCGGAGTGCCCGAAGCCGGACGCCTCGGCCGAGGGCCGCGCGTTCTACTGCCCCGACGGCGACTTCGTGGCCTTCGACAGCACCGAGCTGGGCCCGGCGCTGCACAAACGGATCGGCGACTTCGCGCTCGGCATGCTGATGGGCGACCTGTTCGCCCGGGCCGCGCAGGACCGCCGGGGTCAGCCGACCCGCACCGAGCAGGGCCAGCTGACCGTCGACTGCCTGGCCGGCTCGTGGACCAACGACCTGCTGACCCGCGACCGGAACAGCCGCGTCAGCCTCTCCCCCGGCGACCTCGACGAGGCGGTGCAGGCGTTGCTCGCGTTCGGCCGGGCCGGCGAGGGTGAGGGCCCGACCGCGTTCGGCCGCATCGCCGCCTACCGCGAAGGCACGCTCAAGGGCCTCGCCGCCTGCACCGACTGATCAGAGCGCGGCGGTCAGGGCGGCCAGCGCCTCGGCCACGTCGCCCAGGCCCTCGTGGGGGTCGCCGCCGGGCTCGGTCATGTACGTGTCCCGGCGGATCTCCACCATCAGGGCCGACACCGCGGTGTTCCGGCCGTAGTGGGTGAGCGGGATGTAGGCGCCGGCGAACGGGGTGTTGACCGCCGTCTCGAAGCCCGCGAACGCGCTTCCGGCCGCGGTCAGCAGCGAGGACGGGGTGTGGAACTCGTCGGCGCCCAGGCAGATCGGCGGGCGGGGGCCGTCGCCGTGCAGCTCGTACGGGAGGGTGACCGTGGGATACGAGTGGACGTCGACGATGACGGCGCGGCCCGTGGCGGCCAGCCGCTCGGTCACCAGATCCGACATGCCTTTCGCGTACGGGTCGAAGTGCTCGCGGATCAGCTCGGCGTCGCGTACGGGATCGTCGTCGCGCAGCCGCCGGCCCGCATAGCCGTGCGTGTAGACCGCCCCCATGCCGGCCGCGCGCATCTCCTCCCGCTCGTCGGGGAAGCGCTCGGGGTCCACGACCAGGCGCGACAGCCCGTTGGCGAGGATCCACGGGCGTACGGGGGACGTGTCGGCCGCCCGCAGCGCGATGAGGTCCGTGTGCGAGTCGGTCAGGTGGTCCAGCTCGTCTTTCAGCGCGGCGTCGTCGAGGAGCAGGCCGGCCCGGGCCCGCTCGGTGAGCTCCCGCGACGCGTGCGGCACGTGGAGGATCACCGGCGAGCCCGGGTCGCCGGGCAGAACATGGAACATCGCAGTTACTCGGCGAGGGCCGAGCACACCGTGTTGACGATCAGGCGGGTCACGACGTACGGGTCGCAGTTGGCGTTGGGCCGTCGGTCCTCGATGTAGCCCTTGCCGTCCTTCTCGACCTGCCACGGGATCCGCACCGAGGCGCCCCGGTCGGAGACGCCGTAGCTGTACTTGCTCCACGGCGCGGTCTCGTGCATGCCGGTCAGGCGGTGCTCGATGTCGGCGCCGTAGCCCGCGACGTGCTCCTCGACCTTGCCCTCGGCGCCCATCGACTCGGCCGCCGTGATGATCGCCTCGTAGTTGCCGCGCATCGCGTTGGTGGAGAAGTTGGTGTGCGCGCCCGCGCCGTTCCAGTCACCCTTGACCGGCTTGGGGTCGAGGGTGGCCGAGACGTTGTAGTCCTCGGCGATCCGGTAGAGCAGCCACCGGGCGATCCACAGCTCGTCGGCCACCTGCGGGGCGGCCACCGGTCCGATCTGGAACTCCCACTGGCCGGGCATGACCTCGGCGTTGATGCCGGACAGGTGCAGGCCGGCCTCGAGGCAGAGGTCCATGTGGGCTTCGACGATCGCGCGGCCGAAGACCTCGTCCGAGCCGACGCCGCAGTAGTAACCGCCCTGCGGGGCCGGGTAGCCGCCGCCGATCGGGAAGCCGAGCGGGCGGCCGTCCTTGAAGAACGTGTATTCCTGCTCGATGCCGAAGATGGGCTCCTGGTCGGCGAACTTGGCCGCGACCTCGGCGCACGCCGCGCGCGTGTTGGTCGGGTGCGGGGTGCCGTCGATCAGCAGGACCTCGCACAGCACCAGCATGTTCTTGCCACCACGAACCGGGTCGGGGCAGGAGAAGACCGGCTTGAGCACGCAGTCGGACTTGTCGCCGGGCGCCTGGTTGGTGCTGGAGCCGTCGAAGCCCCAGATCGGCAGGTCCGCGCCGTCCTCGACGATCTTGGTCTTGGAGCGCAGCTTGGCGGTCGGCTGCGTGCCGTCGACCCAGATGTATTCAGCCTTGAACGGCAAAGCGATCTCCTTGCGGTGGCGACGTTCGGACCTGAAGCAGGCTACCGACGGTTGACCTGCAGGAACGACGCCGAACGGTGAGAGGATCAACACGCTCCGCGTTAACACAGGAGTAACAGTGGCGTGTCGCCGCCCCGGAGATCCCGCGCTGTCTTACCGGTGGCCGCCGTAACCGACCCCGTCGAGGGCCTGGTGGTGCGAGGCGATGACCGGGACGGCGGCCGCGGCGACCTCGCGGACCCGGGCGTCGTCGCCGGAGGTGGCTTCCTGGCGGGCGGCCGCGAGAGCCTTCTTGTGCCCGGCCATCTGGGTCGAGACGTAGAGCGGGTCGAACAGGCTGGGCGGCGTGACCTCGTACCGGGCCGCGATCGCCTGTTGCTTCTTGTTCGGCTGGTCGGGCAGGCGCACCTGCAGCTGGGCGGCCACCCGGATCACGGCGGCGTCCATGGCCGTGTGCTCGCGGACGAACCGGGCGGCCACGGCCCGGACGTCGGCGTCGGGCGACTTGCGTTCGGCGATCCGGCCGCCGGCGATCTCGGCGAGGTTGCTCTGGTGGGCGGCGCGCAGGTACGCGGCGTCCCGGCCGGCCACGTCGGCCAGGGCGGCGGGGCCGGGCAGCAGTGCGCCCACGAGCGCGGCGGCGGCTACGGTGGAACGGAACATTTGGTGCCTCCTTCACATATCGGATACCGATTACCCGGGCCACGGTCCGATATGCGTACGGAATACGCGGTGTGACCGACGGGGTTGGGGTGGTCGTGAAAAAGAAGATCGGGTTCTTGTCGTTCGGGCACTGGCGAGACGCCTCCGGGTCGCAGACGCGCACCGCGGCCGGCTCCCTGCTGCAGACCATCGAGCTGGCCGAGGCCGCGGAGGAGCTGGGCGTCGACGGCGCGTACGTCCGCGTGCACCACTTCGAGCGCCAGCTGGCCTCCCCGTTCCCGCTGCTGGCGGCGATCGGCGCGCGCACCCGGAAGATCGAGATCGGCACCGGGGTCATCGACATGCGGTACGAGAACCCGCTCTACATGGCCGAGGAGGCCGCGGCGGCCGACCTGATCAGCGGCGGGCGGCTGCAGCTGGGCGTGAGCCGGGGATCCCCCGAGACGGTGCTGCGCGGCGCCGAGACGTTCGGCTACGCGCCGCCGGAGGGGATGACCGCGGCCGATCTGGCCCGCTCGAAGACCGAAGTCTTCCTGCAGGCGATCTCGGGGCACGTCGTGGCCCGCACCGACCCGGCCCGCACCGGTGTCAGCGGCGGCCTGGCGATCCAGCCGCAGTCGCCCGGTCTGCGCGACCGCATCTGGTGGGGCGCGGGCACCCGGGCGACGGCCGAGTGGGCGGCCGGCCTGGGCGTCAACCTGCAGAGCTCGACGCTGCTGTCCGAGGACACCGGCGTGCCGTTCGACGAGTTGCAGGCCGAGCAGATCGCGCTGTTCCGCGAGTCGTGGAAGGCGGCCGGGCACAGCCGGGAGCCGCGCGTGTCGGTGTCGCGCAGCGTGCTTCCGATCACCGAGGAGATCGACCGGATCTACTTCGGAGGCCAGGACCAGGGCGACCAGGTCGGGTTGCTCGAAGGGGTGAGGTCGCGCTTCGGGCGCACCTACACCGGTGAGCCCGACCGGATCGCCGAGGAGCTGGCGGCCGACGAGGCGGTGCGCTCGGCCGACACCGTTCTGTTCACCGTGCCCAATCAGCTCGGCGTCGCCTACAACGCCCGCATCCTCGAGACGATCACCAAGCACGTCGCGCCCGCCATCGGCTGGACAGCGTAAACTTGCCGGGGTGACGGGTTCCGGCGCCGACGAGCTCACCGCGATGGAACCGATCGCGGTCGCGCTGCCCTCGGCCGACGCCTTTCCGGTGCCGTTCCCGGTGGTGGCCCTGGTCGCCTCGGCGGGCGGCGTGCTGGCCCTGGCCCACATCCTGACGTCCCTCCCGCCCGATCTGCCGGCCGCCGTGCTCGTGGCCCTGCACCAGGATCCGAGGCGGGACAGCTCGCTCGGGCCGATCCTGGCCCGCACCAGCCGCCTGCCGATCGAGGTGGCCGGCAACAACACGTTGATGCGGCCCGGGCTCGTGCTCGTCATCCCGCCCGCCTACCACCTGCTGGTCACCTCGGAGGCGCGGGTCGGGCTGATCGCGACCGGGGCGATCCCGCCCGCCCGGCCCTCGGCCGACCTGATGCTCTCGACGCTCGCGGTCACCTGCGGCGCCCGCGCGCTGGCCGTCATCCTCACCGGGATGGGCCACGACGGTCAGGCCGGCGTGCGGGCCGTGGCCCACTGCGGCGGCACGATCATCGCCCAGGACGCGGCCTCCTCGGACTTCCCGTCGATGCCGTCCGCGGCGGTCACGACGGGCAGCGTTCAGCAGATCCTGCCGCTCGACGCCATCCCCGAGGCCATCGTCAAGCACGTCTCCGCCGACCGATAGACGCGGGACTGTCCGCTTCGGCCGGTCTTGTGGCGCTCCGCAACGGCGTGATCACGTGGCACTATGCCAGGCATGACGGTGTCGGCGCGGGCCTGGCGGGTCGGGATCAGCTTCGGATCCGCGTCCACGGTGGCGATGCTGCGCGCGCCGGGCGCGCAACCACGGCCGATCCTGGCCGGCGGTTCCCCGCGCATGCCGTCGTCGGCCGACCCGGTTTATCCCGGCCCCCGCGACCCGTTGCGGGCGGGCTCGATGCCGCAGCACCTGGCGCGGATCGCCCACGACGTCCGGCGGGCCGCGGGCGCCGGGTTCGTCGAGACCACCGTCGGCTGCCCGCCCGAGTGGGACGACACGCGGCGCGGCGCCCTGGCCGAGGCCGTCACCCGAGCCGGGCTGAGCGGGGTCGAGGTGGTGAGCGAGACCCTCGCGGCCGCCGCCTGCCTGACCGGCGCCGACGACGACGCGGTGCCGCCCGGCGGTTTGCTGCTCGTGTTCGACGCCGGCGCCAGCAGCTGCGACTCCGGCCTGCTGCGCCGCACGCCGGACGGCTTCGAGACGGTGGCGTTCGAGACCGTCGAGAACTCCGGCGGCATCCGCTTCGACACCGACCTGGTCGAGTTCATCGGCGCGCGCATCGCCACCGCCGACCGGGCGGTCTGGCAGCGCCTCAAGGATCCGCTCACGCCCGTCGACCGGGCCGCCCGCCTGCTGCTGTGGGAGCAGGTGCGCGCGCTCAAGCACCGGCTGTCCGAGGACACCGAGTCGACGCTGACCGTGCCGCTGGCCGGCACGGATCTCACCGTCACGCGCGAGGAGTTCGAGACGCTGGCCCGCCCGGTGCTCGATCGGGCCCTGCGCGCGACCCGTGACGTCCTCGGCCCGGCCGGCGTCTCCGCGGTCTTACTGGTCGGCGGGTCGAGCCGGATCCCGCTGATCGGCCGGCTGCTCACCGAGGTCACCGGCCACGAGCCGATCACCGTCAAGGATCCCGACCTCGTGGTGGCCGAGGGCTGCACCCTGCTGGCCCGCCGGGAGGCGCCGCTGATCGACGACGACGTGCAGTTCACCGTCTACCGACCGAGGCGCCTGCCGCCCAACCGGTGGGAGTCGATGCTCGTGTTCGCGCACAAGTCGGACCCGGTCGTCGATCCGGTCGCCGGCCCGATCGACCCGGTTCGCGAGGTCCACGCCCGGGCCCAGCGCTTCTTCGGCGGCGATCAGGACCCTTCCCCCCGTACGGCCGACGCCCACCAGCCGCTGGCCCGCGGCGCCCGCCTCCGGGTCGTGCCCGAACTGCCCGGAGTGGAATGCAACCCGCCCGAACATGTCCTGGACTGGCAGGAACCCGTGCACGAGATGGCGTTCCGGCTGCGGGTCTCGCCGACCGCGCCCGAGGTCGTCCGCGGCTTCGTCCGCGTCTGGTGCGGTCCGATCGTCATCGGCGAGGTGTCGCTCGCCCTCCCGGTCGCCCTGGGCGACGTGCCGGTCGAGCGCACCCCCGAGCCGATCCGCCGCTACCGCAAGATCTTCCCGTCCTATTCGAGCCGCGACCGGGCCATGGTCGAGGAGTTCGCGGTCGCCGCCCGCGCGCTCGGCGATCAATATCTGCAGGACGTCGTGACGTTACGGTCCGGTGAGGAGTGGAGTCCCCGCCTGCTCGAACTGATCGAGGAGGCCGACGTCTTCCAGCTGTTCTGGTCGAGCAGCTCCATGGTCTCGGAGTACTGCCGCGCGGAATGGGAATGCGCGCTGGGCCTGCGACGGCCGTCGTTCGTCCGGCCGCTCTACTGGGAGGACCCGCTTCCGCAGGCGCCCCATCTCGGGTTGCCGCCGGCCGAACTGCGCCGCCTGCACTTCGCGAGAGTGCCCGTCGCCGTGGCCGCGCCGGATCCTCCCCCGCCGCCACCCCCGTCCACATTGCCCGAGCCGGCGCCCGCTGTCCCGGGCGCTCCGGCCTGGAGCCCGCCTCCCCCGGTGGCTCCGCGGTCATCGGCGCCGGCCCCGCCCGCCCGGGTGGCCTGCCTGCGGGTGACG
The DNA here is from genome assembly GCF_055562135.1 of Actinoplanes sp. NPDC021490. Lineage (NCBI taxonomy): Bacteria > Bacillati > Actinomycetota > Actinomycetes > Micromonosporales > Micromonosporaceae > Actinoplanes > Actinoplanes sp. NPDC021490. Next base: position 308,879 of record NZ_JBVHFW010000006.1, read on the forward strand.
GCGGCCGACGGCGAGCCGGCCCTGTTCGCCCTGCCCCGGCAGCGTGCGACGGTCATCGGCACCGCGGTCAATTCCGACCTGCGGCTCACCGACTCGTACGCGAGCCGCCGCCACGCCGAGATCACCCCGTCCGGGGCCCGGTTCCTGGTCGACGATCTGGGCAGCACCAACGGCACGACCCTCAACGGCCGCCGGGTCAACGGGCGCGAGCCGCTGCGTGCCGGCGACGTGATCGGGATCGGCCGGACCCGCCTCGAGTTCACCGAACCGGCCGGCGAGGTTCCGCCGTTCGCCGCGCCCGGGGGCGTCCGGATGCGCCCGGGCGACGCCCCGCGGGTCTCGGCCGGGCTCATCGCGACCGGCGCGGGACTCGCGGTCGCCGGCATCGGATGGTGGCTCCTGTCCCCGTACGCGGGAACGGTTGTCGGCTCGGGCGCCCTCCTCGCCGGGCTGGTCCTGCTGGCGAGCGGATTCCGGCGGAGGGCATGATCGGGCCATGGATGTGCGCCTCGCCTCGGGATCGGACGCTTCCCTCGTACGGGAGATGGTGGAGAACGCCTTCGCCCACTACATCCCGCGGATCGGCCGGAGACCGCGGCCGATGGATGCCGACTACGACGCGGTCGTGGCGTCCGGCCGCTGCTGGGTGGCCGTCGACGACGGCGAGATCGTCGGCATGGTGCGGCTCGAGAGAGAGGGCGGCCACCTGGAGATCGAGACCGTGGCCGTCTCTCCGCACGCGCAGGGCCGGGGAGTCGGCGGGCGGCTGCTCGCCTTCGCCGAGCAGCAGGCTCGGGAGCTCGGGCTGCCCGAGGTCCGGCTGTGCACCAACGAGAAGATGACCGAGAACATCGCCTTCTACCCGCGGCGCGGCTACCGGGAGACCCACCGCCAGGTCGAGGAGGGGTTCAGCCGGGTGTTCTTCGCCAAGCGGCTTTAGCTGGTGCCCCTCAGTCGCTGCCGAAATCGATGGCGAACGTGCCCGCCTCGATCCGGGTCAGGAGCTCGCCGACGTCCTCCGCCTGCCGGAACGTCGTCTCCCAGCCCTCGCTGGCGAAATCGGCCAGCATGATCGGCGCCGGGTCCTGGCGCAGGTCGAGCACCAGCTGCTCGCGCGACCCGTCACCCCCGATGATCGCGATGCCCGGGTGGGTCGCCACCGTGTCGCGCCAGGCGTCGTGCAGCTCGATCATCTCGCGCGGCGAGTGCAGCGAGACGTAGGTGCCGCTCTTCTCCAGCCAGCCGCTGTGCAGCCACGAATCGCCCTGCAGGTATTCGCGCCAGGCGGCGGGCAGCGGCCGGCCCAGCACGGCCTCGGCCTCAGCGAACTCGTCGTCGCCGACCGGGCCGCGGAAATCGGCCTCCTCGGTGATCGCGCCGGTCAGGTGTTCGAGCGCCTCGCCGCGACCCAAGAACGACCGCTCCACCTGCACCCGGGTCACGTAGCCGACGCCCTCGGCGGGCACCAGCGACTCGCGGACGATCTTGGTGGCCTCGTCCCGCCCGACCAGCGGGCGGTCCACGGGCGAAGACGGCCAGGACCGCCAGCCGGACCCGGCCACGAGGTCGAGTTCGGCCTGACTTGTGGGACGCCAGAGCGTGACAGTGTCGATGCCGCCGACCATACCGGCGAATCGGGCGATTGTTCGCGAAAGCGAGGGGTTTTTCGGCGTGGTCATCCGGAATCGGCCGACCCGGGGTCGGCCGACCGGCCCGCGCCGGGGTTAGATGGACCCCCGAACCGATATCGGAGGGGGTACAGCGTGCCGACGCCGTTCACCGTGGCACGAGCCGAAGCGGGTCAGCTGGCCCATTTTCCCGATGTGGTGCGGCTGCTCGACGGCCGCCTGCTGGCCACCTATCGGGAAGGGGCGGGCCACGTCCGGTCCGACGGCCGGATCAGCCTGGTCGAAAGCACGGACGGCGGCGAGACGTGGTCGTCGCCGTGGGTGGCGGTCGACGGCGAGTTCGACGACCGCGATCCGAAGCTGGCCCGGCTGGCCGACGGCACCGTGCTGCTCAGCTACTTCGTCATCGACTGGAACACGACGCCGCTGCACACCACGCACGGCACGTTCGTGCACCGCAGCACCGACGGCGGCCGGACGTGGAGCGAGCCGATACCGGTCGGCACCGCCATGATCGACGAGGGTGGCCGGTTCACCCCGGCCGTGCCGACCTGGGCGGCGTCGCACGGCGGGGCGGCCGAGCTGCCCAACGGCGACGTGCTTCTCCCCCTGTACGGTCGTCTCCCCGGCGAGAAGTGGCAGCGCGCGACGGTGGTGCGCAGCACGGACGGCGGTCGCAGCTGGCCCGCCTCGTCCGAGGTGCTGCTGGGCGCCGGCCCCGACGTGCACTTCCAGGAGCCCACGCTGACCGTGCTGGACGACGGCGACGTGGTCGCGCTGATCCGCACCACGGCCGACCGGGCCTGGATGTGCCGCTCGTCCGACGGCGGCCACACGTGGAGCGAGGCCCAGCCGACCGACATGCCCGCGTCCTCGCACCACGCGCTGCCGCTGAGCACCGGGGAGGTCCTGGTCACGTACGGGGATCTCTCGAAGCGTTTCTCCGAGCACCGCGACACGGTGGGGCGGCTGGTGCGTGACCCGGCCAAGTCGTGGGACGGCTACCCCGACGTGCAGCTCTACGACTCGGGACACCCCGACCAGGCCAACCCGTCGAGTGTCGAGGTCGAGCCGGGGCGGTTCCTCACGCTGAGCTTCGACGTCCGGGAGGCGACGGTGGTGGGCGTCTTCACGACGGCCGCCGACTATCCGGCCTGAGCCGGGACGGGCCGACCCCTCAACTGCGGACGCGCGGGACCGATTCTGGGGGCCAATCGCCGACCGTCGAACAGGAGTCCCGTGCCGTGACTGTGCTTTGGGTCCTTGTCGCCTTGGCTGTGGCCGTGGGAGCGCATGCGCTCGGCTCGGCCCGCCGCGGGCGGCGGGACCGGCGCGAACTGGACGAGATACGCACCGAGCTGGCCACGCTGACCGAGGAACGGCAGGGTGAGATCGACCAGCTGCGCACCGAACGCGAGCACCGGCTGCTCGACGCCCAGCAGGAGCAGCGCAAGAACAGCCATCGGCTGCGCCGGCGGGCCCGCGAGGCGATCGACGAGTCCGGCGCGGTGATCACCGAGCGGCTGCAGGCCGTGGTCGAGCAGGTCGGCGCGGCCCGCGAGGCCGCCACCGCGACGCACGGCCGGGTCGCGGAGACCAGCGAGGCGGCCGCGGTGATGGTGCACCGGGCCCGCTCGGCCGACGAGGCCGCGACCAAGCTGAACACCAGCCTGCACCAGGTGGCCGGGATCGCCGGGGTGATCGGCGAGATCGCGTCGCAGACCCGGATGCTGGCCCTGAACGCCACCATCGAGGCGGCCCGGGCGGGCGCGGCCGGCAAGGGCTTCGCCGTCGTCGCCGACGAGGTGAAGAAGCTGGCCGGCACCACGGCCGAGTCGACCGAGCAGATCGCGGCGACGATCGCGGCTCTGGAGGCCGACGTCGCGCAGATGGGCGGCACGCTGTCCGCGATCGTCGGCGGCGTCGCCGAGATCGAGAGCGCGATGGGCCAGCTCGGGGGCATCGCCGACGACCAGCACCAGATCGTCGAACGGCTCAACAGCACGGTCGGCGCGACGATGGAGCAGATCCAGGACCTGTCCGAGGTCGCCGACCGCCTCGAGCGCCGACGCAACGAACGGATGGCCGCGGCCGGGCCGCTGACCGTGCGGGTGGCCGGCCGGGCCGCGGTGGACGGGGAGCTGATCGACCTGAGCTCGGACGGCCTGGGCTGCCTGCTGCCGCGCAACGCGGCCGTGTCGGTCGGCGACCGGGTCACCGTCCACGTGTCGTTGTCCGGTTCGACGTTCGAGGTCAGCGGCGACGTCGTCCGGCGGGCCGACCGCACGGACGGGCGCGAGCTGGGCCTGCGGCTGACGTCGGTCGCCGCGGCGGCCCAGAGGCAGATCGAGGCGTACGTGACCGCGGCCCTCGCGGCCTGATCAGGAGCCCCCGAAACACACGAACCCGGTGCCCGCGGCCGCCCCGGCCAGGGCCCGGGCCGGGGTGTCGCCGGCACTGAGCGACCGGTGGAAACGCACCATGACGGCGCGGGCGTCCTCGTCGGCGACGCGGGCCACGCTGGCCACGACGGTCGCCGTGCCCGCGGCGAGCAGGGCGGAAGCCATCCCGAACGACTCGTCGCCCGGCCGCACCTCGCTCAGCCCGAGCTCACAGCTCGACAGCACCACGAGCCGGGGCGGCCGGGCCAGGCGTTGCAGGTCGTAGCCGAGCACCGGACCACCGGCCAGCTCGAGCGCCGAGAACAGCGCGTTCTCGGCCTCGTGCCGCCCGTGCGCCGCCAGGTGGGCCAGCCCGGCTCCGTCGAGCGCCCGCAGCGTGGCCGCCGGGCCGGCGCGGTCACCGGTGAGCACGATCGCCTCCGGGTGCAGCGCGGCGATCTCGCCGACCTCGTCGGCGCCGCGACGGTTGCCCGGCCCGGCGATCAGCGCGACCGGGCCGCTCACCGGCCCGCCCGGTCCCTCGACACGACGCCCGGCCGGTCCTTCGACAAGGCGTCCGCCTGATCCTTCGGCGCGGCGCCCGGCCGGCTCTTCGGCACCCCGCCCGGCCGATCCTTCGGCACCGCGACCGGCCAACTCTTCGGCGCGGTGCCCGGCCGATCCTTCGGCACCGCGACCGGCCGATTCTTCGGCGCGGTGCCCGGCCGATCCGCTGACACCGCGCCGGGCCAGCCAGGCCGTGGCCGACGGTGTGACGGTGACCGGCCGCCCGGAACAGCTCGGCAGCAGCGCCCACGGCGCCGTCATCAGCACCCCGGTCGGCACCACCACCAGGTCGCGCAAGCCGATCAGCTCGGCGATCGGGTCGAGCACGGCGGCCTGCAGCGCCCCGGCGTCGCGGCGGGTGGCGCCGGCGACCGCGACGGCCAGCCGTTCCGGCAGCGCACGCCCGGCCGCGGTGTCGAGGTCGGCCCGCAGCCGCAGCACCGCCTCCTCGATCGGCGCCCACTCCCCCAGCCCGGCCACGACGGCGCGGTCCCGGGTCACGACGAGCGCTTTCAGATCGAGACCGGTGCGCACGTACGCCACCAGGGCCGCCCCGCCGAGCCCGGCCCGAACCGCCGCGAGCGACGCCACCTTGTTCCCGCCCGGGCCGCCGCCCCGCACCGACCACGCACTCTCACGGACGAGTCGCTCGAGTTCCTCGGCCCGCCCGCGCAAGGAACCCGCGCGTGCTGCCGCGGCCGGGACTTCCGGGCGTTCCAGCTCGGCCGCCCGCAGCGCGAACCGGGTCTGCCGCAGATCCTCGAGCGCGGCCGCCACCGCGGGGTCGTCGGGCGGCCGCACCGGGGGCAGAAGCAACGCCTGCGCCCGGGCCCGCTCCGACCAGCGGTGGACGCCGGCCGGTGAACCGTTCTCCAGCGCCGCCGCCAGGCCCGCCGCGGCCAGGTCGTGCCCGTGCGCGGACGCCCCGGTCTGCAGATCGAGGCATCCGAACCGGGCTCGGTGCCGGTGCAGCGCGGCCATCCCGGCGCCCAGTTCCCGGTCGGCCTCCGCGGGCCGCCCGGCGGCGCGGGCCAGCTCGGCCCGGGCGAGCCGCCACAGCAGCCGCGTATCGAGCCGATCGTGCCGGCCGGGCCGTCCATACCGCGCGAGAAGACCTCCCGCAGTCACCACGGCCGCGCGGCCACGATCAGGCGGTCCGCACGCGCGGTCACCATCGGCCGGCCCAGCGTCGGCGCTGTCGGTGGCAGGCAGCCTCGTGGCCGGAGCCGCCGCGTCCGCGATCAGGGAACGCACCGCGGTCAGGGCGGCCACGCGGGCGTCCTCGGTGAGTCCGAGCCGCCGCAGTTCGACCGCGAGCCGCTGCGCCCGCGCAGCGACCGCCCTCGACCGGGGCGCGGCTCGCAGACCCAGCAAGGCCGCCAGCGCGGCGCGCCGCGGGTTGCCCCGCCGGACGAAGACCGCGCGGGCCTCCGCGGCCCATTCCGCGGCCGCGGCGGGACGGCCGGCCAGCAGCGCCGCCTCGGCCCGGACGTGCAGGGCCTCGGCGACGGTGTTGTCCTGGGCCTGCGAGCGGGCCTGGGCCACGGCGAAGGCCAGCTCGCGGTCGGCCGCCTGGAACAGCCCGGCGGCGACCAGCGCCCGGGCCCGCTCGACGGCCAGGGTCGGCAACCGGCCCGGCACCACCCGCGAGTACGTGACCCGCGACGCCGCGAACGACCCCAGCGCGGCCGGCAGGTCGCCCCGGACCACGTCCAGGCAGGCCAGGTTGACCTCCAGGAAGGCGATCCCGGGCTCGATGCCGTGGCGGCGGCACAGGCGCAGAGCGCGGGTCATGTCGTCGCGGGCCGGAGCGACCCGGCCCGAGTCCAGGTGCAGCATGCCGCGGTTGTTGAGCGCCTTGGCCAGGTCGAGCGGCTCGGACAGGCCGGCGATCGCCCGGTCGAACCACGGCATCGCCAGGTCGGCCCGGCCGTTGCGGTTGAACAGGGCGGCCCGCTGGGCGTGCAGCACCGGGCGGCCCTCGGGCGGGGTCAGCGGTTCGGCCTCGTCGAGCAGCCGGTGGCCCAGCTCGACGTGGCCCCGCTCGGCCTCGGCCCAGGCCAGCGTGACCAGCACCCGCCCGCGCGCGGCCGGGTCGCCGGCGCCGGTCAGCCGCAGGGCGGCGCGCAGCCGGCGCACGGCCAGGGCGGGGCGGCCGTCGTCGCTGGCCGCCAGGCCCGCCGCGAACAGCTCGCCCGCGCGTCCGGTCAGAGCACCAGCGATGGCGTCACCACCCGCCCGGTTCCGTTTCCGCCGTCGACCAGCAGCTGGGCCAGGCCGTGCGGCACCTCGTCGAACACGAACCGGCCGGACGGGTCGGCCGTGACCGTGCGGGAGGCCGCCGGTTCGGGCAGGCGCAGCTCGACTTGCAGGGGCGCGCCGGGGGCGAGCCAGCCGTCGATCCGGACGAGGTTGTCGGACCGCTCGACCACGGTGATCATGACCGTCCGGCTGTCGGCCCCGAACGTGATCGTCCGGGTGCGTTCGGCCGCCCGCGCGCCCGATCCGGCGTACGCGGTCGCGGTCAGCTTGGCCACCTCGGCGTCGACCCGGTCGAGCTCGATGGCGAACAGCACCCGCTCGTCCAGGCCGGGCGGCGGCGGGTCGAGCCGGGCGATCCGCGCGAGAATTTCGGCATCGAGACCGTCGAGGCCGTCAGAGCCCTCGAGGCCGTCGAGGCGGCCGGAGCCGCCGAGGCCATCGGCGCCGCCGGGGCGATCGGGGCCGCCGGGGCGACCGGGGCCGCCGGGCGACGTCACGACGCGCCCCAGCCCGGGTCGGCCAGCAGCATCGAGCGCAGTTTGGCCAGGCACCGGGCGCGGGTGGGCCCGATGCTGCCGTGCGGCATGCCCAGCCCGGAGGCGATGGCCGCGTAGTCGGGCCGCTGCACCTCGGCCACGATGCTCAGCAGCTCCCGGCAGCGGCCGGACAGCCGGGCGAAGTGCCGCCACAGCACCCGGTCGCGCTCGTCGGTGATCAGCCGCTGGTCGGGCGGCGGGCCGGAGTCGACCGCCGCCTCAAGCACGGTGGCGGAGTCGGGTATGTCGCGGCGGCCCCGCTGCTGCCGGTGCCACGCCTCGCGCCGGGTCGCGGTGATCAGCCAGGCCGTGACCGCCCGGGGCGTACGGATCTCGTGGATCCGCCGCAGCAGCTCCAGCCAGGTCGTCTGCACCACGTCGGCCGCGTCCTCGGCCGTCAGGCCCTGCCCGCGGGCCACCCGCCAGAGCACCGGATCGAGCTCGTGCACCAGTTCGCGCAACGACTCGCGGTCGCCGTCGCGGGCCCGTTCGAGCAGGGCGCCGAGATGGACGTCAGCGGACATGGGGACGCGCCAGGTCACCCGCGAAGGCGGCGGCCGAGAACGACGTGCCGCTCCACTTGGCCAGCTTGCCGCCCGGCATGGGCCCGACCACGTCGACGCCGTCGCGATAGCGGTCGACCCAGTCGCCGTAGTTGCTGAAGTCGGCGTGGTAGCGGCCGAACCCGGCGCCGACCCCGGTGACGAACTCGAAGGCGGCGGGATAGATCGGCGAGGACGTCTCGTGGTCGTTGCCGGCCGAGGCGACCAGCGGGATGCCCAGCTCGGCCAGCGGCTCCAGCGCCTTGCGCAGCTGATCGACGGTGTCGGCCGGGTCGTTCTCGCGGCCGAAGGCCATGCAGACCACGTCGACCGGGCGTTCCCGGGGCTCGTAGTAGGCGGCCAGCCATTCCAGGGCCCTGATCACGTTGTTTTCCTCGACCCGGCCGTGGTCGTCCATCACCCGCAGGGACAGCACCCGGGCGCTGGGGGCGGCCTGCCGCAGCAGCCCGGCGATGAAGGTGCCGTGCCCGGCCGCGGAGACGTCGCCCGAGTGGACGTCGTGCACCCGGCCGTCCCAGTGCTCGGGGGCCGGCAGGTCCTCGGCGCGCAGGACGAACGGGTCGTCCGGTTCGGACTTGAGCCATTCGTGCTCCTGCACCCCGCTGTCGAGCAGGGCGATCACCGGGCGGCGCAGGTTGCCCCCAGGCGCGGTGCCGGCGAACGCCGGGGGCCTCAGGTCGACCGGCTCCCCGGTGAGCTCGGACCACGAGGTTCCGTGACCCCAGTGCCGGCCCAGCAGCTTGAACGTCCCGCCGAGCAGCAGCGGGACCCGCTGGGCGCCCGTGCCGGGCCGCGCGGCCTGCAGCGTCTCGAAGATGTCGGTGGCGTCACCCTCGTGGACCTCGACCACGGCCCGGCCCCCGGAGCGGCGTCCGGTGTGCACCAGCGGGCGTTTACGGCCGGTGCCGTCCAGAAAGTCGTTGAGTTCCTCGGCCCCGTCCGCCGTGAAGTGCGGGCCGAAGGTGAGGGTGTCCACGCTGTACCGTTCCGAATCCATGTCTGACTCCGCCGTGCAGAGGTATGGGCACCGGTGATGGGTCCGCGTGAAGCGCGCAGATACTTCATCGTGGCCATCGCCGGGACGGAACACACCCCTCCGAACGGACGAGCGCGGCGAACTCTCAGACGTCCGTGAAGACCTGTTCCACCATGGTCAGCAGGGTGGTGGCGAGCAGCCGGTGCACCTGGGCCCGGGTGAGCACGCCGCGTTGCAGCCATTCGCGGGCCGTGGAGACGGCCAGGCCGACGTAGGAGCGGGCCATCGCGTGCTGCGCCGGGCCGGTCGTGTCCTGTCCGACGGCGGTCAGCACGGCGTCGGCGGCGGTGTCGATGGCCTCGGCGATCACCCGGTCGACGTCGGTGTCGCCGGCCATGCCGCCGGCCGTGATGGCGGCCAGCCACGAGCGGCTGTGGCGGGAGACGACGTCGAGGAACCAGGCGACGATGGCGTCGATGCGGGTCGGCAGGTCGCCCTCGGGCAGCCCGGCGATCGCCACCCCGGGTACGGTCAGCATGACCCGGATGACTTCGAGGTAGAGGTCCTTCTTCGTTCCGAAGTAGTGGTTGACCAGTCCGCGGGCCACCCCGGCCTCGCGGGCGACATCGGTGGTCGATACGTCGGCGTAGCCGCGCTCACCGAACAGCCGCACGGCCACCGACAGGATCTGCGCCCGGCGGGCGTCCGGCTCCAGACGCCGTCGCTGTCCGGCCTCCACACTCATCGTCTGGACCTTACTGCACGCCCTTGTTGACAGTCTGCCAATAACTCGGAAGGGTAGGGACCATGCTCACCCCCGGACTGGACGGGTACTCGCCGGCGTGGCTCGAGCCCGAGCACGACGACCTCGCCGAGCTGGCCCGCTCCTTCTTCGTCAAAGAGGTGCTGCCGCATGCGGCGCGCCACGAACAGCAGGGCCACCCCGACCGCGAGCACTACCGGCAGGCCGGGGCGCTCGGGTTGCTGGGGCTGAGCGTTCCCGAGGAGTACGGCGGCGGGGGCGGCGACTTCACCCACGAGGCGGTCATGCTGCACGAGCAGATGGTCGTGGGCGAGGGCAGCCTCGGCCTGGCCGTGCACAGCGGCATCGTGACCGGCTATCTGGTGGCGTACGGGAACGAGGAACAGAAACGGCGCTGGCTGCCCGGACTGTGCTCGGGCGACCTGGTCGGCGCGATCGGCATGACCGAACCCGGCGGCGGCTCCGACCTGCAGGAGATCAAGACCCGGGCGGTCCGCGACGGCGACGACTACCTGATCAGCGGCTCCAAGACCTTCATCACCAACGGGGGCCTGGCCGACCTGCTGATCCTCGCGGTCAAGACCGACCCGGCGCAGAAGGCGGCCGGGATCAGCCTGATCGTCTGCGAGCTGCGCGACGACGCTCCCGGCTTCCGGCGCGGGCGCCTGCTCCAGAAGATCGGCCTGCACGCCAACGACACCGCCGAGCTGTTCTTCGACGACTTCCGCGTGCCCGCGACGCACCTGCTCGAGACCGAGGGCAGCGGGTTCTTCCAGATGATGCGGCAGCTCCCCCAGGAGCGCCTGGTGATCGGCGTGGGCGCGGTCGCCGCGATGCAGCGGGCCGTCGAGCTCGCCACCGCGTACGCGAAGGAACGGACCGCCTTCGGCAAGCCGCTGATCGGCCATCAGAACACCCGCATGGTGCTGGCCGAATGCGCGACCCGGACGCGGGTGTCCCGGGTCTTCCTGGACGACTGCATCGCCCGGCACGCCCGCGGCGAGCTCGACGTGGCCACGGCGGCCATGGCCAAGGCGTGGCTGACCGAGGGTCAGTGCGAGGTGGTCGACCGCTGCCTGCAGATCTTCGGCGGCTACGGCTACACCACGGAGTATCCGATCGCGCGCATGTACGCCGACGCCCGCGTTCAAAAGATCTACGGCGGCACCAACGAGATCATGAAGGAGCTGATCGCCCGTGCGCTGTGACGCCCCGCGGCGGAGAACCGAGGCGAAACCATGACCGAGGCTTTCGTGTACGACGCGGTCCGCACCCCGCGCGGCCGGGGCAAGGCGGACGGCGCGCTGCACGGCGTCAAGCCGATCACCCTGGTCACTGGTCTGATCGATGCCCTGCGGAGCCGCCTGCCCGGTCTCGACCCGGCCCGCATCGACGACCTCGTGCTCGGCATCGTCACCCCGGTCGGCGAGCAGGGCGGCGACCTCTCGCGCGCCGCCGCGCTGCTGGCCGGGCTGCCCGACACCGTCGCCGGCGTCCAGCTCAACCGCTTCTGCGGCTCCGGGCTCGAGGCAGTCAACCAGGCCGCCGCGCGCGTCCGCTCGGGCTGGGAACACCTGATCGTCGCGGGTGGCGTCGAATCGATGTCGCGCAACCCGATGGGCTCCGACGGCGGGGCCTGGTTCCTCGACCCCGAGACGTCGCTGGCCACCGACTTCGTGCCGCAGGGGGTGAGCGCCGACCTGATCGCCACCCTCGAGGGCTTCTCGCGCGAGGACGTCGACACGTACGCGGTCCGGTCGCAGGACCTGGCGGCCAAGGCCTGGGCCGGCGGCCACTTCAGCCGCTCCATCGTTCCCGTACGCGACGCCAACGGCCTCGACATCCTCACCGCCGACGAGCACCCCCGCCCCGACACCACGGTCGAGGGGCTGGGCCGGCTCCGACCGTCGTTCGCCCGTACGGACTTCTTCGACGCCGTCGCCCTGCGCAAGTTCCACTGGCTCGAACGCCTCGACCACGTGCACCACGCCGGCAACTCGTCCGGCATCGTGGACGGCGCGGGCCTCGTGCTGATCGGCTCCGCCTCCGTGGGCGAGGAGCTCGGCCTGACCCCGCGCGCCCGGATCGCCGGGGCCGCCGTCACGGGCGCCGACCCGACGCTGATGCTCACCGGCCCGGCCCCCGCGACCCGCAAGGCCCTGGCCGCCGCCGGTCTGACGGTCGGCGACATCGACCTGTTCGAGATCAACGAGGCGTTCGCGGCCGTCGTCCTCAAGTACATCCGCGACCTCGGCCTCGACCCCGGGACGGTGAACGTCAACGGCGGCGCGATCGCGCTGGGCCACCCGCTCGGCGCGACCGGCGCCATGCTGCTCGGCACCGCCCTCGACGAGCTCGAACGGCGCGATCAGCGCCGGGCCGTGGTCACCCTGTGCATCGGTGGCGGCATGGGCGTCGCGACCGTCCTGGAGAGGCTCTGATGATCGACTACTCCCGCGACGACGACGGCGTCGTCACGCTGACCCTGGACGACCCGGCGCAGTCGGCCAACACCATGAACGCGGCCTACGTGACCGCGATGTCGGCCGCCGTCGACCGCCTGTACGCCGAACGCGACCAGGTCACCGGCGTGATCGTGACCAGCGCCAAGAAGACGTTCTTCGCGGGCGGCGACCTGCCCTCGATGGCCCGCGCCGGCCGGGAGGACGCGCCCGCCCTGTTCCGGCTGCTCAGCACCATCAAGGCGGATTTCCGGCGCCTGGAGACGTACGGGCGTCCGGTCGTGGCCGCCGTCAACGGCGCGGCGCTGGGCGGCGGCCTCGAAGTGGCGCTGGCCTGCCACCACCGGATCGTCCTCGACCGGCCGGACACCCGGCTCGGCTTCCCCGAGGTCACGCTGGGGCTGTTGCCCGGGGCGGGCGGCGTGACCCGGACGGTCCGGATGCTGGGCCTGGCCCCGGCGCTGACGACCTGGCTGCTCACCGGCCGCCGTTTCCGCCCCACCGACGCCGTCGCCCACGGACTGGCCGACGCGCTCGCGGCCACCCCGGCCGAGATGCTCTCGCAGGCCCGCGAGTGGATCCTGGCCAACCCGGACGCGGCCCAGCCCTGGGACCGCGACGGCTACCGGATCCCCGGCGGGCTGCCCGCGGCGCAACTCCCGGCGTTCGCCGCCACCCTGCGGCAGCAGCTCAAGGGCGCCTCGCTGCCCGCGCCGGAGAAGATCCTGGCCACCGCGGTCGAGGGCGCGCAGGTCGGCTTCGAGACGGCCCAGGTGATCGAGACCCGGCACCTGATCACGCTGCTCACCGGCCGGATCGCCAAGAACATGATCGGCGCGCTGTTCTTCGACATGCGCGCGGTCAACGGCGGCCTGGCCCGCCCCCGCGCCGAGGTGCCGCCGGCCCGGCGGGTGGCGGTGCTCGGCGCGGGCATGATGGGCGCCGGCATCGCCCAGGCCTGCGCCCGGGCCGGTCTCGAAGTCGTCGTCAAGGACGTCACCCCCGAGCTCGCCGCCCGCGCGGCCGGGCCCGGCATCACCACCACCGCCGACCCCGCCGGCCTGGCCGGCTGTGACGTGGTGATCGAGGCCGTCTTCGAGGATCCGGCCCTCAAGCAGACGGTCTTCGCCGAGGTGCTGCCGGTCGTGGCGCCGGACGCCCTGCTCGCCTCGAACACCTCCACGCTGCCGATCACCGGGCTGGCCGCCGGCGTCGAGCGGCCGGACGACTTCCTCGGCATGCACTTCTTCTCCCCCGTCGGCAAGATGCCGCTGCTGGAGATCGTCGTCGGGAAGCGGACGTCGGACGCGGCGGTGGCCCGGGCGTTCGACCTGGGCCGGCTGATCGGCAAGACGCCGATCGTGGTCAACGACGGGCGCGGCTTCTTCACCAGCCGGGTGATCGGCAAGTTCCTCGACGAGGCCATCGGCATGCTGGCCGAGGGGGTGCCGGCGCCGTCGATCGAGCACGCCGCGCTGCAGGCCGGCTATCCGACCGGTCCCCTGGCCCTGGCCGACGAGGTCAGCCTGACCCTCGTGCAGCGGATCCGCCGCCAGTTCGAGGCGGCCGGCGAATCCTTCACCGCGCTTCCGTCCCACGCCGTGGTCGACGCCCTGGTCGACCAGCACGATCGGCCCGGACGGGCGGCCGGGCGCGGCTTCTACACGTACGGGAATGCCCCGAAAAAGCTCTGGGACGGTCTCGCGGCCATGGCGACGCCCGCCGGGCGCGCGGTGCCCCTGGAAGACCTCAAGGACCGGTTCCTGTTCGCCGAGGCCCTGGACGCGCGGCGCTGCCTCGACGAGGGGGTGCTGCGGACGGCCGAGGACGGCAACGTCGGCTCGATCCTCGGCATCGGCTACCCGGCCTGGACCGGCGGCGTGCTGCGCTTCGCCAACCAGCATCCCGACTTCGCGGGACGGGCACGCGACCTGGCCGCCCGCTACGGCCCCCGATTCGAGCCCGCGTGACGGCGCTGGCCGGCATCCGGGTCGTCGAACTGGCCGGGCTCGCGCCGGGACCGTTCGGGTGCATGATCCTGGCCGACCTGGGCGCGGAGGTGGTCCGGGTGGATCGTCCCGGCGGCTCGGGCATGCCGCCGGGACCGCTCGACCGCAACCGCCGCACGATCACCCTCGACCTCAAGACCGACGCGGGCCGGGCCGACCTGTTGCGGCTGGCCGAGCGGGCCGACGTGCTGGTCGAGGGATACCGGCCGGGGGTCGCCGAGCGTCTCGGTCTCGGGCCGGCCGACTGCCACACGATCAACCCCGGTCTCGTGTACGCCCGGATGACCGGCTGGGGCCAGGACGGTCCGCTCGCCGCCCGGGCCGGGCACGACATCGACTACCTCGCCGTCGCCGGGGCGCTCGAACCCCTGGGCCGCGCCGGGCAGCGGCCGCACGCGCCGATCAACCTGCTGGCCGACTTCGCCGGGGGCGGCATGCTGCTCGCCGTCGGGGTGCTCGCGGCCCTGGTCGAACGGTCCCGCTCCGGGCTCGGGCAGGTGATCGACGCGGCCATGGTCGACGGGTCGGCTCTGCTCACGACGTTCCTGCACGGGATGATCGCCGGCGGGTCGTGGCCGGGCGGGCGCGGGACCAACCTGCTCGACGGCGGGGCGCCGTTCTACGACACGTACGAGACGGCCGACGGCCGGTTCATGGCCGTCGGCGCGCTCGAACCCGTCTTCTACCAGGCCCTGCTGACCGGGCTCGGGCTCGAGGGCGAAGACCTTCCCGGCCCGTACGATCGATCGGGCTGGCCGGTGCTGCGGTCACGTTTCGCCGCCGCCTTCCGCCGCCGGACGCGCGACGAGTGGACGGCCGTGTTCGAGGGCTCGGACGCCTGCGTCGCGCCGGTGCTCTCCCCCGCCGAGGCGCCCGCCCATCCGCACAACCGGGCGCGCGGGACGTTCGTCGACGTGGACGGGGTCACCCAGCCCGCACCGGCGCCGCGCTTCGGGCGTACGGGCGCAAGCACACCGCAACCACCCACGGCCGTGACCGTCGCCGAGGTTCTCGAGGGCTGGTCCCTCGAGTAGGTTCAGTTGCCCACCGCGCCGACGTGGTGCAGGACGGCCAGCACCCGCCGGTTGTCGCTGTCCGAAGCGGGCAGACCGAGCTTGGCGAAGATGTTGGCCACGTGTTTCTCCACGACCCCGGGCGTGATCACCAGAGCGGCCGCGATCCCCGCGTTCGACCGCCCCTCAGCCATCAGCGACAGCACCTCCCGCTCGCGCGGAGTCAGCGCGGCCACCCCGGTCGTGTGCTGCCCGGCCCGCATCAGATGACCGACCACCTCCGGGTCCAGGGCCGTCCCGGCGGAGGCGACCCGGGTCAGCGCGTCCACGAAGTCGGCGACGTCGGCCACCCGGCCCTTGAGCAGATAGCCGACGCCGCCGGGCCGGTCGGCGAGCAGCCGGGTCGCGTAGCGGGTCTCCACGTACTGCGAGAACACCAGCACGCCGACGCCGGGCTGCTCGCGCCGGATGTCGATCGCGGCGCGCAGCCCCTCGTCGGTGTGCGTGGGCGGCATCCGGATGTCGACGACGGCCACGTCCGGGGTGAAGGCCGCCACCGCCGACCGCAGAGCGTCGGCGTCGGCCACCGCCGCGCACACCTCGAAACCGCGGTCGGTGAGCAGCCGCACCAGCCCCTCGCGCATCATCGCGGCGTCCTCCGCGATCACCACCCGCATGCCGTCGCCTCCGTTCGTCGCGGCATCCTCCGCGATCACCCGCATGCCGTCGCCTCCGTTCATACGTTTGTGGGCAGCTCGATGCCGACCCGGGTCGGACCGCCGGCCGGGCTGTGCACGCGCATCCGGCCGTCGACGACGGCGATCCGCCGGGCCAGGCCGGACAGGCCGGGACCGTCCGGGTCGGCCCCGCCCGCGCCGTCGTCCTCGACGGTCAGTACCACCTGCCCGCCGGACCGGACGACTCCCAGCGTGATCCGGCTCGCCCGGCTGTGCTTGGCCGCGTTGGCCAGCAGCTCGGCGGCGCAGAAATAGGCGATGGTCTCGATCGCGGGCGCGGGCCGGCCGGGCAGCTCGACGCTCACCGCGACCGGGATGGCGCTGCTCGTCGCGAGCGTGGCCAGCGCGTCGCCGAGGCCGTTGTCGAGCACCGGCGGGTGGATGCCGCGGACCAGGTCGCGCAGGTCGGCCAGGGCGTCCTTGGCGCCACGGTGGGCGAGCGCGACCAGTTCGCGGGCCTGGGCGAGGTCGGGCGGCGGGCCGTCGGCGCCGAGCTTCTCGGTCGCCATGCCCAGGTTCATCGCCAGCGTGGCCAGCCGGACCTGCGCGCCGTCGTGCAGGTCCCGTTCCAGCCGGCGCATCATCGCGGCCGCGTCGTCGATCGCCTGAGCCCGGGTGGCCTGCAGTTCGCGGACCCGCTGGGCGAGCCGGCGCGGGCCGAGCAGCCGGCGCATGGCGGCCACGTCCCAGGCGGCGCCGGCCCGCATCAGCCACGGCGCGGCCAGCAGCATGGCCAGGCCCGCGGCCGCGATGAGGAACGTTCCGGCGAACGTGCGCGTGCCGAGGGTGCCGAACGGCGTCAGCGCGTGCACCGGGCCCAGGGTCGTGCCGGGCGGGTGGTTACGGAACAGCGGCCACCACACGGGATAGCTGAGATTGACCACGCCGAACACGTAACAGAACGCGCCATAGCCCTGGGGTATGGCCAGCGGCACCTTGAGCAGGGCGTACCCGGCCGCACGCCAGCCCGGCTCGCCCGCCTCCACATGCTCGCCCAGCAGCCGGTCGGCCAGGAAACGGTTCACCGCCCCGATCGCACGCCCGATCCGCGGGCCCAGCAGGACCAGGAGCGCGACGGTCAGCGGAAGCAGGACCAGGAAGATCGGGGCGACGACGGGGGCGTTCCGATCGGCGAAGGCCCCGGTCGCCCACAGGACGAGGACGCCCGCGGCCGGGAGGATCGCCGGAACGGCCAGGACCGTGAGCGCGCTGACCACCCCGGCGACGCAGAACACCACCTGGCGCAGGGCCTGGGCGCTGAACGGGGCGGTCATCGGTCCATTGTCGCCGTTCACGCGTCCCGGTGGCGGATCAGGACGCTGCCGCCCAGGACCACCACCGCCGCGTACCCGCACATCAGCGACGCGCTGATCCAGCCCGGGAACAACCCGGGAATCGGTGAGGTGACGGCGATCGAGTTGAGCAGCATGAGCAGCGGCAGGAACCGGCCGACCGCGATGCCGCCCTCGCCGAACAGCCCGGCCGCGATCATCGGGACGAACATCAGGGCAAACAGCGTGCCGATCGCCGCGCCGGAATGCCGGACGACCGTTCCCAGTCCCACCCCGATCAGCGCCGTGGCCGCCAGGTACACGCCGGTCAGCAGGACCGCCCGCAGGATCGTCGGGTCGCCGAGGGAGGCGGCCGGGATGGCGGTGCCGCGGATCGCGAGCTGCCCGGCCAGATAGCCGGCGAAACTCGCGGCCAGGCCTGCGGTGAGCGCCGCGCCCCCGCCCACGACCGCCTTCGCGGCCAGAACGGTCCGGCGACGGGGAACGGCGGCGAACGTCGAGCGGATCATCCCGCTGCCGTATTCGCCGGTCACCATCAGCACCCCGAGCGCCCCGAGCAGCAACTGGGCCAGGATGGCGCCGCCCAGGCTGTTGTTGAAGATCTGCGCGGCGGTCGCCACCGGGGTGTGCGTCCGATAGCCGAGACCCACTCCCGCCCCCGCCGCGGCCATCGAGGCCACCGCGGCGATCGCCAGCCACCACGTCGACCGGACGCTGCGCAGCTTGATCCATTCCATCCGAATCGTGCTCTTCACGATGCCTCCACTCCCCGGTACTCGGTGTCCTGCGAGGTGAGCCGGAAGAACGCGTCCTCCAGGCTGTCGCCGCCCGCCGCCAGCTCGGCGACTGTCGTCTCGGCCAGCAACCGGCCGCGGCCGATCACCACGAGCCGGTCGGCGGTCAGGGCCATCTCGGCGATCAGGTGGCTGGAGACGAACACCGTCCGGCCCTCGGCCGCGAGCCCGCGCAGCAGGTCGCGGATCCAGCGGATGCCCTCCGGGTCCAGCCCGTTGACCGGCTCGTCGAGCAGCAGGACCCCGGGGTCGCCGAGCAGGGCCACGGCGACCCCGAGCCGCTGGCGCATGCCGAGCGAATAGGTGCCGGCCCGTCGGGTCGCCGCGTCGGTCAGCCCGACCGTCCGCAGCACCTGCCCGACCCGCGAGAAGGGGATGTCGTTGCTGGCGGCCAGGGCGGTCAGGTGGGCCCGGGCACTGCGGCCGGGATGGAACGCGCCCCCGTCGAGCAGGGCGCCGACCGTCGTCAACGGCCGCTTCAGGCCGGCGTACCGGACCCCGCCGATCAGGGCCTCGCCCCGGTCCGGAGCGTCCAGGCCGAGGATCATCCGCATCGTCGTGGACTTGCCGGAACCGTTCGGCCCGAGGAAGCCCGTCACGGCCCCCGGCCGCACCCGCACGGTCAGCCCGTCGACGGCGGTCCGGTCGCCGTAGCGTTTCGTCAGCTCACGTAGCTCGATCATAGGAACGACGCTAGGCAGCGCGGCCGGCACCCGGAAGCCGGAAACCCTCCGCCCCGGCCTGGGGGTTTCCACCCCCGTTTTACGCTGGCCCGGTGAACCTCGATGACGAACGGCTGCTGAGGCTGGCCGCCGAACTGCGCACGCTCGCCGCCGCGTCCGGCCGCACCGACGTGGTCGCCCAGGTCGACGACGTGATCCTGCTGCTCAACGGCTCCCCCACGCAGGCCGAGGGCGAAACCAAGGGCAACATCGTCTTACGCATCCTCGACGGCCTCGGCTTCTGACGCGGTCTTGCACCCACGCTTTCGCCACATGCCAGGCATAGAGCTGACATGGACCGCCAGGTCCTCCCGGGAACCTGAGCGGACGCTTTCACGTAACACGAATTGACAGCCGGTCAGTCTGATCAGCCCCAGACCGAGATGTGGGCCGGACTGTCGGCGGTGAACGGCCCGCGCTGCCAGTCCGACCAGCGCTCGCGCAGGGTCAAGCCGGCCGCGCGGGCCATGCCGTCGAGTTCGGCCGGGCCGACATACCGGTGCGGCGAGGAGAAGGAGTGGACCTCGCCGTCGAGGTTCCAGGTGTGATGCGAGACGGCGATCTGCGCGTCGACGTCGTACTCCTCGTAGCCCTGGTGGCGCGGCGTGGAGACGATCACCCGGTGTGGCTCGGCGGGCCGGGGCACATAGTTCTCGACGACGAAGCACCCGCCCGGTGCGAGGTGGGCGGCGGCGTTGCGGAAGGCCTGCTGCTGCTCGTCGCGCGTCGTCAGGTTGGTGATCGTGTTCCGCAGCAGGTATACGAGCGAGAACGTGCCGTCGACGGTCGTGGTCGCGTAGTCGCCCACGGACACGTCAACGCCGGCGCCGCCGGGCTGCGCGCGCAGTTCGGCGACCATCGCGGGTGACAACCCGACGCCGTGCACGGGAACGCCGCGGCCGCTCAGCGGGATGGCGATCCGGCCGGTGCCGACGCCGAACTCCAGCGCCCGGCCGCCCGCTGCGAGGCGGCCCAGGAAGGTCACGGTCGCGTCGATGAGGGCCGGCTCGAACAGTTCGGGCCACAGCACCGCGTAGTTCGCGGCCGTCCACTCGTCGAACCGGCTCTCCGCCATGAGCCTGACTGTAAATCAGCCCATCGCGCTACCGCGTCTTCTTGATCTCGGCGTTTGTGCAGCTATATGCATCGATCGGTCGCGGCTATACGATCACGACGACGGCTGGGAGCGGCTGGTGGAGTCGCCGGATCAGCGACGGAATGTCGCCGGGCCGACGTGTTCTGGCCGCCTGCTGTCAAGCAAGCACTTTCATGATCACCCAGCGCGTACCGGCCCGGTGCGCGTAGAGGGAGGAACACGGTGCGTACTTTCACCCGCACGATCGCCGTCGCTGTGGCGGCCACCACCATAGCCGCGGTCGCGGCCTGCTCGCCGCCCGAGAAGGAGTCCGCGTCGTCGGGATCCGGCGCCGCGAGCGCGACCAGCGCGGCCGACCTGGGCGGGCTGGACAAGCTCGTCGAGGCGGCCAAGGCCGAGGGCCAGCTCAACGTCATCGCGCTGCCGCCGAACTGGGCCAACTACGGCGAGATCATCAAGGCGTTCGGCGACAAGTACGGCATCAAGGTGAACTCGGCCCAGCCGGACGGGTCGAGCCAGGACGAGATCAACGCGGCCAACCAGCTCAAGGGTCAGGGCGGCGCGCCCGACGTGTTCGACCTGGGCGCCACGGTCGCCACGGCCAACGTCGCCATGTTCGCCGCGTACAAGTCCGAGAAGTTCGCCGACGTGCCAGAGGACCTGAAGGATGCCAACGGCGCCTGGGTCAACGACTACGGCGGCTACATGTCGATCGGCTACGACAGCGCCAAGGTGCCCGCCCCGACCAGCCTCGACGACCTGCTCAAGCCCGCGTACAAGGGAAAGGTCGCGCTCAACGGCGACCCGACCCAGGCCGGCGCGGCGTTCGGTGGCGTACAGATGGCCGCGATCGCCAAGGGCGGGACCGTCGAGGACATCAAGCCCGGCGTCGACTTCTTCGGCCAGCTCAAGAAGGCGGGCAACCTGCTGCCGGTCGACCCCGACTCGGCCTCCATCCAGTCCGGTCAGACCCCCGTGGTGTTCGACTGGGACTACCTGAACGCCGCCGAGGCCACCAAGCTCAAGACCTGGAAGACCTTCGTGCCCAACGGCGCGGTGCTGGGGTCGTACTACGTGCAGGCGATCAACAAGGACGCCCCGCACCCGGCCGCCGCCCGTCTGTGGCAGGAGTTCCTCTATTCCGACGACGGTCAGAACCTGTGGCTCAAGGGTGGCGCCCGCCCGGTGCGCGCCGAGGCGATGGAGAAGGCCGGAACGATCGACAAGGCCGCGTTCGAGGCGTTGCCCAAGGTCGACGGCACGCCGGTCATCCCGACCGAGGCCCAGAATACGAAGGCCAAGGAATACCTGTCGGCGAACTGGGCCAAGACCGTTGGCTGAGGTCGCCGCCACCGCCCCGCGGAGTGTGGCCAAGCGGCCGCGCCTGCGGGGCGTCACCTCCCTGCTCGGCACGGTGCCGTTCTTCGCGTACGTGACGATCTTTCTGCTGATCCCGACGCTGGTCGTGGTGATCGGGGCCTTCGCCGGCAACGACGGCGGCTTCTCGCTCGACAGCGTCAAGGCGCTGGGCAACCAGGTCGTCCTCGATGCGTTCGGGCGCAGCATCGCCCTTTCGGCCATGAGCGCGCTGGTCGGCGCGGTCCTGGGTGCCCTTCTCGCGTACGCCCTGGCCACCGCGAAACCGGAGGGCGTGCTGCGCCGGACGGTGACCGCGGCGGCCGGCGTTCTCGCCCAGTTCGGCGGCGTCACCCTGGCGTTCGCGTTCCTGGCCACCATCGGCCTGTCCGGGTTCATCACCGTGTGGCTGCAGGACACGTTCAACGTGGACCTGTTCGAGAACGGCGTCTGGCTGTTCGAGCTGCCCGGACTCACGCTCGTCTACACGTACTTCCAGATTCCGCTTATGGTCATCGTGTTCCTGCCCGCGCTCGACGGGATCCGTCCGCAGTGGCGTGAGGCGACCGAGAGCCTCGGCGGCACCACCTGGCAGTACTGGACGAAGGTGGCCGGTCCGCTGCTCGCCCCCGCTTTCCTCGGCTCGACCCTGCTGCTTTTCGCCAACAGCTTTTCCGCGTACGCCACCGCGGCCGCCCTGGTCAGCCAGGGCAGCCCGCTCGTGCCGCTGCAGATCCGCGGCGCGCTCACCAGCGAGGTCCTGCTCGGCCAGCAGAACGTCGGCAAGGCGATGGCGCTCGGCATGGTCGTCGTCGTGGCCGTGGTGATGGCGCTGTACACACTGCTCCAGAAACGGACGTCCAGATGGCTGGGGTAGTGGCGCGGCGTGCGCGCAGACAACGCGCGTTCCGCTGGACGGTTCTGATCGTTCTCGGCGTCTTCTTCCTGCTGCCGTTGGTCGCGATGGTCGAGTTCTCCACCCGCGACTCCGAGACGTGGCCGCTGCTGGTCAATTGGCCGGAGTTGAGCGAACGCTATCCGGCGCTGGCCGAGGGCATCACCAACTCGCTGCTGCAGGCCGCGCTCACCGCCGTGCTCATGCTCGTGCTGCTCGTTCCGACGGCCGTCTGGGTTCGTCTGCGGCTGCCCCGGCTGCGACGGCTGGTCGAGTTCATCTGCCTGCTGCCGTTGACGATCCCGGCGATCGTGCTGGTCGTGGGGCTGGCGCCGGTGTACGCCTGGGTCACGTACTTCCTGGGCGGCTCGTCGCTGACGCTCGTGTTCGCGTACACGGTCCTCGTTCTGCCCTATGCCTATCGCGCCCTCGACGCCGGGCTGTCCGCCATCGACGTGAAGACCCTGGCCGAGGCGGCCCGCTCGCTGGGCGCCGGCTGGGGCACCGTGATGTGGCGGGTGGTGCTGCCCAACATCCGCTCGGCGGTGCTGTCGGCGGCGTTCCTGACCGTGGCGCTCGTGCTCGGCGAGTTCACCATCGCGTCGCTGCTCAACCGGACCAACCTGCAGGTCGCGATCAACTTCCTGGGCAAGAGCAGCGCGACCATGTCGGTTGCCGTGTCGCTCACGGCGCTGCTGCTCGCCTTCGTCCTGCTGCTGCTTCTGTCCCTGCTCGGCGGGCGACGCCGATCCTCGAAGGAGACCCTGACATGACCGGCGTCGCCGTACATCTGCGAGGGCTGCGCCGCTCGTTCGGCACCACGCAAGCCCTCGACCACCTCGACCTGGCCATCGAGCCGGGTGAGTTCGTCGCGCTGCTGGGCCCGTCCGGCTGCGGCAAGACGACCGCGCTGCGCGTGCTGGCCGGCCTGGAGGACGCCGACAGCGGGCAGGTCCTGGTCGGCGGCAAGGACGTCACCGGGCTGCCCGCCAACCGGCGTGACATGGGCATGGTCTTCCAGGCGTACAGCCTCTTCCCGCACTTGACCGCCCTGGCCAACGTGTCGTTCGGCTTGTCGTTGCGGGGACGCTCGCGCTCCTCGCGCCGGGCGCAGGAAATGCTCGAGCTGGTCGGGATCGCCCCGTTCGCCGACCGCTACCCTCACCAGCTCTCGGGCGGGCAGCAACAGCGGGTCGCCCTGGCTCGCGCGCTGGCCATCGAGCCGAGCGTCCTGCTGCTCGACGAGCCGCTGTCGGCGCTGGACGCCAAGGTGCGGGTGCAGCTGCGCGACGAGATCCGCCGCATCCAGACCGAGGTCGGCACGACGACGCTGTTCGTCACGCACGACCAGGAGGAGGCCCTGGCCGTGGCCGACCGGGTGGGTGTCATGCGGGCCGGCAAGCTCGAGCAGCTGGCCGCGCCGGCCGACATCTACCTCACCCCCGCGACGCCGTTCGTGGCCGAATTCGTGGGTCTGAGCAACCGGCTGCCCGGCACCGTCATCGACGGCGAGGTCGAGGTTCTGGGCACGCGTCTGCCGCTGCTCTCCCCGGCGTCCCAGTCGTCGGTCACGGCCCTCATCCGGCCCGAGTCTGTGCAGGTCACCCCGGACGCGGACGGCGCCGGGAAGGTGCTGACGACCAGCTTTCTGGGGCCGATCAGCAAGGTCACCGTGACCGTCGGCGAACAGTTGGTGGTGGCCCAGGTGGCGACCGACCGCCTAGCGTCTCTCACTCCCGGCACGCCCGTACGGGTCACCCTGTCGCCGAATCCCGTCGCGCTGGCCTGATTTTCGCGTTTCGCTGCGACCCGCCCGGGACCCTTCGTACGGTCTGTAGCCGTGCGTAAACGTCTGATCGCGGTCCTCACCGCCCTGCTGCTCCTGCCGGTCCTCGCCCCCACCCCGGCCGGGGCAGCAGCAGCAACGGTCTGGCACGTGGTCCGCCCGGGCGAGTCCCTGGCCTACATCGCCGCGCTACGCGGGGTCAGCCCCACCGACCTGGCCTCCTGGAACGGCGTCCCCGTCAGCGCCCCCGTCCAGGTCGACGCGGTGCTGCGGCTCAACCCCCCGGCCATCCCACTTCCCCCCTTCCGTACGCGCATCGAGCCCGTCACCGCCGGCTCGGTCAACTGGAACCCGCTCAAGCGCTGCCCGGTGCTCCCCATCAACCTGCGCCGGGTATGGGTCTCCTACATCGACTTCAACGGCGCCTACCACGACGGCAGCGTGGTCGTCCGCAAGGACGTGGCCGCCCGGGCCCAACAGGTCTTCGGCACCCTCTACCGCTGGCGCTTCCGCATCATGGGCATGGCCCCCATGAGCATCAACCACCCCACCGAATCGAACATGGCCACCGTGACCGCCGCCTACAACTGCCGCGCCGTCGGCGGAACAAAGGTCTGGTCCGAACACGCCACCGGCACAGCCATCGACATCAACCCGTTCCAGAACCCGATGATCCGAGGCCGCTCCGTCTCCCCGGCGGGCAGCCAGTTCTACTTGCAGCGCGGCCGCTACCTGATCGGCATGCTCCACCCCGAGGGGGCCGCGCGTGCCTTCACCTGGAACGACTTCTATTGGGGCGGGCGCTGGACAAGCCTGAAGGACTACATGCACTTCAGCCTGACCAACCGCTGATGACCTGCGCATACGTAGATCCTCTCTACCGCTGGGCCGTCGCTGGGCCGTTGAAGCCATCCGGGCCGGTAAACAGCGCATCCAAAGCCCGCCGGGCACGGCCGGGACTCTCCGGCATCAGATGCGCGTACACGCGGAGCGTGAAAGCCGCGTTGGCATGCCCCAGCCACTCAGCGACAGCCTTGATGCTCTCTCCAGCATCCAGCAGCGCTGAAGCGTAGAAGTGCCGAAGGGCGTGCACCCCGTTGACCCGCTCGACCGCCACACCCGCACGCCGGAGGGCCGGGTGCCACGCGGTCGTGGCGAACACGTGCTGCCGGACCACAGTGCCGTACGTCGTCGTCAGAAGCAGCGGAACGGTGACCTGCCGGCCATGCCGCGGGTCCTCCCAGGGCAACGTGATATCCACTGGAGGATAGGCCGCGAGGTGCGCACGGACGGCGTCCGAAACCGAGCCGGGCAGAGGCACCCTCCGCTCCTTGTCATTCTTCGGCAGCCCGAACACCATCTGGGCACCTACACGCTTAACCTGCCGCCGGATGGTCAGCCAGCCACCGTCAAAGTCGAAGTCGTCCGGCGAGAGGCCGAAGATCTCTCCGCGGCGGGCACCGCATCCGGCCCCGATGTCCACCACGGGCTGGTAACGCGGCCGCAGACCGCCGCGGATCGCCGTGACTGTGGCCATATCCCACGGCACAATCTTCGGAAGATTAGGCGTCGGAGCTGAAACCGACCGCGCCGAGCACGGATTCTTCGGGATCAACCCGTCGTCGACGGCGGCGGTGAAGATCCCGCTGAGGTGAGCGAAAAGCACGGCCCGGGTGTTGGCGGCGAGCTTCTTCTCAATCAGCGCCGCGTCCCACTCCAGCACCATGCTGGGCTGGACGGTTCCGATGCCCCGCCGACCGAAAAACGGGATGATGTGCTTGCGGACCCGAGCGCGCACAGGTCCTCTCGCCGATTCGTCGAACCGGTGCGTACGTAGCCATCGTTCGGCGAATACCGAGACTTCGGCGGGCATGCGCCACCTGGCCGAGGACCGGTGTCATGCGTAAGCCAGTTCAAATTGACCTACTCGAACCTTTGTTCTAGCGAGGAGAGGTGGGCCTACTGGGCGCCTTCGGCAGTCCGGCGCTTGAGGTGCTGCACCTCGATGTCGATGCCCTCCATGTAGGCATTGATGCACATGCCGAGGATAGTCAAGTACGGCGACCTCGCGTCGCTGGTGGAGACTTCGCCGAGGTGCTCGAAGTTGCCCATGTCGATCTCCATCTGGATCCAGAATTGCCGGATGGCGCTCAAGATCTCGATGGCGTCTCTGAAGAGGTCCATGTCAGGTTCGAAGGCGGGATCGACCAGATACTTCAAGAGCTCGTGGGCGAGGTCATTGCGGTGGCTGTAGATGGCCGTAAGCTGGTCGGCCTGCGCCTCGGTGACGGCACCGCCGTTCAGCAACCACGTCAGAGACGCAGGGAACACCTTGCCCTTCGGGTGGAGGCTTAGCACGGCTTGCGCATATCGAACCTTGTCCTTAGCTGTCGCCGGCTCGACGAACGGGTTGATGTAGAAGCCCCGTACGTCATCGACCACGGCGATCTCGATCATCTGATGGGCGAGCTGGTACAGGCCGGCGAAGCCGAGTGTTGTTCGGATGCGCCACGGCTCGAACTTGGCCAGGATCTGAGCCTTCATCGCTTCGCGCTGGTCTGCGTCCACAGCGTCGAGTGTGAAGACGTTGCGGAGAAGCGGTCAATCGGGTTCGCTGGCGTTCGTAATGAGCCCTCGCTTGTAAGTCTTGGGCGACGTGTCCGGATCCGTCCGTTTACGGTTGTGACCTCGGAAAGCCGTCCACCGGTGCGTCGCGTTAGCCGAGACCATCCGGGTCGGTTGCTGTCAGCGTTGCTGTCACAGCTGCTCGCTGACGTCGGGCCAGGCTCAGATGAGCATGCACTATCGTCGATCTCGTGCTGCCTGCCTCGTTCTGGTCCTGGCCCGGTTGGAGTGCCGTTGAGGCGCTTGGTACTTCGGCCGCCGCCACCGTAGCCCTTGTGGTCTACATGAATGAGATCGCGAGACGCCGACGAGCTGACAGGAACTCAGTTCGGGTCTGGTCCGTGGCTGAAGACGGATTAACGGCGGTGCACGTAGTCAACGACTCCAGTGTTCCAATCGTCGACACTCGAATTCTCATCGTCTACCAGGCAAGCGCATGGCTTGCCGTATTCCCCCCAGGCATTAGTTGGAATGCAGTGGGATTGACAGGTAGTGGGCCAACGGTAATTCACCCCGGCCAGACGGTCATACTCGTCATGAGGCGAACACCGAGGCCCCGTGCCGCTCACTTGAATAAGCTCGAAGAGACACATCCAGCAATGGTGCAATTGACTTATGAGGCTAGCGCTGAAATAAGGAAGACCTATTTCCGACGGCAAAAACGCGCCCCACGCAAGCTTGTCATAGTTGGTTTCGCAAGGTTTTCCTTAGAGCGCCCGGTGCCATCTGCCACCGCCTCACGCACTTGACCCCCAGGCAACTTGCAATCTTGGATGAGCTTGGTCAACATGCCGTTAGCCTGCATGAATCAGTCCGTCGGCGTCCACAGACGTCCGCTGCCCTCATCGACGGTTGTCACCCAGTTAGTCACTCACGCCTGGCGCAACGATGACCTAGCCTGCCAAACATGAAGGCGACGATCGTTGCAGCATGGCTAGGTCTTGCGGTCAGCATCCTCAACCTCTTTCTAGGCGTAGCACGCACTTGGCTCAAAGACAGGACGGCCACGCCGAGGGCGCAGCTTGACCTAGTTCAAGCCCAACTGAAGTCGGGACCATCGAACGAAGTTCGACTCCTCATCACGAACCAAGGGCCGGCCATCATGAAGCAGGTCGAAGTCCAAGTCTTCGATGAGGATGGGATGTCCCTTGAGGTGACAGAGCCTGACATCTCGGCGTTCGGCCCAAGATGCCCGTAGGTGAGATGTTGCCGAATCAGTCGTTGTACCTGACGCTCAATCGATCACTCGCAACGCGGGATGCGCGGCAGGCACTTGTTCGCTGGCACGACAAACGCTCCGGTCAGCAGTCACGCATGATTCCTCTGTCCTACAACCGTGTCTAGCGTCGTCCAAGGACTGTCAGCTTGGGGAATCATGTTGAGTAAGGCGCTCGACCGGTGGGGTCTGCTGCACCGATAGGTGACATCTGAGATGGCTTGCCGTGATGGCGAGCTGGAAGGATGTTGCTGTGCCCAAGCCTTACCCTCAGGAGTTTCGCGACGATGTCGTGCGGGTCGCTCGTGATCGGGGCCCTGGCGTGTCGGTCGAGCAGATCGCTAAGGACTTCGGGGTCCACCCGATGACGTTGTTCAAGTGGCTGCGCCAGACCGACACCGACGGCGGCGTCAAACCCGGTGTCAGTGGCAGCGATGCGGTCGAGCTGCGCGAGGCGCGTAAGCGGATCAAGCTCCTGGAGCAGGAGAACGAAGTGCTGCGCCGGGCCGCGGCGTATCTGTCGCAGGCGAACCTGCCGGGAAAAGGCTCTACCCGCTCGTGAGCGAGCTCGCCGCCGACGGAATTGCCGTGGCGGTGACGTGCCGGGTATTGAATATCGCTCGTCAGCCCTATTACCGGTGGCTTGCCCGGCCGGTCACCGACGCCGAACTCGTTGCGGCTTACCGCGCGAACGCGTTCGTGGACGCGCACCGTGATGACCCGGAGTTCGGCTATCGGTTCCTAGCCGACGAAGCCCGCGCCGCCGGACAGCCGATGGTCGAGCGCACCGCCTGGAAGATCTGCTCCGGCATGGGCTGGTGGAGCGCGTTCAGCCGCAAACGGCGACGGGGTAAGGGCGGCAAGGTCGGCCCGCCGGTGCATGACGACCTCGTCAAGCGCGACTTCAACGCCAACGGCCCGAATCGGTTGTGGCTGGCCGACATCACCGAGCACCGCACGGCTGAGGGCAAGCTCTATCTGTGCGCGGTCAAAGACGTGTGGTCGAACCGGATCGTCGGCTACTCCATCGACTCACGCATGAAGTCCAGGCTGGCGGTCAACGCGGTCCACAACGCCGTCGCCCGACGCGGTGACGTGGCCGGCTGCGTGCTGCACACCGACCGCGGGTCGCAATTTCGCAGCCGAAAGTTCGTCCGCGCCCTGAACCAGCACCACATGATCGGGTCGATGGGCCGAGTCGGCGCCGCCGGCGACAACGCCGCCATGGAATCGTTCTTCGGCCTGCTGCAGAACAACGTCCTCGACCGCCGAACCTGGACCACCCGGCAACAATTGAGGACCGCAATGGTGACCTGGATCGAACGGACCTACCACCGCCGCCGACGCCAACGATCCCTAGCCCGATTGACCCCTATCGAGTACGAGACCATCATGACCCCACCGGCCAGTCAGGCCGCGTGACTTGAACTGTCACCTGCCGGTGCAGCAGACCCGTGTGAGCTGTTGATAGGCGGGACGGGAAGTGCGTAACGGATGCCGTTGTTATCCTCTGCTTACTTGTCGAACGGGCACGCTGCGGGCACGAACCCTGCTCGAAGTCTCCGAACAATCACCATGCACGTTCGACTAGGGGTGCGACGAGCCTTGGTGTCACCTTTCAGGTTCGATTTCCTCTCGTAGGATCCACAGATGGTCACTGCCTAACCGCTCTGTCAGGATTTTCTTGACTCGGTCGGCAACTCTTGATGAGAAATGATGTTCTACTGCGTCCTTAGTTACTTCTCCGTTCGCGTTGTATTCCTCCTGATCGCCTGTCCATGGCACCTTTCCCTCGATGGTCACATAGGATTGGCGAAAAGCTGGCCTCTAGGTTCTCTAGATAGTCATCCGACATGCATGCCAGCATCGCATCTTCGGCGTGTTTGGTGTCAAGAAGGAATTGACGTCCGGAAGGATGAACGAGTCGGGTGCCGGGTTTGGCGGCGCGCAACCTGTGAGGGCAGGCCATCGGCCTGCTCCTGACTCCTGCCCGAGGGTCGCAGAGGCTCCGACGCTCAAGGGCGGCCGGTTTGTGGCCGTCGCTTGCGACGCGCCAGCGCCCTTGACGTTGGAGGGGCGGCCCGGCACACTCGCGCAGCCAACCGCGGCGACCGACGACCGCGAGCTGCCCCGCGTCCTGGTGGAGCCGCCACGGCAGCACTGTCTAAGCCGAGCCAGTCGGCCGCCGGCCAAATCCTCTCCACCCAACCTCGTACCCGTGGCGAGTCTTCGGCAGGCCCGCTCTCCTGTTTTCCACGTCAGCCGACGGGCTGCCTGCGTGGCCGTCGTGTGCGACAGCTAAGCGACGGACTCGCGCCCTGGCGGCGGCGTGAGCGGCCCGGTTCGGGCCGCCTTGAAGACGTACAGAAACTCTGAACGACCGATCTGACGGTGAGAACTTTCTCTACATCTTCAAGGCGCGGCTCGGGTCCGGCGCCGCCGGCCTTCGGCCTTGGCGCCGGCCCGCCCGCGCAGACCGTCGCAAAGTCCGCCGTAAACGCAACAAGCCCCGGCTGCTCCACCAACGAGCGTCCGAGGCCGGGCGGTGTCCATCATCCGATTAGGGTCTGCTTCTACCAACCTTCATCGCATAGCTTCGATGCCATGGTGGACATCGTCTTTCGCGTGTGTCAGGTGGAGCCGGACCAGCCGCTGGAGAGCAAGCTGACCGGGTGGGAGTTAACTGAGATCGTTGTCGGGGCGATCAATAGCGGCTTGGCCGCGACGGCGAGGGTGCAGGCTGCGGTCGGGAGTGGCCCAGCGACAATCACCAGCGGATCGCTCGAGCCCTTGGCCTTCGAGTGCGAGGTCAGCTGCGACGATGCCATCATTGGAATGATTCGCAGCGCGGAGGACACTGACGAGTCGTTTGCCTTTTTCGTGACGGAGCAGTTGGCCTCGGAGGTCACGTTCCGGGCGGACGATGAGAATGCGGCGGATCTCGATCCAGAGGAAGACGCTGTCTTTGGCGTAGCCATCAAATCGGTAGGGGCAAGCGAGCAATAGGCAACCTATGCGGTACTGGACGCGTCTTCGCCAGATGCCTGCCTCCGGCGGGCAGGATCTCCGACCCTGCACCCGGGGCATGCCTCCGGCGGCCGGGCTACCCGCCCTGGACCCGGCGGCTCTGGGATGCCGAAGCTCGGCGGGTCTCCATCGCACACCGGGAGGCAGCCAGACCGCGCCTGCCCGGGCAAGGTCGTTCAGACGTAGGGTGCTCCACCTTGCCCGGGCAGGCGCGGCCCGGCCGGGCGTAGCCTGCGCGACGGGATGCCCGCTCAGGTAGGCGATTCCCTCGCTTGGGAGAAATCTGGGAGACGATCTTGCAACCCACACCGCCAGAAGCCCCGTCAGACCGATCAACACCGCCACTCCTACCAGGTCTTTAGAACGCTTGTACTGGTGAGCACTTGACTCTGACCCTGCTGGGGGTCAAGAAGTCGCGGATTCAGCCGACGGCCGATCCTGGGCCGTCTGTGGGCCGTCCGGGCCGTCAATGGGCCGTCAGATGGCGACCAACGTTGACCGCCGATGGGTAGTACTGACGTACGAATTGCCTGACGGTATGGCGTACTTAGCGCCGTCACCAGCAGGCAGATCAAAGCCCGCAGGAGAACATGCACTTCAGCCTGACCAACCGCTGATCCCACCAGCACTCAGACGATCCGGCCCAGGGTCACGGTGCGGGATCCGGGTGTGAAGTCGCCGAAAGACTGTTGCCAGGAC
Organism: Actinoplanes sp. NPDC021490; assembly: GCF_055562135.1. Lineage (NCBI taxonomy): Bacteria > Bacillati > Actinomycetota > Actinomycetes > Micromonosporales > Micromonosporaceae > Actinoplanes > Actinoplanes sp. NPDC021490. The sequence goes on from NZ_JBVHFW010000006.1 coordinate 340,284, forward strand.
TCACCGGGCCAGTAGTACGTCACCCGGCCGTCGACGGGGCGGTAGTGGGCTGTGTAGAGCGTTCTTGACCCCTGCTCGTCGACGGATCGGTACAGCGGCGGCTTCAGCATCGCCGCCACGTCGTCTGCACCCGCGGCGCGAATGGCGCGCAGCCGCTCCTGCGTGCGCAGGACATGTTCCTGCTCGTCGGTCACCGGCAGGTGCTGGTGGTTGGCGGCGCAGGCATCCGGCGCCATCGTCGGTGACATATCCGGCCCCACGAACACTGTCACCGCCTTGGTGGGATCGACCAGGGTGAGGTTCTGGGGGACGGCGACCGGAAGGGACCGCAGCCGGCCGACCGCCTCATCGACGGTGTCGCACGTCTCCAGCAGGTAGCGCACCACGACGAGAATGGCGAAGCCGCGTCCGTAGGCGGAACGTCCGCCCCAAGTGAGCGAGACCGCGAGACCGGCGTCGTTCATCCCGTCCAGCAAGCCCCACAGCATGTCCTGCATTTCGATCACGGGACGCAGGTAGCAGGAGGAGGCGATGGTCCCCTCGCACTGATCGGGCCGCAGGTCATAGTTGCGCAGCAGAGTGCCGTTCTCGCCGATCTGGGTGCAGGACTGGGTGAACGGCCGCAGTGCCGCGTGGGTGAGGAAGGCTTCCGCCTCGGGCCGGTCGAGTTGGCCGGCCAGGCGGTCCAGAACCGGGACCAGTTCCGGCATGTGCGTACGGAACAGTGCCCGAACACGGTCCGCGCCCTGCGGAGTGCGGCCCTCCTCGGTCAGCAGGCCCTCCATCTCCGGCCACAGGCTCCGGGCGTAGGCGGCCCACCGTCCGTCGCCGCCGTCGCCGACCTCGATCGACTGGAAGGTCTTATGGTCTTGCCGCACGGCTGCCACTCTCCCTGTGAGAATCGGCCGGGGTGAGGACAACCTAGCTTGATGGCCCCGCGGCGAGAAGGCCATCGGCGCAGGGATCGAATCACGTCCATAATAAGGCCGCTCGCTGCCCCGCGTCGCTCGGGTGAAAGGCCGTTACCCCGCTTCGGAAGCGTCCGTAAGGTCGGTGCCTGTCAACGGTGCGAGCGAGGAGGACGCCCTGCTGGTCGACGAGGCTCACCGGTCCTGGAACCCCGAAATGACACGCGCCCGGGTGCGCGGGCTGTCGCGCAACCCCGCTGTTCCGGACAGGCTGGTGCTGCGGCTTCTGGAACACCCCGCGGCCTCCATGGTCGAGGTCATGTACGGCCGCGAGTTGTCGGACGAACTGTTCGGCATCATCGCCGCCCATCCCGACGTCCACCTCCGGGCCATGGTCGCCCAAAGCCCGGCGGTGACCGTGGAACAGCGGGTACGGATGCTCGGCGATCCGGCCTTGCCCGTGGCGATGGCGCTGCTCGAGGGGCCGTTCGCCGTGGACCCGCCGCCGCTGCCGGCGTGGGCGTATCGGAAGCTGGCCGAACGCCCCAAGGTGCGGCGGATGCTGCCGCTCCTGCACCCGAGGGAGGTGTCGTCCGCCGCCGTAGCAGCGTTGGCCGGCATGGACGACGAGGAGATCGCCTCCTGGGCCCTGACCACGGCGGCGCCACCGGAGCCAATGAGCGTCGAGCGCGCCCGCGCGATCGTCACCGGCGGCTCGGCTGACGAGAGGGTGACCATCGCCCTCGAGCCGGATCTGCCGGACGACCTGGTGTCGTCTCTGTCGGCGGATCCCGACCCGGGAGTCCGTAAGTACGTCTCGATGCGGCCCGGGCTCAGCGAACGGCAGCGCACCGCGATCGGTTATGAGGTGTCGGAGGACGACCGCCTGCCCCGGCTCGGCTGGGTCCTCGAAGCCGAGGGTGAGCTGTTGCAAAGCTGCGTGTCCTCGGCGCACCCGGGATTACGTCGCAGCGCGGCCTGCAACGAAAAGTTGACCGCGGATCAGATCGCGACGCTCGCGGCCGACGAGGACTTCCCGGTCCGGTTGCTCCTCTGCGAGAACCAGAAGGCCGTGCCGACCGATCTCGTCGTGCGCGTCTTCCTGGAAGCCCGCGTCATTACCCGAGGCCAGTTGCTGTCGCATCCGGCGATCACCGGCGCGGACCTGACCCGATATGCGGACTCACCGCACTGGGGCGCGCGCGCCCTCGTCGTGCGAGACCGCCGCGCACCGGCCGAGCTGATCGAACGCCTCAGTCACGACGAGCATCCCGGCGTCCGGAGCTGGGTCGCCCGCGACGCACGGCTGTCCCTGGAGCGGGTGCTGGAACTCTTCGAGGATCCGGAAACTACCGAGGGCGCGGCCGCCAATCCGAACCTGCCCGTCGAGCTGATGACGGCCGTCCTCGAGGCGCCGACCGATCCCGACCCCCAGCCGGAGAACACGGTCCTGTGGCTGGGGCACACCACGCCGTCGCACGAGCCGATCAGACCCCCAGACCGCCCCTGATACGCGTCTCCTGGCTGGTGAACTCGCCGGTCAGCATCGGCATGGCTTTGGCGATGGCGGCCCGGGTCTCGGGGAGTTGCAGTGACGCGTCGTGGGCCTCCTTGCTGTCCCAGGCCTCGGTCACCCAGATTGTGACGTCGTCGGTGGCGTCGAGCCCGACCACGTAGAGGTGGCAGCCCGCGGCCCGCAGCCCGTCGGCGCCGCTGGTGAGAATGGCGGCGACCTCGTCGCGGTGGCCGGGCTTCGTCTTCATCGAACCCTGATATCCGTAGAGCATTCGATCATCTTGGCACGCCCGCTTGTTTCGGGTTCGGGGACTAAGGCCTCACGTAGCCTCGGGTCATGGCTGAGCTGGACGTCCTGACTCTGGAGGCGGGGCTGTTCGTCGAATACCTCGACGTGACGACATTTGACTTCCTGGTCGTAGGACTCGGAGACCCCGCTCCCCTCGGTGATCGGCTGTGGCACGGCCATCCCGGAACGATCCAGGACCCCGCGCCGCAGCACGTGCTGGTCACCTGGGTCGGGCTGGAAGACACGGTCGCCAGCTTCGCCCTCGGCTTCAGCTGCGACGACCAAGGGCGATACGCCGGATTGGGTGTCATCTCCGCTGCGGAGTATGCGACCCGGCGACTCCGTGTGCTGGCCGGCCAAGCACCGAGTGGATGAAACCGGCGTAGGTTGTCGGGGTGGATGACGACGCTCGGGTGCTGGTGATCGGACTCGACCCGTTCCGGGTGCCCGGCCCCTGGGATCCCGCGCCCGTCGCCGAGGGCATCGCCATCGGGATGGCGCGGTTTGCCGAGGCGGGCGTCGGCGCGCGCAAGTGCCTGGTCGGGCTGGACGGCAGCGACGACATCGAGGCGGTGGTGACGGCGGCGCTTCGCGAGCAGGATTGGCCTGTGGTCGTCGTCGGTGGAGGCATCCGCGGTGACCTGGAGCTGTTCGAGCGCGTCATCAACCTGGTGCGCCGGCACGCGCCGGGCTCGGCGATCGCCTTCAACAACACCCCGGACGACACGTACGCCGCCGCGGCGCGCTGGCTGAGGTGAGCCCCCGTCACCGGCGCGGCTTGCGCACATAGGAACCGGCCAGACGCGCTTGCCGGCGAGCGACGGTTCTCGCGCGGCGCAGGATGACGACGGCTCCAAGGACCACGATGCCGTTCGCGGCTCCGATGATCAAGAGCAGCCCCACGTACGAGGGGTCGTCGATCTCGAGCAGCACGAGGCCCACGGGGAACGACGTCAGATACAGCGCCGTGTCCGCAATGACGAACACGGCCAGGAAGCGAGCCCGGCCAACCGCCCGGGGCCGGCCGCCGCCGGCCTGGATCGCGACCACCAGTCCGGCCACTGCGGCGACAACGGCGGCGGGATATTCGATCAGCGGCGCGGCGGCCCCGAAGGTGAACCAGAGCGGGAGCGCGGCCAGCCCCAGCAGCGGCCCGGCCACGAAAAAGGTGCCCACGCTGACCAGAGCCCGCAGGACCACGGCCACCAGCACGGTGGCGAACGTCCACCAACGCAGGCTACTTGTTTGAACGCGTTCAACCACACATCCATCATAGACACGAAGCGATGGAAAGGGGTGACCCGCGAACCGGGCCCGGCCGCCACCGGGCCCGGCCGGTCTCAGCGGCACCTCGACACGGTGTAATTCTCTCCGGTGGAGACGTGCAGGGTGCCGATCAGGCAGGCGCCGGGGTTGGTGCCGTTCCAGGCGAACGAGTACTGGTTGACCCGGCTGGCCGTGAACCAGCCGTTGTCCCAGTGAGTGAACGCATTGGAGAGGTTGGTCCGGTAGCTGAACCGGACCGTCACCGGGTTGCCGGCCCGCTTCCAGTACCACATGTTCACGCCGGTGTTGCCGTTGATCTGCTGGATGCAGAGCTCGTTACCCGCCGTCCCGATCGAGGTACACGGATAGGGACTCGCCTGAGCCGGCGCGGCCAGGCCGGCCACCGCCGCGGCCGTCACGATCGCCGGCACCGCCAGCGCACTAGTCATGGAAAGACGCATCGGAACTCACCCCCGTGGATTGGATGGCCTGACGCTAACCAGGCACTCCATTCGGCACGGCAACCCCGGACAATCCCGGACGGTCAGCGCAGCCCCTCGGCGACGCGCGCCTCGGTCGGGGCCCGCGACGCCGTCTTGGAGTCCCAGGCCTCCGTCACCCAGATCGTGACGTCGTCGGTCGCGTCCAGCCCGACCACTTAGAAGGTGGCAGCCCGCGGCCCGCAGACCGTCGGCGCCGCCGGTGAGAATCGCAGGTGCCTCGTCGCGGTGGCCTTCAACAACATCCCGGACGACACGTACGCCGCCGCGGCACGCTCGTGGAGGTAGGGCTTCACCAGGCGCGCCCACGGACCCGGCACTCTGATCCCGGAGAATCTGGACAGCTACGGACTACACCCGGCAGATCCCATCGCCCGGTCGGCGGCTATGGATGCTTTGTAGAGGCCGGTACAGTCCAGCCAACACGGACGTTAAGCGCATGAAGGCGGCGACATTGATCGAGGCCACCAGAATTGTTCCTGTCGAATTCGACGACGGTGTCGTGGTTTACATCGAGGCTCGCGACCTCGATGTAGAGGAGTTGGAACACGGCACCGAGCGGGACATCGCCGGCCGGGCGCCCTCGATCGACCAGATCACCAAGGGCATCGGCCGCTTCGCGCGCGAAATGACCACGTCGATCGCCGAGACGATGACTGACGTCGGCGCGACCCGCTACGCGATCGAGTTCGGCTGTGAAGTGGCCGTCGAGTCGGGCTCGTTCATGGCCATGATCGGCAAGGTTGGCGCAAAGTCTCAGTTCAAGGTCACCGTGGAATGGAGCCGGGACGCGAAGGTCTAGCCGAACGTGACCGGGCGCGACAGCATCGTCCGGGCCGTGGGCGTGGCCACGGTCGCGATCACGTGCGGCCGCAACGAGGGCACCGGGTTCTTCGTTGGGCCCGGGCTCGTGCTGACGTGCGCGCATGTGATCTGCGCGCCGGGCGATCCCGTGCCGCCGGCGGCGACCGTGCGATGGCGCGGCCAGGAGCTGACGTTCGAGGTCGTCGAGGATTGGTTCTACCCCGGTCCGGACGGGCCCGACATCGCCGTGCTGCGGGCCGGGCAGGATTTGGAGAACGACTGGGCATGCCTGGCTGAGGCCGTACAGCCTGGGGATCAACTGTGGGCATACGGACATCCCAGCGGGAACTACCGGCCGGGCGACGCGGTTCGGTTCGTCTACGACGGGCCCTCGCAGCACCAGGGCCGCCCGGCCACACTGCGCGCCACGAAGGGCAAGGCGACCGGCGGTTTCAGCGGCAGCCCGGTGGTCAACTGGCGTACGGGCGGGGTCTGCGGAATTCTGCAGCGCTCGGACCTCAGCGGCACTCCGATCGCCCGGCTCGTTCCCGCGGCCGAAGCGCACGCGCGGTTCCCCTGGCTGCGCGGCCACACTGAACGCGAACCCCGACGCACGTGGCTGTCGCACCTCGACGACGACCAGCTGATGGCCGGCGAGTGGCGACATGCGGGACCACGGCTGCGCAGCTATCTGCGCGCGCTGGTGGATGTCGCGCGCGAGCACCCGTACGCGATGGCTTTGCCGACCATGCCGAGGCTGAATACGGTCTATCTCCGGCAGCAGGCCAAGCAGCGAACCGCCACGGCTACGGACAATGGTGCGGCAGTCTCGGCCGAGCGTGTGCTCCAGCGCGACGAGAAGGGCATGGCAATCTTCGGCGGTCCCGGGGCGGGCAAGTCGAGCCTGATTCGGCACCTGGTTGATCTCACCGCCCTTGGCTGGCTGACCGATCAGCCGTACGTGCCCTTCGTGCCGGTGTGGGTGCAGGCCGACGCGTTGTCCGGGGCGAAGTCTTTCCCGGAGGCCCTGGCCGACGGGGTTGCGGCGCTGGCTGGGTCGCGGATCGCCGACCGTGATCTAGCCGAGTTGTTCGAGCGGGAGCCAATCGCGGGGGTGCCCTGGCTGGTCCTCGTGGACGGCCTGGATGAGCTGCTCGACCCAATGGTCCGTCGGCGGGCGATTCAGGCCGTCTCGTTCCTGATCCAGAACCGGCCGGACTGCCGCTTCATCGTGACCAGCCGCGAACTGCCGGAGGCCGAGCTCGGGATGCTGCACGGTTCGGGCCTTCGAACGTATGACATCGAGCCGTTCACGTTTGAGCAGTTGCCGGTATTCGCGGAGCGCTGGTTCACGGCGCTCGGGGTGCCTCACCCCAGTGCGGCCGCCGTGCGGTTCATGGACCAGCTCGAACGCAGCCGCCTACGTTCCCAGGCCCGGGTGCCCCTGATCGCGACCATGATCTGTGTCGTCTTCGCCAGCGACGCCCAGGCTCGGCTGCCGCTGAGCCGGGCCGAGTTGTACGAGCGATTCACCGAACTGTTCCTGGCCAAGCGCTACACCACATCGGCGACGGAACGGCTTGGAGTCCGGACCAGGAGATTCGGCGCCGCCGTGACAACCGCGATCGACCAGTTGTCGATCGGCATCGAACGCTCCCTGACCCAGATCGCCGTCGAGTTGGAGAGGGCCTCCTTCTATCACGGAGACATCATGTTGGTGGCACGGAAGCTCTTTTCGACCTTCCAGCCCGGCGGTATCGGACAGCGTGATTGGGACGATCTGGTGTCCGAGGTGCTCCGCTTGAGTGGTCTCGTGGTACAACGCGGTCAATCGCTGGTCTTTATTCACAAGACCTTCCAGGAGTACCTCGCCGCCTGTACCGAGGCGGCAGGTGATCCCACCGAACAAAAGCTCACCGCTTTGCTCGGCGGCCAGCAGGGTGGCCGGTCCTACACCTTGTTTCGAATTGCCGTTCTTCTGCGCCGTGACCCAGGGATTGGCACCGTGGTGACGCGGACGCTGCTGCGCTCCGTCGCAGGAATGGAGTATCTGGTCGCTGACCTGCTCAATGATGGTGTGCCCGTCGACGAGACAGTGCGGCGGGCTGCAGTCGCCGAAGCGGAGAACGCCTATCGAACCGGCCCGCAACTGTCGATCAGGTTGGGGGCGCTCCGTAACCTCGCGACTCTCGACTACGGGCGGGCGGAGAGCCTCTGGAACGAGATGGCGGCAGCGCCGGAAACCTCTGTTCCCGATGCGGTCGCGCTACTCGAGGCGATGGCCGACGCCAACCCGGACCAATTGGTCCGGCTGGCTTCCCGGCTGGCGGCCAACCCCGCCCTCGACATGCGCTTCCGGCGATGGGCCTTCGACGAGCTCCGCCAACAGGTTGTCCTTGCTCGCCGCGGGCTGTCGGCCGTCGTCGCCGAGCCCGGCCATGACCCGGAGATGCGACGGTGGGCTGAGGACCGGCTGACGGAGATTCAGTCCGGCCAGTTCGCCGAGGCCATCGTCCGCCTGGCCGAGGATCCCACGGTTCCGACGTATTACCGCCGGTGGGCGGCAGAGTCGCTCGCCGACCTGGAGCATCCTCGTGGGGTCGACGTGATGGGCCAGATCGCCAACGACCAGCTGATCTCCGCGGTCGATCGGATCTGGGCGGCTACGCGCCTGAGAGACTTCAACCGCGAAGCGGCGAACGAGGCCCTTATCAGGATAGCCGTCGACGGCTGGAGCGACGCGACCGATCGCGTGCAAGCAGCTCAGCTTCTCGGCGCGGATGAGCCTGAGCCCGCGGCAACCGCCCTTGCCGTTGTGGCGGCCGATGAGACGGCCGCGGACGACGCCCGGCTCCGAGCGGCACTCACCCTCCTCGACCTCGACCTCCCGCAAGGGGTGCTGGTGGTGGCCAGACTCGCTCTTGATCCGGGCGTGGGGTCGGCCGCCAGGGTCGAGGCGGCGACGGAACTCGCGTGGATCGACCCGGACGCGGCGACGCGTGCCATGACAATTGCGGCGCGCGACCCGACCTTCGACCCGTCCTGGCGGTCCTGGCTCGGATCCCGGCTTCTCGACATCGACGAGCGGGCCGGACTCGCCGCGCTGGAGGAGTTGGCGGCAGACCGCGACCTCAGCGTGGATCTGCGGGCTCGCTCGGCCATCACCGTGGCTGGCGTCCATGCTGGGCGGGGAGTCCCGTTGCTGCTGTCCGTCGTCGCCGACCCCGAGCTGACCCCGGACCGGCGACGCGATATTGCTCTTGACTTCGCCCAGGTGGATCCGTCAGCGGGTGTCCTCGTGCTCGATGCGCTGGCGCGAGACACCCGGATGCCAGGAACGCATCGTCTAGAACTGGCCGGCCGAATCGCCCAGGCCGAGGCCGTTCCGGCACTCCTGGCGATCGTGCACGACCCCTTCGCGGATGCCCATCTGCTCCAAGAGCTTCGACATGACCCGGGTCGCCGCGGCCGGTTGAAGGGCGCCACCACCCCACGGCATGAGCGTTCGGGCGTCGATGACTGGACGGCACCGTTGGAGGTCCCACCACCACTACTGCCGCTGCGGGAGGCGACCGTCGAGGCCGAGCCCCCCTCGTTGTGGAAGCGGGCCAAGTCCTGGCTCCGCCGGGGTGGGAAGCAGCCAGTCGAGGAGGAACTCACGGTTGGACTCCTGACTGCCCGGCTAGCCCGCCGAGGGATGACGGCTCGGGCCGCCCTGAAGTTGGTTCGAGAAACGAGCCCAAGGGCCGACCGGGTCACGGCTCCGGTCCACGTTCGGCTGGCGGTCGGCGTGTCCGGACCGCAGGACGAGCTGTCCGTGCGCGTCTTGGCGGCTCGACGCATTGCCCGGGTGCAGTGGCTCGTCAGCCTGTCGGCCCTCGCCGAGCTGACCTATGACGACTGCCCTCAAATTGCCGCCCAGGCCCGCGCCGCCTACGACCAGCTCAGCGCAGCCCCTCAGCCACCCGAGCCTCGGTAGGCGCCAGTGCGGCCGTCAGGGTGCGGGCCGTGTCGATCAGCGGGACGTGGCTGAACGCCTGGGGGAAGTTGCCGACCAGGCGGCCGGCCTCGGTGTCGTACTCCTCGGACAGCAGGCCCACGTCGTTGCGCAGGGCCAGCAGGCGTTCGAAGGTCTCGCGGGCCTCGTCGTGGCGGCCCATCAGGGCGTAGTTGTCGGCCAGCCAGAACGTGCAGGCCAGGAACGCGCCCTCGCCCGGCGGCAGGCCGTCGACGTCGGTTTGCGGGTGCTGGGTGTAGCGCTGGACGAAGCCGTCGACCATCAGCTCGCGCTCGATCGCCTCGACAGTCCCGATGACGCGCTCGTCGTCGGCGGGCAGGAAGCCGACCAGCGGGACCATCAGCAGCGCCGCGTCCAGCTCGGAGGAGCCGTAGTACTGGGTGAACGTACGGCGGGAAGGGTCGTAGCCTTTGGCCAGGATCTCGGAGGCTATCTCGGATCGCAGCGCTCGCCACCGATCGATCGGGCCGTCCAGGTTGAACTCTTCCACGGCCTTGACGGCGCGGTCGGCCGCTACCCAGGCCATCAGTTTGGAGTGGACGAACTGCTGCGGACCGCCGCGGACCTCCCAGATGCCCTCGTCGGGGTCGCGCCAGTGTTCCTCGACGAACTCCATCAGCTTGCACTGCAGGCCCCACGCCGGGTCGTCGGCCTTGAGGCCCGCGCGGCGGCCCTGGTGCAGGGCGTCCATGACCTCGCCGTAGACGTCGAGCTGGAACTGTTCGGCGGCCGCGTTCCCGATCCGTACGGGATTGCCGTCATAGCCGGTCAGCCAGTCGGCGATGTACTCGTCGAGGCGCCGCTCGCCCGCCACGCCGTACATGATCTGCAGCTCGGCTGGGTTTCCGGCGATCGCCCGCAGCAGCCACTTGCGCCAGGCCGTGGCCTCGGACTGGAAGCCGCTGAACAGCAGCGACTGCAGCGTGATGGTGGCGTCGCGGAGCCAGCAGAAACGGTAGTCCCAGTTGCGGACGCCGCCCAGCTTCTCGGGCAGGCTCGTGGTCGCCGCGGCGACGATTCCGCCGGTGGGGGCGTACGTGAGCGCCTTGAGGGTCAGCAGCGAGCGCACGACCGCGTCCCGCCACTCGCCCTCGTAGGTGCAGGCCGACACCCACCCACGCCAGTAGCCCTCGGTGACGCCGAGCTGGTGCACCGGATCTTCGGCCGCGGGCGGCGGGAGATGCGACGGGCGCCAGGTCAGCGTGAACGGCACCCGGTCGCCGGCGCGGACGGTGAAGTCGGACCGGGTCGCCAGGTTCTCGCCGTGGCACGAGGCCGGCGTGCGCAGCCACACCGCGTCGGGCCCGGCCACCGCGACCAGCGCGCCCTGCTCGCGGTAGACCCACGGGACGACGTGGCCGTAGTCGAAGCGCAGCCGCAGCACCGAGCTCATCTCGACCTCGCCGCGCACCCCCTCGACGATGCGCACGACCGACGGCGACTCCGTGCGCGGCGGCATGAAGTCGATCACCCGGACCACGCCGCCGTCGGTCTCGAACTCGGTCTCGAGCACCAGTGTCTCGTCGCGGTAGCGGCGGCGGGCGGTGAACGAGCCGGCCGGGGCGAGCGTCCAGTGCCCGTTCTCCTCGTCGCCGAGCAGCGCGGCGAAGATCGCCCCGGAGTCGAATCGGGGCACGCAGAGCCAGTCGATCGACCCGTTACGCCCGACCAGAGCGGCCGTCTGTGTGTCCGCGATGATCGCGTAGTCCTCGATCGGCAGCGCCATGCCCGCACTGTTACCCAACAACCAAGATCACCAACAGCCCGATCCCGTACGCCTCGGCAACCGTGACAACCGCACCGGGACGGAACCGGGGGTGCCGGCGGCCCGGGCGGGGGTTGAGGCCGTAGCGCCCGCACGGGACAGTGGGCCGGACGGTCAGGCCGGGCCCGCCTGCTGCGGGACGAGCCGCCCGGCCCCGTACGTGGTGCCCGCCTGATCGCGTTCCAGCCAGCCCGTCTCGACCAGCATGCGGCGGGCCGCGGCGACGTCGTCGGTCACCTCGGCCAACCGGCGGTTGATCTCGTGTTCGGGGTGCAGGCCCTCGATCGCCAGGAAGCGTGACAGCAGTTCGCCGAGCATCATGTAGCGCTCGCTCATCGTCGGCGGCATCGTGCTCAGGCGCCCGTGCGTGAAGTTGCCCCGCAGCTGGGGATAGTACCCGAGGTAGGCGTTGATCGGCTGGGCCCGGTCGAGCGCCTGGGCCGCCTCGCGCAACTGCCCCGGCGACGCCCGGTAGACCCCGTTGCCCGTGCCGGTGGCCAGTTCGGCGCCGACCAGCCGGGCCAGGGTCTCGCCGGCGGTCTGCACGGGAACGTCCAGGATGTAGGCCAGCTCGGCGATCGTCGCGCCTTCCTGGCCGCGGTGCACGAGCTCCGAATAGGCCCGCAGACGCAACGGCGTGGCGAGCTGGCTCAGAATTTCGGCGGCGCGGGCGGCTTCGGACGACATTGCGTCAACCTATGCTCACCCGCGCCGCGTCAGCGACCCCTTTTACAGGGCCGCCACGTAAGCCGCGATCCACGCCAGCGGCGCGTTCCAGTTGATCGTCAGCTCGTTGGTCGACCAGGACTGGATGTCGTCGATGTAGCAGAACTGCCCGACGCATCCGGTGAGCTTGCTCTGGGCGTACGGGTCCTGGATGGAGGAGTTGGCGCCACCGGCGAGCGTGCCGACCGGCGGGTTGGGCAGGGCCGGGTCGAGCTGCTTGGCGTACCACCGGCTGTGCTGGTTGTGCGAGTTGACCTCGCCGTACCCGGTCACGTAGGAGATGTTCAGCGCGTTGCGGCCGAGGATGTAGTCGAGCCCGGTCAGCACGCCGTCGCGGTACCGGTCACGGCCGGTCAGCTCGTGCGCGGCCGCGATGACCACCATGTTGTTGAGGATGGTGCTGTTCGAGCCCCAGTCCCACATGTTGCCGGCGGGCGCGTACGGAACGCCGTACGGGTGCTGCTTCTGAATGGCCACGTACTTGTCGGCGCCGGCCACCACCGACGCCTTCACCTTGGCCAGGCCGGGCAGACGGTTCGGCACCAGCGCCAGGTCCAGGCGACCGGCCGCGGCCGTGTTCCCCCAGTCGAAGGCGCCGGCGCCGAACACGTCGGCGGTGTGCTCGGGCGACGCGAGCACGTCCACCTGGTACTGCTTCTCCCCCGTGGAGAGGAACAGTTCGGCGGCCGCCCAATAGAAGTCGTCGGACACCTTGGCGTCGTTGTAGGCGCCGCCGCCCACGCCGTCGGATTCCGGGGCGAGCAGGGCCGGGTTGGCCTTGGCGGCGGCGTAGGCGGTGCGCGCGGCGGTCAGCGCCTGCTGCGCGAACGCCCGGTCGTACTTCTTGTAGATGCGCGCCGCCTGCGCGGCCGTGGCGGCCAGGTTGAGCGTGGCCGCGGTCGACACCGGGTGCAGCTCGCGCGGTTGCGGGTCCAGGTTCGGCAGCAGCGGCAGCCCGGTCCAGTTCTGGTCGTGGATCTTGTGGTGCACCATGCCCGCGTACGGGTGGCCGGCCGGGACCTGCATCTTGAGCAGGAAGTCGAGTTCCCAGCGCACCTCGTTGAGCACGTCCGGGGTGCCGTTGCCGCTCTCCGGGATGGACAGGCCGACCTTGCGCAGGCCGAGCGGGCGCTCGTACGCGCTGAGCAGCTCCCACACCGAGATGCCGCCGTTCACCACGTACTTGCCGTGGTCGCCCGCGTCGTACCAGCCGCCGCGCACGTCCAGGCGGTAGTCGCACACGCCGGCCTGGCAGGGCACGTTCCCGTCACCCTGGTTGGGGGCGACGTCGACGTGACCGGCCGGGCGCCCGTAGCCGGGGCGCAGCGCGTCGTCGATCGCGATGCCGCTGCGCTGGGTGTAGTAGAACTTCAGGGCGTCGGTGCGCAGTTTCGCGTACGCGTCCGCGCTGATGTCGAAGGGCCGGCTGGTCTCGCCGTCCGCCGTCAGGGTGAAGCCGGCGCCCTGCTTCTTGTAGGCGCCGAAGTCGATCGTGTGCACGTTCTGCCCGCTCGACGCGTCGACCCCGCGCGGCTGCGTGCGGCCCTTGAGCAGCGACTTGCCCGCGCTGTTGCGCAGTTCCCACGCGACCGCCGTCGTCTTGTCCGTCACGACCGTGGCCGCCTTGGGCCCCTTGGGCAGGTACGCGACCTGGTTGACCCGCACTCGCGGTCCGGTGTCCGGCTGGTAGACCTCGGGCGGCACCCCGCCGACCAGCGACACGTTGTCCACGCAGAACCTCCAGGGGTCCGGGCTGCCGCCGAGCTGGAACGCGACCTGCCCCTGCGCGGTGCTCGCGCTCGCCGTGAAGGTCCACTCGTAGTGCTGCTTGTCGCCCAGCACCGGCGACTGCTCGAAGTAGGTGTCGTACGGGTCGACCGCCAGCCCGACCACCGCGCGCACCGACTTCGCCGCGCTGCCACTGGCGTCGAACGAGAACCGGTAGCTCTCCCCCGCGACCAGGTCGATGTCGTTCTGCCCGACGATCGCGTCCCATTTGTTGGCGGTGCCTCCCGGCACATCCACACAGGCCCCGCCGCCGTCCAGCGCGAGCGTCATGCCCCCGTTGGCCCAGAACGGATCCGTACCGTTGTCGAAGCCGCCGTTGACGACCTGCTCGACCTCTTCCGCGGCACTGGCCGGCACCGCCACACCAGCCGCGATCAAAACAGCCGCCCCGACCACGGCCACACTGCGGGAGCGCTCCCATAGAGACATGGAGACATATTGATGCAGGTGGTGACGCCATGTCAACGAGCCAGAAACAACGCGTTTATGACAGCGCTTCCAGTCACCCGCGCGTCCCCGGGCCCAGCCGCACGCGGCGGCGGTCGGTGCACGTCGGAGCCGCAGGCAGCAGCAGCACACAGCGGGCGGTCGCTGCACGCCGCGGTCGCACACGACAGGACGCCGGCCGCACGCCGCGGTCGCACACGGGCAGGACGCCGGCCGCACGCCGCGGTCGCACACGGGCAGGACGCCGGCCGCACGCCGCGGTCGCAACGGGCCGTGGATCGTCGGCCGCACACCGCCGGCGCAAGCCGGAGGCCATCGCCGCATACCGCCTGGCACAGCCATTGACCGTCGTCAGCCGCGCACCGCAGCCGCCGGCCACACGCCGGCGAAACGACCGTCAGCCGGCCCCACCGGCAGTCCGGGTGGCCTTGATGACGTAGTACGCGGGCAGTGCGGCGGCGGCTTCTCCCAGCCCCGCGTAGAGACGGGGCTCAGCCGCCTCGAAGAACTCGTCGATCCGGAACCCGGCCCCGACCAGCGCCATCACGACATCGCTGACCGGCCAGACGAAAGTCGAGAACCGCGGCGCATCCGCTTCTCCCCGAGCGCCCTCCGGCAGTTTGGCGTCGTCCTGCCCCGTGTGCGGCCGCCCCCGGCCGAAGTAGTCCCCCATCACCGCCAACCGGTCCGCCTCCCGGACGGACAGCACCTCCCAGGCCGGATGGTGATCGCACAACAGCACTGCCCCGCCCGGCCGCAGCCGCCCTGCCACCATGGACGCGAACCCGGCCAGGTCGGGAACCCAGCAGACAGCTCCCCAGCTGAGATGAACGAGATCCAGCCCGGCCAGATCCCCGGGCGGATCCATCATGTCCCCACGCCGGAAGTCGGCCGCGATCCCCGCTTCGGCGGCCCGCTCCCGAGCCCGTGACACCGCGACGTCGGAAATGTCGACCCCCGTCGCCCGCGCACCGAGGTTGGCCCACGAGAGCACTTCATCTCCGTACGAGCAGGCCAGCTGCACCACCCGCCGCCCGGCAACATCGCCGGCCAGCCGCAACTCGAAGTCCTCCAGGCACACCCCACCCGCCCGGAGCCGTTCGATGGCCACACCCGACCGCCGCCCCGCGATCACATTCCAGGCGGCCCGGTTGGCCTCGGTGACGTCCCGTCCCGCACCCAGTCTGCTCACGGGAGTTGAGCCCGCACCCCGCCCGTTACTCGGCGCCGCGCTGCCCGTAAAGCCCTCGGCACCCGTTTCCATGGCGGCCACCGTAAACCGGCGACGTACCGGACGCAGCCCGTTTTCCTCTGCTCACAACCCACCGAACCAACCCCGGCGAGTCCGCTCCGGCCCGGCGGGCGCCCGCGTCACGGCCGCGATCACGTCAGCGAAGACCCGCTGCTACCAGGTCCACCGCCCCGGTCCGCCGCAGACAGGACGAATCCCGGCACGGCCGCAAACACGTCAGCGCAAGTCCACTGGCGCCGGTTCGACCGCCCCGCTCCCCAGGGTTACGCCGGAGACCGGACGGCCGCGACCACGTCAGCGCAGGTCTGCCGGCGCCGGATCGGCCGTGTCGGTCCCCCGGGTCTTGGTCGGGACGGCGTTGACCAGGCGTTGCGCCCGCTGGTCGAGGTAGTGCGTGAACAATTGCTGGGCGAAGCCGAACACCAGGGCGTACGCGAGGATCTGGATCGGCTTGTCGATGGCGCTGAAGCCGGGCACGAACTCGCCGGCCAGCAGGATGATGCCGGCCAGGCCGGTCAGGGCGCCGGCCGGCAGTTTGAGCAGCGCCAACGGGACGGTGACGTTGTAGGGCGTGGCGTTGGCGTAGAGGTCGCGGATGAACAACGCCGAGGACAGGGCGCCGCCGAGCAGGCCCAGTGCCGCCACCACTCCGAAGTCCCATCGCGTGGGTGCGGTGTGCAACAGGCTCAGGTTGTCGTTGCGCAGCGCCCGGACCGGGCAGGCAATGTTGGGCAGCGGCGCGGCGGGCGGTGGCTCCTGCACGAAGCACAGCGGCGCCAGGTCGGGCCGGACGGCGGCCATCACGACGATCGCCACGAGCAGAAACGTGGCCAGGGCCATCCCCGTGATCAGCACGTTGCGGAACGTACGCAGGCGGGCCCGCTGCCGGTCGGCCGCGGCATGCCCAGCCTCGATCACCTTGGACAGGTCGGCGGCGTCGATCCGGGTGTGGTCCTTGCGGGCCTTCGCGAGATCACCGGCCAGGGAACGCATCGGGCTACTGGCCGGGATCGCCTCGATGGCCCGCCGCACCGCCTCGGGTGTCTCGGCCCGCAACTCCTCCTGGTTGTAGAGCAGGACCAGCATGGCTTCGGCGTTGTGCAGGTTGCGGAAGGCGGCCTCGATGCAGCTGCCCGACCACCAGCTGGACACCGCGCGATACCGCGGCGAGATCCCGCAGGCCGCGTCGGCGGCACACTTCAGCAGCCGCTCGACGCATTTGATGGTGACTTCCCGTTCCGCCGACGGATGCACAGGCAGGGTGCCACGGGCCACCGCGACGCGCGCCGAGGAGACCCGGAGCCGCGCCTTCAGCACTTCCACCTCGGCCATGGCGTCCTGCGCCCACAACTTGTGGCGCGGCGGCTTCTGGGGCTTCTCTTCGTCGGACACTGAGCCTCCCACTGTCGGAAGTCTCAGTAGACGGCGAAAACGGGGGCGGCCCCACCGTCTGCTCGGGCCGAGGTGGCGACCGGTCCGTGGAGGCATTCCGGGTCTCCGCCAAGGGCGGCCCTCCGCCGGCGACTCTGGAACCGGGGCGGCCGGCGACTCTGGAACCGGGGCGACGTGGACGCATTGCGGCGTCCGGGGTCAGGACGGTGGCCGGCTCACCAGTCACTTGGCGGGCAGAGCCCCCGTGTCGAGAGTCGCGCCGACGATGTTGCCGATGACGATGTCGCAGGACGTGTTAGCTGACCGATACACGCGGCCGGTGACGGCCCAGATCAGGGGACGCACCCCGGCGGGCTGCACACCGGAGAGGTGGCACAGTTCCCGGTAGCGGATGTCCTCGGTCGGCACCCGGCGAAGCGCCCGGTCGGTTGCCGAGACCGTCGTGGTCCAGCGTTCGCCGCTGTCGAGGATGTGGCCGACCGTCACGCGGCAGCCCCGGGCGGTCGCGATCGTCCGCCACTTGTCGTTTTCCTGGACCCGGGCGACGTTCACTGCACAGGACTCGCTCGGGCCGTAGATGAGGGCTTCGACCGGAAGCCACAAATTGGTGAGCGTCCGCACAATCATGATCAGCACGGCAATGCCGAGTACGGCCGCGCCGAAGGACGGACTTCCGACGAAACGCCACGGCCGGAAAGGCGGATTGTCCGGATGAATTCCCGATTTTCGGCGCCACCAGGAGGGAAAGGCGGATATCAGGCGCCCGGCGAAAACGAGACCGAGCCCGATAAGCGCGACAATTTCCAGCTGCTGCCAGAGATAGGGAGCCGGGGACACCGCCAGGGCCAGCACGGCACACAGCGTGGTGATCGTCGTGAGCGGCCCCCAGCCGTGCCGTCGCCACAGGAGGACGGCGCCGCCCGCGAAGGCGATGAAGAGCAACGGAAAGATCTGATAGCTGTACGAGGTCATGGTGCCCAGCAGCACGCTGATCGGCGCGGTGGTGAGGAGCGCAGCCGCCGTCGTCAGCGAGAAGTTCGCACTCGCGTACGCCTTGAGAAGCGTGAAGAGCACCAGCCCGGCCGCGCCATAGGTGGCCACATGCTGAAGATCCAGCGACGCGCCCTTGTCGTCCTGTTCCGTGCCCATTCCCGCGCCTCCCCGAAGTCGGTCGGCTTGACGACTCGGAGCCTATCGATTCACCCCGCCCCGGCATAGCATTCGCATCATGCCGGACAGCCGCATTTCCGACTGGACCGCCCGGGCGGGCGAATTCGTGGCCCTGGCCGGATTCGTTCTCATGCTCCTGCAATCGAGAAATGAACTCGCCATTCGATTTCTGATCTTGTCGGCGGCGATGGTTCTGCTGCGCCGGGCCGATCTGCGGCCCTCGGCGGCAGCGGCGGTCGCCTTCACCGCGGTGGCGGCCACGGTCGCCGCGACCACCAAGCTCTACGAGGTCCCCGGCGTCGACACGATGATGCATACGCTGGTGCCGGCGGCCATCGTCGTCGCGCTCGACGCCTCGGCGACACGCTTCCCGGCCGCCACCCTGGCCATCACGGCCGGCCTGGCGTGGGAGCTGTACGAGTGGCTGGCCGTGAACATCATCGGTGTCGGCTCGATCCGCATCGACGCCCCGGACACCGCCGCCGATCTGGCCGCCACCGTCGTCGGGGCGCTGGCGGCCACCGGTCTCGGACACGCCCGAAGGCTGACCGGATAGCCGCGCGCGGCAATCACAAAGGCGGGAAGCCACGCGCGCGAATCACAAGGACCGGACAGGCGCCGGAGTCAGAGGGACTCGTAGAAGGCGACGTGCCGCCGGGCGGCCGACTCCCACGTATGCGCGGCGGCCAACGCACGCCCGGCCGCCTGGCGCGCCGGGTCGGGTTCCTTGATCGCGGTGGTCAGCGCCTCGGCCAGCGACGCCGGGCCGGTGCCGTAGGTGACGGCGTCGCCGAAGACCTCGCGCAGCACCGGGAGGTCGCGGACCACCACCGGGACGCCGGCGGCCAGGGCTTCCATCGCGGCCAGTCCGAAGCCCTCCTTG
This sequence comes from Actinoplanes sp. NPDC021490, assembly GCF_055562135.1. Lineage (NCBI taxonomy): Bacteria > Bacillati > Actinomycetota > Actinomycetes > Micromonosporales > Micromonosporaceae > Actinoplanes > Actinoplanes sp. NPDC021490. The sequence goes on from NZ_JBVHFW010000006.1 coordinate 359,007, forward strand.
GTCGAGGGAAAGGCGAACACGGCGGCGCCGGCCATCAGGGACGGCAGTTCGTCGTCGGGCACCGGCCCGAGTACCGACGGCGTCACGTCCAGCGAGGCGGCCAGGGCATCCCATTCGGCGCGATAGGCCCGGTAGTCGAACAGCGTCTCGCCGCCGGCGATGACCAGGCGCAGCGACCTGTCCATGAGGGCGTACGCCCGCAGCAGGTCCAGCGAGCCCTTGCGGGGTTCGATGCCGCCCACCGACAACAGGTACGGGTATCCCGGCGAAGCGGGCCGGGCCGAGGCGAAACGGTCGTACGCGACGCCGTTGGGGATCACGGTGGCGGTCCGGCCCCAGCCGTCGCGCAGCTCCGCCGCCACGGCCGACGAGACGCAGATGTGCGCGTACGGGCGGGTCAGGGCCTTTTCGTGGCAGGCGATCAGCTCGGGCGTCGTGAACTGGTCGATGTGGTGCACCGTGCGCACGCAACGGTCCACGGCGTTGGCGCTGATGCAGTCCTGGGAGTGCACCAAGTCGTACGCGCAAGGGGTGAAAGCCTCTCGCAGAAGCTTGATCGAACGCAAAATGCGGGCGCCGACGGACTCGCCGGGGCGGTCGGGGAACGGCACCACGGCGAGGTGCACGCGCGGGTCGACCGGACGGAAGAAGCCGCCGCCCCGGCCGAGGGTCCATACGGTGACGTCGTGTCCGAGGGCGGCCAGCGCCTCGGCCAGCGACAGGGTGTGCACGACCCCGCCGCGGGGCCGTGTCGAATAGGTCAACAGCGCGATCTTCACCGGTACGCTCCGGGACGCAGCTCGTCGAGGTGGCTCAGGACCCGTCGCGCGGCGGCGATCTCCCCCGCGACGTCCAGCTCGGCCACGGCCAGACCCGCTTTGGCCCACGTACGGGCGAGGACGTTGCCGGCCGGGCCGACCACCTTGGCCTGGCCGAGGAAACGCATGCCGCCCGCGGCCCCGGTCTGGTTGGACGACACGACGACGACCTGGTTCTCGGCGGCGCGGGCACAGTCATAAAGGTCGAACAGCCGCGACTGACGGTCCTGCGACATCTTCGGCGCGGCGTTGGTGATGCTCGCGGGCCACGCCGACAGGCAGGCCACGATCTGCGCGCCGTCGCGGGCCAGCGTGCGCGCCGATTCCGGGAACGTCTTGTCGTAGTCGATCAGCATGCCGATCCGCCCGACCGGCGTGTCGAACGCGGCGAACGTGTCCCCGGCCCGGTACGCGATGCCCTCGGCCGCCGGCAGGTGAACCTTGCGATGCCGGCCGAGCACGGCGTCGCCGGTCAGGCAGACGGCCGCGTTGTAACGATCGTCGCCGTCGGCCTCGCAGAACCCGACACAGACGACCATGTCCCGGGCCGCCGCGGCGATCTGCTCGAAGATCGAATCGTCCGGCTTGAGGGCGGGCGGCAACGCGGCCGGGTCGGGACGGCGCAGGTCGGCCAGGTATCCGCCGAGCGCCGCGTCGGGCAGCACGAGCAGTCCGGCCCCGGCGTCGCGGGCGTCACCGATCAGCTTTCCGATCCGCCCGAGGTCGTGCTCGAGGTCGCGCCCGAAATGCGCCGCGGCGGCCGCGATCCTGGTAACGGCCATCAGAGGTACGCGGCCGGTCGGCGATCGCGCAGATGTCCCATGTACCGCCGCGCGGCCGCGAGCGACCCGGCGACGTCAACGGTGGCGACGGCCATCCCGGGCGCGCAGCCGGTCGTGGCCAGCACATCCCCGCCCGGGTCGACGACCTTGGCGCTGCACACGAACCGCAACGACCCGAACGTGCCCGCCTGATTGGCCGACAACCACACCACCTGGTTCTCCAGAGCTCGGGTCCGGTCGAACAGGTCGAACCGGCGCGTCCACCGATCCTCGGCCAGGTCCTCCGGCGCGTTCGTCCGCGACCCCGGCCAGGCCGACACACAAACGATGATCTCCGCGCCGTCCAGGGCCAGCGAACGCGCCGACTCCGGAAACGCCTTGTCATAGCAGATCATCAGCCCGACCCGCCCGACCGGAGTGTCGAACGCCGCGAACGAGTCCCCCGACGAGTAACTGGCATCTTCGCGCAGCGGCTGGTGCACTTTCCGATGATTGCCGAGCACGCGCCCATCGCCGACGCAGACCACGCTGTTGTACCGCGCGCCGTCGCCCCCGTCCTCGCAATAGCCCGCGCACACCACCATGTCGCCCGCGAGCTCGATCAGCCGCCCGATCTCGGCCCCGTCGACGCGCAGTGCCGGAGGCCGTTCGGCGTCCCCGTCCAGATCGGCGAGATAGCCCCCCAGACAGGCCTCAGGCAGAGCCAGCAGCCGTACGCCCTCAGCCCGGGCCGCCGCGATCAGCTTCTCGATGCGGTGGAAGTCCTCGTCGAGATCACGGTCGAACCCCTCCGCGACCGCAGCCACTTTGATCATGCCGTCCCTCCTCGCACTCACCGTGCCCGCCGTTCATGCCACAGATCCGGTTTCCCGTACGCGCCACTCATGCCACGGCCCCCATGCCGGTCACGGCGCCGGCCAACGCGGTGGTGACTTCCCCGTCCGGCCAGCGCAGGCCGACGCCACGGCCGGCGACGAGTTCGCCGCATTCGGCGGTGACGGCCGGCCCGGTCGGCGCCGGACGCTGCGGCCCGGCCGTCAGCATCGCGAACCCCGGGAAACACGTGAGCCAGTCCCCCATCGTCGCCGCGGCCGGTCGTGGCACCGCCGCCACGTCGAGGACTGCCCCGCAGCCGCTGGCCTCGGCGAGCATCCCGAGCGTCCCGACGACACCCGCCATCGACACGTCCTTGGCCGCCGCGGGCCGGGCCGCCGCCACGAACCCCTGCATCGCCCGCAGATCCGCACCGCTTCGCCGGCTGGTGGAATCCCACTGCCGCCCCTGATATCCCGGACGCCACCCGCCACCAAGGTCGGCCGTGAGCCGAATCCGCTGGCCGGCCCGGCCGCCACCACCCGGCACCGGGTGCGCGGCCCGCCCAAGAGCCGTCGCCGACAGCGCCGCCGGCACGCCCAGCTGAGTGTGCCCACCCAGAATCGGGATCCCGTACGCCTCGGCGCCCGCCCGCAGTCCAGCAAGAATCCCGGCCGCGGCCGTCGCATCGCGCGCCCCCACCGCGTTGAGCAGCCCGACCGGCGTGGCCCCCATGGCCGCCAGATCATTCACATTGACCAGAACCGCACACCAGCCCGCCCAGGCCGGATCCCGCTCCACCATCGACGGCAGAATCGCATCACAGGCCGCAATCAGATCCGTTCCCGGTACGGGAGCCCCGTCGTCCCCGACGAACCCGGCCCCACCCGGGTTGAGCCCGTCCAGCAGCCCGCCCAGCGGATTCTTGGTCGCCGCAGCCAGGGCCGCGATCCGCCCGATCGGCCACCGCATCAGGTGGTGGGGCCGCCCGGCCACGCTCACTGCCCGCACCGCCTGCCAGCCCAGCCGCTCGAACATCCGCCGGAACCGAACCTGAACCGTCGCCTCGAACCGCAACGCCCCCGCCTGCTCCGCCGCCGCACACGCCGCACGCACAAGCGCCGGCCCGATCCGCTGCGCCCCCCGCACAGCCGGATCGACTACCAAACGGCCACCTTGCCACCACCCGATGTCCGGTCCCTCCGCAACCGGCCCCAGCCGTACCCCACCCAGCAGAGCCCCACTCGAATCGCGCGCCTCGAGCACAATCGTGCGCGAATCATCATCCCGGTCATCCAGGTCGCTACCCGCGAACAGCCCTTGCTCCCCCACGAACACCCGCCGCCGCAGCCGGTAGTAGTCAGTGCGCACTCGCGCAGGCTCAATCAAAAACCGCGGCGCCCCCAGCAGCGCCGGCACAAGATCAGTCACCGCCGCCCCCTAGAAAGCTCCGCTCAAAACAGCGCACTCGCTCATCCACGCGCACCCGCTCAGCCAGGTGCTCATCCACGCGCACCCGCTCAGCCACGTGCAGTCGCTCATCCACAAGCAACCGAGCAACTACGCGCGACCGTTCATCCCCGCGCATTGCGCCGATCGCCCACCGCCGCGAACCCACTCCCCGCTGCTCAAATGCGCATGACCGCTCAACTCTTCGCGCACCCGCACCCGCACGTGCCCGTGGTTGCTCAATCGCGCAGCGTCGCTCATCCCCGTGCAGTCGCTCATCGCGCACTCGCTCAACTGCGCGCAGTTGCTCATCCACGCGCGGTCGCTCATCCACGTACGGTCGACGGTCCTCGCCCGGTTGACCGTGTATGCGCGAGCTTATGAACATGAGCGGACGGTCGGCGGCTTGGGCGCGGGTGCTTTGTGCGGGAGTGGTTGACTGCGCGTTGCTGCGTGACGTTGCGCGTTTGGTCATCCGCCGGCCGCCTGCAGGACGCCGCAGGCGCCGCACGCGGCGCAGCCTGCGGTCTGGTCGGCTCCTAGCATTCCGGCTTCCTTCAGCAGGGCTGCTACTCGGGCGGAGACGTCGCGCACGAGCGACGGCGCCGGGGCGGGCACCCCGTCTCGGCGCGCGAGCGTTCCCGGCATCGGGCGGAACGGGACAACGAACGGGTAGACGCCGCGCGCGATCAGGTTGCGGCAGCCTTCCACCAGGTCGTCGGGGTTCTCGCCCAAGCCGATCAGCAGGTACGTCGAGACCTGGTTGCGGCCGAAGACCGAGACTGCGTAGTCCCACGCCGCCTCGTACTCGGCCATGGGCACGGAACCCTTGCCGGGCATCCATCTGCGGCGGATCTCGTCGTCGAGGGCCTCGGCGTGGATGCCGATCGACACCGCGCCGGCGTTGTGCAGGTCCTGGATGACGGTCAGGTCGCCGGGGGGCTCGATCTGGACCTGGATCGGCAGGCCGGGGACCCGGTCGAGCACCGCGCGCACCGAACGCACGAGGTTGCGCGCACCGCGGTCGGGGCCGACGGTGGTTCCGGTCGTCATGACCATCTGGCGGATGCCGTCGAGCCGGACGGCCGCCTCGGCGACCTCGGCCAGCTGAGCCGGTGTCTTGGCGGCTACGGTTGCGCCGGCGTGCAGCGACTCCTCGATCGTGCAGAAACGGCAGCGCTCGTTTTCCGCGTACCGGATGCACGTTTGCACGACTGTGGTCGCCAGCACGTCGCGGCCGTGCAAACGCGCAATTTTCTCGTACGGGATGCCGTCCGCTGTGGACAGGTCGTAGAAACGGGGGCGGTGCACGACTGTGAGCGAAAGGCCGGTGTCCGACTCGCCGAGCCACAGCCGGTCATCCCGTACGGAATAGGGACTTTGCGGGTTGATCGGGAGGGCGGCGTTGCCCCCGTCGATCACCAGGTGGCCGTCGTCGCTGGGACCGGCCCCCGCCGGGCGGCGCACGGGTGTGGGCACCCGCACGCCGCGTACGGCGAGGTCGGCTCGAACGTCGAGGGACATCGGGATCAGAGCTGGTACGTCGAGTTGATGATCGCGCCCTTGCGCGCATAGTGGATGAGCGCGTCCTGCACGTCGAGCGGGTGCGTGGGGATGACGCCCTCGATCAGGTCCTCCTCGCGCGCGCCGTGCAGCGACAGGCCGAACCGGCAGCAGTAGACCTTGCCGCCCTCGGCCATGAAGGTCTTGAGCGAATTGTTGATGTTGTGCTCGCCCGGGAAGGCGCTCGTGCCGGTGGTCGGGAAGCCGCGGGTGGCCAGGCAGTTCAGCGAGCCGGGGCCGTAGAAGTAGATCGCCGCCTCGAATCCCTTGCGCAGCGCCCGGGTGGCCTGCAGGACGGCGACGAAGCTGACGGACGACTCGTGCGCGATGCCGTGCACGAGCGTGAAGTAGCTCTGCCCCTCCTCGGCCTTGTAGTCGGGGAAGACCTTGGTGCCGCCGTAGATGCTGGATCCCTCGGACAGGGCCGGGTGCGGGATCTCGTTGAGGCTCTTCTGCTCGAGGTCGGTCAGATCGGTCACGGTCGTCTCCTTGTGTCTTGTGTCTTGTCGTCTTTGTTGTCGATGGGGTCAGCCGTACAGCTTTTCGAAATTGGTCCGGAAGACGGCGTCGCCGAGCTCACGCCCGGACGCCGCGGCTTGGAGGCGGGCCAGCTCGCCGGCGTGGTCGCCCCACGGCTCGTCGCTGGCGAACAGCACCCGGTCGTGCCCGATCCCGCGGTGGTCGATCTCGTCGGCCAGCCACCGCGGGGCGAAGCCGATGGCCCACGACAGGTCGGTGTAGACCTGCTTGCCGGCCGTGATCCAGTCGAAGAACCGGCCGCTGATCAGCTTGATGTGACCGCTCATCCCGCCACCGAAATGAACAAGATGGATGCGCACATCGTCGCCGTGCCGCTCGACCAGCTGCCCGACCCTGTCGATGTCGGACGCCGCGCCGGGCGAAGTGTGCACATGAACGACCAGGTTGTGTTCGCGGGCGGCGGCGAAGATCGGCTCGAGCCCCGGGTCGTCGATGCTCCCGCCGAGCAGAAAACTGATCTTGAGGGCCCGTACGCCGGGTTCGCCCGCGAGCTTCAACGCCTGCGCGGTGCGCGCACGATCGCTCTCCAGAGCGCTCACCCACAGACCGCAACGCAGACGCTCGTCCCGCTGAGCGGCCTCGACGACGAGATCGTTGAAGCCGAACGCCACCTCGGGGTCGGGCACCCCGTAGTTGGGCAGGATCAGCGCCCGCGAAGTCTTCTCCCGATCGAGGTCCCGCACCAGCTCGTCGATCGTCGCCCGCGCGGTCACGTCCGGTTTGACCGGCGGCCCGCCATAGAACGGATAGGCCGGCAGCACGCCGAGATGGCGGTGCGCATCGTGCGTCATGCCGCACCTCCGCCGACCACACCGGCGGAACCGGTCGGACCGCTCGCACCATGGGCGGGAACGCCTGCCGCACCGGTCAATCCGCGCACTCCAGAACCGCACAGGCCGCCAGCGAAAATGAGCACGCCGCCAGCACTCGTTGCGGCTGGGCACCTCGTCGGCGGCGCCGGGCAGGTCGGCGTCACACCACCCACTCCGCAACCGGGCACGCCGACAACATCGTGAGTCATGCGGCCCCTCTGGGTCCGGGAACGCCGGCAGCGCCGGTCGGTCCACTCACTCCGGAACCGCACACGAGGCCAGCACCGGTCATGGCCAGCACCGGTCATGCCGCCCACTCCAGGTCCGGGTATGTCTCGGTCGGCGTTCCGGCCAGCCAGCTCACTCCCTCGGCCACCTGCATGCGCCGGGCCCGGCTGATTTGATCGCACAGGTGCTCGGCGTCGCGCGCGACGCCGGCGAAGCGCCCCGACCCCCACGTGTGCTGCCACGGCAGCCCCAGGAAGTACAGCCCCGGGCAACTCGTGACGCCGCGGTCGTGGGTCGGATAGCCACGGCCGTCGAAGACCGGCACCTCTACCCAACGGTGATCGCGGTGGAAGCCGGTGGCCCAGACGACGGCGCCGAGTCGGCGAACCTCGAGCGGAGCCGCGGGCACGCCGGGCGAAGCTGTGGGAACGCCGGACGAACCTGCGGGCACGCCGGGCGAAGCTGTCGGCGCCCCGGGTGAAGCTGCGGGCACGCCGGGCGTCCACACCGGCTCGTACCGCTTCTCCACGGGCGCCTCGATCCCACGCTGTCCGATATATGCGTCGATAGCGTCTTTGATGCCTTCGGCCACGGCGTCGGCGTTGTCGAGATTGCGCGCGAGGTCGTCGGCGAACGTCACCGACGAAGCGGATATGTCAAGCAGACGGCCGTGAAGCTGCATCCCCTCGGTGGCGAACCGGCGCAGATCGATGTCGCGGCCGCCGCCGCGTCCGGTCATGTAGTGGTTGGCCCGCAGCCGCACCTCGTCCGCATTGCCGAACTCGTGCACGCTCTTGTCGTAATGGCCCATCTCCTCGAGCCAGGCCAGAGTGTCCCGGCCGCGATACCGCCGGGCCGCCCGGGGCGCGCTGCCGACCGCCAGGTGCACCCGCCGCCCGGCCAGGTGCAGGTCCTCGGCGATCTGGCACCCGGACTGCCCGGTCCCCACCACCAGCACGTCGCCCGCAGGCAGCTGGTCCGGGTTGCGGTACTGCGACGAGTGCACCTGCAGGACGTCCGGCGGCAGCTTCTCGGCCAGCCGCGGCATCGCCGGCCGGTGATAGCCGCCCGTCGCGATCACGACCTGGTCGGCGGTGAGCGTGCCGTCGCTGGTGAGCAGTTCAAAGACGTTTCCCGTACGACGCAGGCGCGTCACCGCCACCCCTTCGCGCAGGGGCGGGTCGAAGCTCGCGGCGTACTTCTCGAGAAACGTGACCACCTCGGAGCCGGCCATGAAACCGTCCGGATCGTCCCCGCTGTAGGCATAGCCCGGCAACCGGCACTGCCAGTTGGGGGTGACCAGGCAGAACGAGTCCCACCGCCGGTCGCGCCACTCGTGCCCGACCCGGTCGCGCTCGAGCACCACGTGGTCGGCCCCGCGTTGCCGCAGATACCAGCTCATGCTCAGCCCGGCCTGGCCGCCGCCGATCACCGCGACGCCGGTGTGGGCCGCGCTCACGACTCGATCCCCTCGACGAGCACGTCGCCGGAGGGCTGCGCCACGGCGCGGGCCTCGACGAGGGCCAGGCTGCGGGCGGCGTTTCCGCACGGGAACCCGTACGCCTGCCGCACCCGCTCGCTCGCCTCGGTCAGAGCCGTCCGGCTGGTGGCGACGAACTCGCCGACCGGCATCCGCTGCCCGGCCGAGAAGAAGTCCTCGACCACTGTCGAGGGTGAGTAGATCCGTTGCGCCACGCCGTCCGGCCAGCGCACCAACACGTACCGTTCCGGCATCGCGTACCCCTCCACCGGCCCGTCCGCCCAGGTCGGGCGGCTGGTGATGGAGCTCAGTCAAGGAATCGCGGGTTTCGGCGGAGTTTCATCCGGAACAAGGGGCCGTTAGATGGTCCTCACTTCGGCCGCGCATGTCGGGCCCGTTACGGGCGTGCTGCGCCGGAGAGCAGACCGGTCCCGCGCCGTGTACTGGGGCAGGGCGCGGGACCGGGGTCCGGGTTCGACCGGCCTGCCAGGGCGCCGCACCAGCGACCCCCTGACCCCCGTGGCCGGTGACTCCACGCAGATGAGTGTGCGGCGCGAGCGGGCCGGATGACCGAAGTCTGGACGATTTTGGACGCCGGGCCGACGGACCCCTAGCCTTCGAACTTCTGACCTTCGATCCCCAGGAGCCGGCGATGCCGTTGACGCAGCTTCCCGACCCCGCCGGCGCGGGGTCGTTCGACGAGCTCGTCGAGTGCCTGCGGCTGCTCAAGGTGTGGGCCGGGGACATCTCGTACGAAACTCTCAAGGACCGGGTCAACTCGGCCTGGACCGCCGAGGGGCGCCCGGCCGCCGAGCTGACCCGCCGTTCCACGGTGGCCAACGCCTTCACCACCGGGCGACGGCGGCTCAACAACGACCTGGTGCTGGCGATCGTGCGGGCGCTGCATCCCGACGAGGACTACGTGGACCAGTGGCGCCAGGCCCTGCGCGTGGTGGCCGGCGAGATCGAGGCGGTGTCGCAGGTCCGGGTGCACGGCAGCCTGCCGCTGGACCTGGCCGGCTTCACCGGACGGGTGGGCGAGCTCGACACGCTCGCGCTGACCGGGGGCGCCTTCCTGATCTCGGCCATCGAGGGGATGGCCGGAGTCGGCAAGACCCAGCTGGCGATCCACGCCGCGCACCGGCTGCATGAGCGCAAGCCGTTCGAGCACGTGCTCTTCGTGAACCTGCGCGGGTTCCATCCGGACGCGTCGCAGCCCCCGGCCGAACCGGCGGCCGTGCTCGACGGGTTCCTGCGTCTGCTGGGCCGGCCCGCGCATCGCATCCCGCACGGCTTGGAGGCGCTCACCGCGGCCTATCGGCAAGAGCTTTCCCGCGTACGGGCGCTGGTTGTCCTGGACAACGCGGGCAGCGCGGAGCAGGTGCGTCCGTTGCTGCCGGACACCCCGGGCTGCGTCACCCTGATCACCAGCCGGCGGCGGCTCGGCGACCTGACGTCGGTGACCCACATCGCCGTCGACGTGTTCACGCCCGAGGAGGCGGTCGAGTTCCTGGCCGGTGCGCTCCCTGACGTGCCGGTCGGTCCCGAGCCGCTGGCCCTCGCGCAGATCGCCCGCAGCTGCGGCTATCTGCCTCTGGCCCTGGGCCTGATCGCCGGGCACATCCGGAACACGCCCGGCTGGAACCTCACCGACCACGCCGACCGGCTCGACGAACGCCACCGCGAACGCCGGCTGGACTCCGGTGTGGAGCTCGCGCTCGACCTGTCGTACCGGCATCTGCCCGCCGGTCAGCAGCGGCTGCTCCGGCTGGCGTCCCTGCACCCGGGGCAGGATTTCGACGCGTACGCGATGGCTGCCCTGGCCGGCGCGGATCTGGCCGAGACGCGGGCCGGGCTGGCCGCGCTGCGCACCGACCACCTGATCCAGGAGCCCAGCCCGGGCCGGTACACGCTGCACGACCTGGTCCGCGCCTTCGCCGCGTCCCGCGCGCACGACGAGGACACCCGCTCGGACCGGCACGCGGCCCTCTCCCGGTTCTTCGGCTACTGCCTGAGCGCCGCCGCGGCCGCCATGGACAGCATGCACCCGGTGGAGTTCAAGGACCTGCGGGCGCGTATCCCGCAAGCCACGTCACCCCTGCCCGATCTCAGCGACCCCGAGGTGGCGCTGGTCTGGCTCGACACCGAACGGCCGACGCTGGTGGCCGTGGCCGCGCACACCGCGACCCAGGGCTGGCCCGGTCACACCACGCTGCTGGTGCGCACGCTGGCCCGCTACTTCGGCGGCGGTCACAAAGACGACGCGCTCACCGTCTACGGTCACGCCCTGCGCGCGTCCCGCGACAACGGCGACCTCGAAGGGCAGGCGTTCGCGCTGACGACGCTCGGCGATCTGGAGGGGCAGCTCAGCCGGCCCAGCCGGGCCGAGAGTCACCTGCGCGAGGCCCTCGAGCTGTTCCGGCGGCTGGGGGACGCCGCCGGTCAGTCGACGGTGCTGTTCAACCTGGGCCGGCTCGCGGAGAAGAAGGGCCGCTACCCGGAATCGATCGAGTTCAAGCTGGAAGCGCTCGCGCTCGACCGCTCGATCGGGAACCAGGTCGGTGAGGTCGGCGACCTGGCCGGGCTGGGCGCGGTGCTGGAACGGGCCGGCCGGTACGACGAGTCGGCCTTCTACTACCGGCAGGCCCTGGCGCTGTCTCTGGAGATCGGCGACCCGTGGGGCGGGGGGTACGCCTCGAACGGTCTCGCCGAGCTGGCGCTGCACGCCGGTGACTACGCGGCGGCGGATGAGCATCTGCGTGAGGGTCTGCGCATGCACCAGCAGGTCGGCAACTTCTCCGGAACGGCCGGGCTGCTGACCACGTCCGGGGTGCTGCACACCCGGCTCGGCCAGATCGACCAGGCGGTCGCCTGCTACGAGGAAGCGCTGGCGATCTTCCGGGAGACCGGCGACGACCTGTACGAGGCGTGGGCGCTCAACGACCTGGGCGATGCCGTCCGCGTCTCCGGCCGTGACGCCGAGGCCCTGGGCCACCACACCGACGCGCTGCGCCTGGCCGAGGCGATCGACAGCCCGCACCAGACCGCCCGGGCCGAGCACGGCATCGGCCGGTCGTACCAGGCCCTCGGCGATCCGGACCGGGCCCGCGTCCACTACGAGCGGGCCCTGTCCCTCTACATCGACCTCGATGTCGTCCCCGAGGCCGCCGAGGTCCGCGCCCACCTCGAGTCCCTGTCCCCGGCCCGGGCCTGACCCATGGAGTTCGTGATGCCGCACGCCCCGCTGCCCGATCCCGCCGAGGCCGGCTCCCTCGACGACCTTGTCGAGCGGCTGCGCCGGCTCAAGGCGCACAGCGGCGACCCGTCGTACGACACCATCACGGAACGGGTGAACTCCGCCTGGACCGGGGCCGGGCGGCCGGCGGCCGAGCTGGCCCGGCGGTCCACCGTGGCCAACGCGTTCGCGCCCGGCCGGCGGCGGCTGAACACCGAGCTGGTGCTGGCCGTGGTCCACGCCCTGCACCCCGACGACGGCTATGTGGACCGGTGGCGGCAGGCGTTGCGGGTGGTGGCCGGGGAGCTCGAGGCCGTGTCGCAGGTGCGGGTGCAGGGCAGCCTGCCGCAGGATCTGCCCGGGTTCACCGGTCGGGACGGCGAGCTGGACACCCTGGCCAAGGCCGCGTACGCCGGCGACGCCGTGGTGATCTCGGCGCTGGAGGGCATGGCCGGGGTCGGCAAGACCCAGCTGGCCGTGCACGCCGCGCACCGGCTCCACGAACGCGATCCGTTCGAGCACATCCTGTTCGTCAACCTGCGCGGGTTCCACCCCGACCGGTCGCAGCCGCCGGCCGATCCCGCGGCGGTGCTCGACGGGTTCCTGCGCCTGCTCGGGGTGCCCGGCACGAAGATCCCGCACGGGGTCGAGGCACTCGCCGCCGCGTACCGGGAAAGGCTGGCCGGGCGGCGCGTGCTGGTGGTTCTGGACAACGCGGCCGACGCCGAGCAGGTGCAGCCACTGCTGCCGGACACGCGGGATTGTCTCACGTTGATCACCAGCCGGCGCCGCCTGACCGGGCTGCGCACGGCGACCTATCTGGCGGTCGACGTGTTCAGCCCGGCCGAGGCCGTCGGTTTCCTGGCCGCTTCGGTGGGCGACGTGCCGCCCGGCCCTGACCCGGGCGCGCTCGACGTGATCGCGCGATGCTGCGGATACCTGCCCCTGGCGCTGAGCCTGATCGCCGGGCACATCCGCAACACCGCGGGCTGGACGCTGTCCGACCACGCCGACCGGCTGGACGAACGCCACCGCGAGCGGCGCCTCGACAGCGGCGTGGAGCTCGCGCTCGACCTGTCGTACCGGCATCTTCCGCCCGCGCAGCAGCGGGTGCTGCGGCTGGCCGCGCTGCACCCCGGGCAGGACTTCGACGCGTACGCGATGGCCGCCCTGACCGGCGCGAGCCTCGAGGACGCCCACCTGTGGCTGGGCCGCCTGCGCGACGACCACCTGATCCTGGAGGCCACACCGGGCCGGTTCAGCCTGCACGATCTGGTGCGCGCCTACGCGGAGAGCCAGGCGCACGACGTGGACCGGCCCGCGGAGCGGCGAGCCGCCCTGACCCGCCTGTTCGACCATTACCTGGCCACCGCGGCCGCCGCCATGGACACGCTGCACCCCCTGGAAGACGAGAAGCTGCGTTCGCGGATTCCCGAAGCCCGTACCCCCGCACCCGCCCTGGCCGAGCCGGAGACCGCGCTCGCCTGGCTCGACACCGAGCGGCCCACCCTGCTCGCTCTGGCCTCGCTCGGCTGGCCGGAATACACCACCCTGCTCGCCCGGACCATCGCCCGTTATCTGGGCGGCGGCCACCACAACGAGGCGCTGACGTTGCACAGCCACGCGCTGCGCGCGACCCGGGCCGACGACGACGCGGAGGGCCAGGCGTTCGCGTTGTCCGGCATCGGCGTGGCGCACGTGCGGCTGGGCCGGTCCGATCCGGCCGAGGAGCACCTGCAGCAGGCGCTCGAGAAGTTCCGGGAGCTCGGCGATGACGCCGGGCAGGGCCGCGTGCTGTTCAACCTGGGCGTGGCCGCGGAACGGGCCGGACGATATCCCGCCGCCATCGACTACAAGCTGCAGGCTCTCGAGCTGGACCGGCGGGCCGGCAACCGGATCGCCGAGGCCACCGACCTGGTCGGGGTCGGTTCCGTGCTGGAGCGGGCGGGCCGTCCCGACGAGGCCGTCCCCTACTACGAGCAGTCGCTGATCCTGTCGCGCCAGACCGGCAACCAGGTCGGCGAGGCGTGGGCCCTGCACGGCCTCGGGGAGCTGCACGAGCGATCGGGACGCTACGAACAGGCCCGCGAGCACCTGCTTCAGGCCCTGCAGGCGCACCGCCAGACCGGCAACGGCCACGGCGTGGGCGGCGCGCTGGACAGCCTCGGCGTGCTGCACACCCGCTTGGGCGAGGTAGACCAGGCGGTCGTCTACTACGCCGAGGCGCTGGCCATCTTTCGCGAGGCCGGCAACCAGGACCACGAGTCGTGGGTGCTCAACGGCCTGGGCGAGGCGGTCCGGGTGGCGGCGCGGCACGCGGAGGCCCTGGAGTACCACTCGTCGGCCCGCACCCTGGCCGCCGCGCTCGACAACCGCCATCAGCTGGCCCGGGCCCACGCCGGCATCGCCCGGGCCCACCAGGCGCTGGGCCACCCGGCCCGGGCGCGCCCCCACTACGAACAGGCTCTGGCCCTCTACACCGACCTCGGCGTCCCCGACGCCGGCGAGATCCGGGCCGAGCTCGCATCTCTGCCCCGCCCCTGATCCTGGAGTCACCGATGCCCTCCGCGCAGTTGCCCGACCCGGCCGAGGCCGGCTCCCTCGACGATCTCGTCGACCGGCTGCGGCTGCTCAAGGCCCAGGCCGGCAACCCCTCGTTCGATGCCCTGACCGAGCGGGTGGCCGCGGCCTGGACCGCGGCGCGCCGGCCGGGCCGCTCCACCGTGGCCGAGGTCTTCCAGCCCGGCCGGCGCCGCCTCAACACCGACCTGGTCCTGGCCGTGGTCGGGGCGCTGCACCCCGACGAGGACTATGTGGACCGGTGGCGCCGGGCGCTGCGGGTCATCGCCGGTGAGACCGAGGCGGTGTCCCAGGTGCGGGTACAAGGCAGCCTGCCCGACGATCTGCCGGGGTTCACCGGCCGCCTCGGCGAGCTGGACGCGCTCCGGCAGGCCGCCGACGCGGGTGGCGCCGTGGTGATCTCGGCGCTCGAGGGGATGGCCGGGGTCGGCAAGACCCAGCTCGCCGTGCACGCCGCGCACCGGCTCCACGAGAAGGAGCCGTTCGACCACGTGCTGTTCGTCGACCTGCGCGGGTTCCACCCCGACGAGTCGCAGCCCCCGGCCGATCCGGCGGCCGTCCTGGACGGGTTCCTGCGCCTGCTCGGCGTGCCCGGCAACCGGGTCCCGCACGGCCTGGACGCGCTGAGAGCCGCCTACGCCGAGCGGCTCACCGGCGTACGGGCCCTGGTCGTCCTGGACAACGCGGGCCACACCGACCAGGTCCGTCCGCTGCTGCCGGGCGCCCCGGGGTGCCTCACCCTGATCACCAGCCGGCGGCGCCTCACCGGCCTGCCCGCTGCGACCTCCCTCGCGGTCGACGTCTTCTCGGAGGCGGAGGCGGTCGACTTCCTGACCGATGCCGTCGCGGGAGTCCCCCTCGGGCCCGACCCGCGGGCGCTCGCGGCGATCGCCCGGCACTGCGGCTACCTGCCCCTCGCGCTCAGCCTGATCGCCGGGCACATCCGTCACACGACGGGCTGGAACCTGACCGACCACGCCGAGCGGATGAGCCGGCGCCACGAGGAACAGCGCCTCGACTCCGGTGTCGAGGTGGCCCTCGACCTGTCCTACCGGCACCTGCCCGCCGCCCGGCAACGGCTGCTGCGCCTGGCCGCCCTGCACCCGGGTCAGGACTTCGACGCGTACGCGGCGGCCGCGCTGATCGGCACCGACCTGGCCACCGCGCGGGCCGGGCTGGAGGAGCTGCGCGCCGACCACCTGGTTCTGCCGGCGTCCGAGGGCCGCTACTCGTTCCACGACCTCGTCCGCGCCTACGCGGCGACGCAGGCCCTCGAACAGGAGCGCCCGGCCGACCGCCACGCGGCGCTGACCCGCCTGTTCGACCACTACCTGACCACGGCCGCGGCGGCCATGGACACCCTGCACCCGGGCGAGGAGGCGGACCTCCGCGCCGAGATCCCCCCGGCCCGTACGCCCGCACCCGATCTCAGCGGTAGCGGGGCCGCGCTGGCCTGGCTCGAGACCGAGCGCCCCACCCTGGTCTCGGTGGCCGCGCACACCGCTTCGCACGGCTGGCCGGCGCACACCACCCGGCTCGCGCGGACCGTCGCGCGGCACCTGGGCGGCGGCCAGCACAACGACTCGCTGACCATGCACGGTCATGCCCTGCGCGCGGCGCGGGACGCCGGTGACACCGAGGGGCAGGCGGTCGCCCTGTCCAACATCGGGGTCGCCCACCTGCGGCTGAGCCGTCCCGAATCCGCCGAGGAACACCTGCGGCAGGCCCTCGAACTGTTCCGGCAGGCCGGCGACGACGCCGGACAGGGCCGCGTCCTGTTCAACCTCGGCCTCGCCGCCGAGCGCGCCGGACGGTACCCCGCGGCCATCGACTACAAGGTCAAGGCCCTCGAGCTCAACCGCCGGGCCGGCCACCGGGTGGTCGAGGCGACGATGCTGGCCGGCATCGGGTCGGTCCTGGACCGGGCGGGACGCCTGGCCGAGGCGGCCGACTACTACCGGCAGTCGCTGGCCGTGGCCCGCGAGGTGGGCAACCCGGCGGTCGAGGCCGGGGCGTTGCACGGGCTCGGCGAGATCGACGTGCGGGAGGGCCGGCCCGAGGCGGCCGACGACCACCTGCGGCAGGCGATCGAGCTCTATCAGCAGACCGGCAACCGCCACGGCGAGGCAGGCGCCCTCGACAGCCTCGGCGCGCTGCACGCCAGCCTGGGCTCGATCGACCGGGCGTGCGAGTCCTACGAGCAGGCCCTGGCCATCTTCCGCGAGGCCGGTAACCAGGACCACGAGTGCTGGGTGCTCAACAGTCTCGGCGAGGCGCTGCGGGCGGCCGGCCGCGACGCCGAGGCGCTGGCGCACCACACGACGGCCCGCGACATCGCCGCCGCCCTCGACAACCGCCATCAGCTGGCCCGCGCCCATGAGGGCATCGGCCAGTCCCTGAGCGATCCCACCTCGGCCCGAGCCCACTACGAGCTGGCGCTCTCGCTCTACACCGAGCTGGGCGTCCCCGGCGCCGACGAAGTCCGTGCCCTGCTCGCCGGGGTCACCGGCAGCCGCTGAGCGGGGGCCTCCTCCGGTGACACGTGGCCGGCGGCGGGCATCGACCCGCCGCCGGCCACACTCGTCACGGCTGGGCGCGGGGGCCCTGCGGGTCGAGGGTGTCGATGAACTCGTGCGGGCTCTTCACGTCCGGTTTCGCCCGCTCACCGGCGGCCTCGGCGGCCATCGCCTTCGCGGCCGAGGACGGGTCGACGCCCGCCTTCTTGGCTCCCGCGACGACCTTGCCGTACGCCGTATCGGCCAGGGCGTACGCGGTCCGGTACTCGTGCTTGGCGAACGCGGCCTTGGCCAGCCCCAGCAGCGCGTCGGCCGCGGCCAGGTCACCGCGGGCCTTGCCGCCCGGGATCGTCGCGGCCAGCCGATTCGCGGCCTCCCAGTAGGCGGCGGTCAGGAACCGGTCGCTGTTGTCCCGGTCGAACTGCGAGAAGTCCCAGTTGACGTCGATGTAGCTCATCATCGAATTGCTCTCGTCGCCCGACCAGGCGAAGAACGTGGGACCGCTCGGGCCGTAGGCGAGGCCGCTCTCGCTGTCGTAACCGTCGTGCGGGTGCGACATGCCCAGGTGGTGGCCGACCTCGTGGATCGTCGTGGTGGTCAGCCCGTAGCCGCTGTCGACGATGCTCTTGGAGAGGAAGTTGAACACGTACGACTGGGTGCCGGTCGCCCAGTCGTCGTCGGCGAACCCGAGCAGCGACGGGTCGACCTCCGGCGGCAGGACGTAGTTGAAGACGGGCAGCTCGTAGTCGACCTTGCGGCCGTCGTCCTTGGTGCGGGCCAGGTTGTCCCGGTTGTAGAGGAACAGGTTGGCGTCCGACGGCAGCCCACTGTCGGGATAGCAGCTCACGCCCGTCTCGAAGCCGTCGTAGCACTCACGATTCTTGGCGTCGAGCGCGAAATCCTGGTTGTCGTAGTCGAGCCGGTTGCGCCAGCGCAGCTCGGACAGCTCCTTCACCACGAGCTTGGGCGTCATGTACTGCTCGGACGCGTCCACGCCGGGCCAGCCCTCGTACGTGTTGCTGTCGATGTTGATGGATCGCGGCGGCTCGGCCGTCGGCAGCTCGACCGGGTAGAGCGGCGACGTCGTCATCAGCAGGTTCATCGCCACATAGCGCGTGATCTTGCCGAGGTCACCGGCCAGCGCGCCGGGCGCACGATAGCCGTTGGCGGCATATTCCCAGATCGGCGGCATGCGATAGTCGGGCTCGTCGTCACCGTCGACGTCGGGGTTGGTCACGTCGTAGTTCTCGGTCACCGACTCGGGCCCGGCCGACAGGTCGTGGAACCAGACCCGCCGGGTGGCGCCGAGACCGGTCTCCTCGTCGTCGGCGGTCGTGCCGCCCCAAGCGATCATCTTGCGGCTGTCACGGTTGGCGCCGAAGTCGTAGCCGGTGTCGGGATCGGGCTCGCCGGTCTTGGTGTAGACGTGGAACTTGAAGTCGGACCGCCCGTACCAGTTGACGAAGAAGACCGTGTTGCGCCGGGTGTCCACGCCCGACGGCGGGTGGAAGGCCAGGTATTTCTCCACGCTCGGCGCGTCGATCGTGTGGTTGGCCGTGATGTCGAGGACGGCGCCGGGCTGCGCGTTGTAGGCCGTCTGATACTGCGTGAGCGGCGCCGGCTTGGCCAGCTTGGCGAGCTGCTTGAAGAACCTGTCCTCGTACGCCCGGTCGGTGTATTTGAGGCGGTAGTCGTATTTGTAGGTGATGCCGAGTTTCTCGACCACGTCGTACGACAGGCGCGAGCGCACGACCGGCTCGTACCGCTTCGCGAGCTCGCCGCTGAAGGCGCCCGCCCCGACCTGCCCCGGTTCGTAGCCGACGAAGACCACGTTGACCGGCACCGTCTCGGTGAGCTTGGGCTGCCCGCCGGGCGTCAGAAAGTGATAGCGGTATGCCGGAGCCGCCGCGCCGGCCGGGGTAGCGGAAGCCCCGACCAAGGCGGCGACCAGCAGTGCGATGAAGGCGCCTCTCCGTCTCATGCGCACACGTAACCATCAGCGCCCGCCGATGGGAAGTCCCCTGTGGATAACTTGCATCGAAGCCGGTCAATTGTGGATAACCGCCGGCCGACCGGGAGAATTCGCTACGGTGCCGCGCATGAATCCCGATGCCCCGGTCGTCACTCGTTCGATTGATGCGGCCATGTTCCGCACCCGGCCGCTCCCCCGGTCCGCGTCCGGCAATCCCGGCCAGGATCTTCGCCGGCAGCGTCCCCACCAGCGAAAGCAACCGTCCGCGGCCGAGATTCAAGACCGTTTCCCGGTACGCCCGCGGGGCCGGGCGCCCGCGGGGCGGCGGCTATAACCCATGTCGTACGCGCACGTGCATCCCGCCGTCGAGGAGGTTGCCGTCATGGGGGCGCCAGAGTCCGTCCCGGCCGTCGAGCCCGGGTCCGCCGTCCCGAGCGCCGCCGTCCCGTCACCCCGGCCCGCAGCGGACCCGCCAGGCACCGGCGACACACCCGCCGCCGCCGGCGGCCGGCCGCCCGGTCCGTCGGGCCCGGCTGGTCCAGCCGATGCGACCCGTCCGGCCGGACCCACCGGTCCAGCTGATCCCGCCGGCCCAGCTGATTCCGCTGAGCCGGCTGACCGCGCTGGGTCGGCTGATGGCGCTGGGCCGGCCGACCCCGCTTGGCCGACTGATCGCACTGGGCCCACTGATCGCGCTGGGTCCATTGACGGCGCTGGGCCGGCCGATGGCGCTGGGCCCACTGATGGCGCTGGGTCCACTGATGGCGCTGGGCCGGCTGATCGCGCTGGGCCGGTCGGGACGGTGGGGACATCCGTGCCGGGGGTGCCGAGGCAGCGGGGACCGGCGGGGGCGCCCGACGACATCGGGCGGGCGCTGGAGACGCTCAGCGAGCAGCATCCGGCGGCCGCGCAGCTGCTGTGTTTGTGCGCGGTTCTGCATCCGGCGCCGGTGCCGGTCGACGTGTTCACCCGGTCGCTGCCGATCTTGCCGCGCCCGCTCGGCGGGGTGGCGCCGTTGCAGTTCAACGGTCTGGTGGCGGCGCTGGCCGAGCCCGGCCTCGTGCAGCGGGGCAGCCAGGGTCTGCGGGTGCCCGATCCGGTGCGGGCGGCCGTCCGCGACGATCTGGGCGACGAGGCGGCGGGGGTGTGCCGGGCGTACGCGGGAATTCTGGTCGCCGCGGCCGTGCCCGATCAAGTGGCCGACCCGTCGGCGTGGCCACGCTGGGCCGCCCTGGCGCCCCACCTGATCGCCTCGGACGCCGCGCACAGCACCGACCCCGTGCTCCGGGCGGCCGCCTGCAGCCTGGTGGTGAGCCTGCTCCACCGGGGGAAGGCGCGCCCGGCCCGGACGATCGCCACCGAACTGCACACCGGCTGGCGCGAGACGCTGGGCCCTGACCATCCCGACACGCTGCGCTGCGCCCACGAGCTGGCCCGTTCCCTGGTGGCCGCGGGCGCGCTGCTGCCCGCCCGCAAGCTGCTCGACGACACGGTGGACCGCCTGGTCGGCACGCTCGGCACCACCCACCCGCAAACCCGGGTGGCCGCCGAGACCCGTCGCGGGGTCCTGCTGCGCATGGGCGGAAAGCCCCGGCCCGACGGCACGCGGGGAAAGGCCGCCCACCGCCGCCGGAAACAGCCCTGATGTGAAACGCCCAGCACGCAACGGGGGCCGGGCTCAGCTAGTCACCCGTTGACGTCAGGGTGATCAGCATTCGATGACGTTCACGGCCAGGCCGCCCCGCGCGGTTTCCTTGTACTTGACCTTCATGTCGGCGCCGGTCTCCTTCATCGTTTTGATGACCTTGTCGAGGGAGACGTGGTGGCGGCCGTCGCCGCGCAGGGCCATGCGGGCCGCGGTTACCGCCTTGACCGCGGCCATGCCGTTGCGCTCGATGCACGGGATCTGCACCAGGCCGCCCACCGGGTCGCAGGTCAGGCCCAGGTTGTGCTCCATGCCGATCTCGGCCGCGTTCTCCACCTGCTCGGGGGTGCCGCCCAGCACCTCGGCCAGCCCGGCCGCGGCCATCGCGCAGGCGCTGCCGACCTCGCCCTGGCAGCCGACCTCGGCGCCCGAGATGGAGGCGTTCTCCTTGAACAGCAGGCCGATCGCGCCCGCGGCCAGCAGGAAACGGACCACGCCCTCGTCGTCGGCGCCGGGGACGAAGTTCATGTAATAGTGCAGAACGGCCGGGATGATGCCGGCCGCGCCGTTCGTGGGGGCGGTCACGACCCGGCCGCCGGCCGCGTTCTCCTCGTTCACGGCCATCGCGTACGCGGTCAGCCACTCCATCGAATGCTCGACCGGGTTGCCGGCCGCCCGCAGCTGACGGGCCGTCGCCGCCGCCCGCCGGCGCACCTTGAGCCCGCCCGGCAGCACGCCCTCGGCCTCGAGCCCGGCCGCCACGCAGTCCCGCATGACCCGCCAGATCTCCAGCAGGCCGGTACGGGTCTCGGCCGCGGAACGCCACGCCGTCTCGTTCTCCAGCATCAGCCGGGAGATCGACAGCCCGGTCGACGAGGTCAGGCCGAGCAGGTCGGCGCCGCTCGCGAACGGGTG
Source organism: Actinoplanes sp. NPDC021490 (assembly GCF_055562135.1). Taxonomy (NCBI): domain Bacteria; kingdom Bacillati; phylum Actinomycetota; class Actinomycetes; order Micromonosporales; family Micromonosporaceae; genus Actinoplanes; species Actinoplanes sp. NPDC021490. The sequence continues at coordinate 380,355 of NZ_JBVHFW010000006.1, forward strand.
CGTCAGCGGGGTGCGGTCGGCGCGGACGACGCCCGTCTCGTCCAGCACGAACCCGCCGCCCACCGAGTAGTACGTCCTGCGCAGAATCTCCGAGCCGTCGGCGGCGTACGCGGAAAAGGTCATGCCGTTGGGATGCCCGGGGAGCGTGCGACGGCGGTGCAGCACCAGGTCGACGGCGATCTCGGCACCGGACGGCAAAGTCAGCGCCCCGCGCGCGTGGATGGCCGCGGCCCGCGCGTCGGCCGTGGTCACGTCGACCGTCTCGGGGTCGGAGCCCTCGAGCCCGAGCAGCACCGCCTTGGGCGTGCCATGCCCGTGCCCGGTCGCGCCGAGCGACCCGAACAACTCCGCCCGAACGAGCGAGACGGGCGAAGCCTGCGGAAGCGAGACGGGCGAAGCGGGCGGAACCGACACGGGCGAAGCCTGCGGAAGCGAGACGGGCGAAGCGGGGGGAACCGACACGGGCGAAGCGGGTGGAAGCGAGCCCAGCAGGGTGGAGAACATGCGGGCGGCGCGCATCGGGCCGACCGTGTGGGAACTGGACGGGCCGATGCCCACCGAGAAAAGGTCGAAAACAGACACGGCCATGGGGAGGCTCCCTAATCCGGCAAAAAGGTAGGCCTCCCTCGCTCTGTCATGGGGCCTGAGAGCTTCATCGGCCGGCGAACGGCCGATTTGCACCTTGGGCGCGGGAAGGTTCCCGGCTTTCCAGAGTTGCCGGCCACAGCGGTACGGGTGCCTGAGAGATTCTGAGGGAGAAGTTGCTCCTTCGGCGCCCCCCAACCCGAGGGGACTCTCCCGCTGCAGCCAAAGCGGTATGAAGTTGTGTGGACGCAACGTATCAAGATCCTGCGGGAAGCGGGACGTGAGCGCCCCGCTTCCCCCAGGTTAACCGGCTAGCAGCGGCCGAGGTCCTGCCACTGCTCGGTCCAGCCCGGCTCCGAGCCCTGGGTCCAGTAGCGGGCGCGCCACAGGTGCACGCCCTCCCCGGACTTGGGGCCGCTCGGGTCGCCGTACTTGCTCTTCTCGTGCTTCACCAGGTTGCCGCCGGTGTAAACCGAGCCGAAGGCCCAGTTCGGCGAGTTGGCACAGCTCGTACCGGGCGGCGTCGTCGGGGGTGTGGTCGGCGGCGTCGTGGGTGGGGTGGTGGGCGGCGTCGTCGGCGGGTTGCTGGTGCACCCTCCGGTCGAGGCCACCGTGTCGACGAACCGGCTGCCCGCCGTACGGTAACCGGCGGTCTGTGACGTCACCTGCGACGGCGACAGCACCTGGTTCTTGGCGAACAACACCCAGTCCACCTGCTCGACATACGTCGAGAGGCCGCCGGTGTGTGCCGCCGTGTCGATGAACCACAGGTTCCAATTGATCGTCATCGTCTGGCGCGGGAAGAACTTGCCGCCGTGATCGCCGACCTGCACGCCGTCGATGTAGTAGACGACGTGCCCGTTGGCCACCTGGGCCACCAGGTCGTGCCACCCGTCGAGGGAGCTGCGCTGCTCGGAGTGCAGGTTGTCGGCGTACCAGGGCTCGGCGCGGTACGTGTACCAGGTGGTCTGGTAGTTGATCGGCCCCTGCTCGCCCCAGCCCCCGTTGGGCAGGTACTCGCTGATGTCCAGCTCGCTGTAGGTCGGGTCGAGGTCGCCGTTGAGCGGGCTGATCGTGAAGAACGTCTGGTTGATGTGGTCGCCGTCGTTGCCGCTGACGGGGGTGTCGGTGAACCGCACCCGGCTGGCGTAGGTGCCTTCCAGGTAGCGCTTCTGGGTCGAGTACAGCTCGGCGTGGTTGGTGCCGGCGCCGGTGCCGTCGGTCGAGGCGGTCAGTTGCAGCACCTTCTGGCCGCCGCTGGTCGGGAACGTGATGTTGCTGGGTGACCAGTTGGCGCCGGGCACGCCCGGTCCGCCCTGGTAGCTGCGCGGGGTCCAGCCGTTGGCGGTCAGCGCGGCGTCGGAGGATGAGTTGTAGTGGAAGTCGTCGAACAGGTAGCCGCAGTCGGCCGCGGCGGCCGGTTCCGAGGAGAGGGCAACGGCGCCCGCCCCCGCGAGAACGGCGACCAGGGTGGCCGCTAATTGACGTCTGTCGATCTTCACGAGCAGACTCCTCCCAAAGAGGAATGGGGATGGGGGTGTTACTTGACCGCGCCGGCGGTCATTCCGGCGCGGATGTGCCGTTGGAACGCGACGTAGGCGATCAGCACCGGCAGCATGGCGATGGTCAAGCCGGCGAACAGACCGCTCCAGTCGCTGCGATACCCCTGGCTGACCGACAGGGCGGCCAGACCCTGCGCCAGGACGTACCGGTCCGGGTCGGGATTGAGAACCAGCGGAAGCAGGTACTGGTTCCAGAGCCCGAGGAAATTGAAGATGCCGACCGCGAACAGCCCGGGGCGGGCCATCGGCAGCATCACGCGGAAGAACACCGCGCCGTGCGAGCAGCCGTCGAGAAACGCGGCCTCGGCGATCTCGCTGGGCAGCGTGCGGAAAAAGGAATGCAGGAAGAACACCGTGAACGGCACCGCGTACGCCGCGTAGACCAGGATCAGCCCCGGATAGGTGCCGAGCAGTCCCAGTTGCTGCACGACGAAGAAGAGCGGGACCAGCGCCAGGAACACGGGGAAGAACATCGCGGCGACGAACAGGTAATAGATGACCCGGTTGCCGCGGAACTGATAGCGGGCCAGCGCGTACGCCACCAGCGAGCCGAGCAGCATCGTCAGGATCAGCGCGCCCCCGACCACGATCAGGCTGTTGAGGAAGTAACGCCCGATGCTGGCCGCCGTCCAGGCCCGTTCCCAGTTCTCGAAATGCAGGGTCGAGGGCGGCGACCACGGTTCGTTGAGGATTTCGTTGTCCGACTTGAACGAGCTCACCACGGCCCAGAGCAACGGCAGGGCGGTGACCACGGCCCAGCAGAACATGGCCAGGCCGGGAAGGGGATTGCGAACGGTCCGCCGGGCCGGCGCGGGCGGGGTGACCTGCGGAACCGGGCGGGTTTGCAGCATCGTCATGCCAGCTCCAACCGCTCTTTGCGACCCGCCCGGAGGGCGAAGACGGCCAGGGTCAGAGTGGCGAAGAACAGCGCCACCCCCATGGCCGAGGCATAGCCGAATTTCCCGTACGAGAAAGCGGTCCGGTAGAGCGACATCCCGATGACCTCGGTGGCGCCGTCCGGCCCGCCCGGCCCCACGGTCATGATCTGCACGACCGCGAAGGCGTCGAGCGCCGCGATGCCCAGATAGACGAAGGCGACCTGCACCGATTCGCGGACGAGCGGCAACGTCACATTCCAGAACGTGGCCCATTTCCCGGCCCCGTCCAATTTGGCCGCCTCGAACAGCTCGCCCGGAATGCCCTCGATGGCCGCGCTGAACAGCACGACATAGAAACCGACCGACGACCACACGAGCACCGCCATCACGGCGATCAATGCCCACGCCGGTTCCGCCAGCCACGACCTCGCCAGCCCGCCGAGTCCGATCGCGCGCAGCCCCGAATTGAGCAGGCCGGTGTTCGGGTTGTAGACAAAACTCCACAACACCGCGATCACCACGAGCGACAACAGCTGCGGGAAGAAATACACGATCCGATAGCCCTGTCCGAGCCGCGACGACGAATGCCGCAGCATCGAGGCCAGGAACAGGCCGATTCCGATCGTCACGAGCGGCACCACGGCCAGGAGCACCAGGTTGTTGCGCACCGCGTCGAGGAAGAGGGAGTCGCCGCCGAGGCGGACATAGTTGTCCACCCCGACGAACGACGCCTGGCCGGCCACCCCGGTCCAGTCGGTCAGCGACAGGTAGAAGGCCTGCGCGTACGGCGACAGCACGAAGACGACGTGCAGCACCAGAGCCGGCACCAGCGCGCCGAGCAGGAACCGCCAGCGGCCGTGCCGCATCAGCGCGTGTACTTCGTGACGGTGGAGTCCTTGGCCAGCGCGTCGGCCGCCTTCTGGATGCGGTTCGACCAGTCGGTGGGCGAGATCCGCTTGTTGACGAGCTCGCCGGTGGCGTCGTCGACGGCCTTGGCCAGCGGGCCGTACCAGGTCCGGAACTTGTAGGCGAACGCGTCGGTCTTGGCCGCCGTGACCGTGTCGCGCACCGAGCCCAGCCCGGACGACAGGGTGAGCCCGTCGGTCGCGCCGGCCACCGACGGCAGCGTGCTGTTGGCCTCGGCGAACGCGGTCGCCGACTCCTTCGAGAACAGGAACCGCAGGTACTCCTTACCGCCCGCCGCGTTCTTGGCCTTGGCCGGCACCACGAACGACTCGCTGCTGGCGGCCTGCACGGCGGTGACCGGCAGCTTGTCGGACGCTCCGAGCGCCGGAACCGTGCCCATGACCATGTCGAAACCGGCCGGGGCGACGCCCTTCTGCTCGCTCTCGAGCCACGACCCGCACGGGATGAAGGCCGCCTTCTTCTGGCACCACGCGGCCTGCGACTCGGTGTGCGACAGCGCCTCCGAACCGCTCATCAGATAGCCCCGCCCGGCCAGCTCGGCGAACGCGGTCGCCGCCTGCACCAGCCCGTCCTGCTTCCAGGCCCCCGGCTGCAGGTTGTCGACCGCCTTGACCAGGTCGAGGCCGCCCGCCTTGGCCGCCATGGTGAGCAGCGGGTCGTTCATGTACTCGGGATACTTGCCCTGGTAGGTCCAGGGGGCGACACCGGCCTTCTTGATCGTGGCGCACAGCGCCAGCATCTCGTCCCACGTCTTCGGGTACGTCCAGCCGCGTTCGGCGAAGAAGGGCTTGGAGTACCAGAGACCCCAGACCGTGTACGTGAAGTTGAGCGCGACGGTCTTGCCGGCGAACGTGCCGTCCTCGATCACGCCGGGCAGCAGCGTGTCGCGGACCTTCTTGCCGGGCTGATCGAGGCTGGGCGCGTCCAGCAGGTCGGTCAGATCGCTCACCTGCGAGGCGCTGACCAGGGTGCCGATGTCGAGGCGGCCGGCGCCGGTGTTGTCGACCACGTCGGGCGGGTTGCCGCCGACGAAGCGGGGCTGCATGGCCTCGCCGACCTTCTGCAGGCCCTTGTGGTCGATCTTGGCCTGCGGGTACTTCGCCGTGTACTTCGCCTCGGCCTTGATCGCGTAGTCGTCGCCGTACCCGCCCTTGAAGACGACCACCTCGAGGGGCGCGTCGGCCTTCACCCCGAGCGGGTTCTCCGTGGTCTTCTCGGCGCCGCTGTCCGCGGGCGCGTCGCTGTCCTTGCCCGAGGTGACACAGGCCGACAGGGCGGGCACGGTGACCGCGGCCACGGCGGCCGTCTTCAGCAGGGCTCTGCGTGTGGGATATGGTCCGAGCTGGGAATCAGGGTTCATCACAGGGCTCTCTTCCTATGCGGTGCGCCGGATGCGCCCGGCGTACCGCGCCTCGATCTCTGCGTTGTGTTCCTTGCCGCCGGGCACGTTGTCCGACAGGTAGACGGGCGGGGTGATCCCCGCCTCGAGCAGCCGCGCGACGACCTCGGTGATGATCTGCTGGGCCAGCAGGGCCGCGGTGATCGACGAGACGGCGCCGACCGCTCCCCCGCCGGGCAGCGGGATCGTGGCGTCGCCGTACGGGGCGCCGTTGTCGAGCACCACGTCGGCGATCTCGCCGAGCTTGCGCCCGCTCGCGTGCCGCGACGGCACGCCGGCCGAGTGCTCGGCCGAGGTGATCGCGACGAGCTTGTGGCCCCGCTCCTTGACCAGCAGCGCCATCTCGACGACGGCGCCGTTGACGCCGGAGTTGGAGGCGATGACGAACACGTCGTCGGGCTTGATCGGGGCCAGATCGTAGAGCCGGCGCGCGATCTCGGGCCGGCGTTCGACGCCGGGGTCGGCCAGGACCGAGAGCGGCTCCCCGCCGTACAGGACGATGTCGCGCAGGGCGATCCGGTTGGTCGGCACCAGTCCCCCCGCGCGACCGGCGATCTCCATGGCCAGGGCCTCGGAGTGCCCGCAGCCGAAGGCCTGGATCACTCCCCCGTTCCGCACGGCCTCGGCCAGGAGGTCGGCCGCGGCCTGTTTGGCCTCGTGCTGGCCGCCGCCGACGCGGTCGACGACCTCTTTCACGACCGCCAGATAGTCAAAACTGGTCACGACTGTCCTTTCGAACGCCCGCGCTTGCGGGTAGGGATCTTTTCGGGCAGTCGGTGGGCGTCGACCGCGCGCACGGTCAGCTCCAGCGCTTCGGCGGTCCGCTCGAAGGTGCGCTGCGCGACCGCGACGTAGATCAGGTCGAGGATCAGCAGCTGCGAGTGCAGGGCGGACAGCGCGGCCAGCCGGAACGTCGTCTCCTGCACGGCGGTGGTGAACACGACGTCGGCCACCTCGGCCAGCGGCGAGCGGCTGAAGCTCGTCACGGCCACGGTGAGCGCGCCGTGGTCGGCCGCCTCGGCCATCGTTTCGATCACTTCCCGCGTACGCCCGGAGTGGCTGAGCCCGATGGCCACGTCACCCGGCAGCGTGAGGGCGGCGTTGGTGAGCGCGGTGTGCGAATCGGTGCGGAACCAGACCGGGACCCGGATGCGCTCGAGCCGGAACGCCATCTCGCGGGCGGCCGTGCCGCTGGAGCCGAGCCCGAAGATCTCGACCCGCTTGGCGCCGGCGATCGCCTCGGCCACCCGTTCCACCGCGGCCACGTCGAGCCCGGCCGCGGTGCCCTGGATGGCCCGGGTGTCGGCCGCGGTCACCACCCCGAGCACGTCGGTGAGCGGATCGCCGGGCGCGATGTCGCCGCTGATGTCGGTCTCCCAGCGGGCCTGTTCGGCCCGGCCGGTCTCGGTGGCGATCGCGACCCGCAGGTTGGCGTAGCCCTTGAAGCCCAGGGTGCGGCTGAACCGGGTGACCGTCGCGGTCGAGGTGCCGGAGCGTTCGGCCAGGTCGACGATGCTGGCGTGGGCCGCCGTCTCGGGATCGGCCAGAATGGTCTCGGCGATGCGCGCCAGGGCCTCCGGCATCTGCGGGCCCTCCATGCGCAGGCGGCCGAGCAGGCCTCCGCTCTCACCGGTCACGTCGGTCATCCTTTTCATCGATTGCTGTTGCCGATGAAAATTACGACCGTCGCTGCCTCTAGTCAATAACTGTTGCCTATGTTTCGATTTCCACCATGGACCTCGTCGTGGGCTTGGACGCGGGCGGCACGGCCTCGAAGGCCATCGTGGCCACACTGGACGGGCGGATCGTCGGGCGGGGAACGGCGGGGGCGGGCAATCCCTTGACGACCGGCGCCGTGGCGGCGGCCGCGGCGATGGGCGGCGCGGTGCGGACGGCCCTCGCCGGCACGCCGCCGGGACGGGTCGTGCGGGGTGTGCTCGGCGTGGCCGGGGCGAGCGCCGTGGCGACCGGCGACGGGCTCACCGCGTACGGGAAGGTCTGGAAAGGTCTGGGTCTGAACTGCCCGATGGTGCTGGTCGGCGATGCGGTGACCGCCTTCGCCGCGGGGAGCCCGGCGCCGGCCGGCGTGGTGCTGATCGCCGGCACCGGAGCGATCGCCGCGCAGGTCGAGGGCGAGGACGTCGTCCGTACGGTGGACGGCAACGGCTGGCTGCTGGGCGACGCGGGCTCGGGCCGCTGGATCGGGCTGGCCGCGCTGCGCACCGCCGTACGGGAATGGTCGTCGCCCTTCGCGGCCACGATCGCGGCCCGGGTGGGCGCCGGCTCGGCCGACGAGCTGATCCGCTGGGCCCAGGCGCTGCCGTTCGCCGAGATCGACGCGCTCGCCCCGGTGGTCTGCGCCCTGGCCCGCGAGGCCGACCCGCACGCCCGGGCGATCACGTCGGCGGCCTCGGCCGAACTCCTCCGCACCCTCGACGAGCTGGCCGTGGAGGGCCCGGTCGTCCTGGCCGGTGGCCTGCTGGCCGCCGACACCCCGGTCCGCGACGGCGTGCGGGCCGTCCTGCGTGGCCGGCGCGTCGAATGCGTGCCCAGCCGGGACCCCGCCGCCGCCGCGGCCTGGCTCGCCGCCCGCCCCCTGTCCCCCTTGCCGCCCGAGGCGCTGCACGCCGCCCTGATGGCTCGGTGAGGGGGTTCACGCAGCGGCTAAATGAGGTGCTCCCGACGGCCGGGCCGGGCATGATCGGCGGCAGTCGACAGGAAAGGAGGGTTCCCATGCTCACGTCATGTTCATCGGCGCCCACATGGAGGCTTCGTTGCTGTACCGCACCATGGCCGAGTCCGATCTCGGTCCTGTCCTGACCTGTCTGTCCGAACCGTCCGTCAACACGACCACCCGCGAGCGGTTTCTCGAGCATCTGGCCGCCCGCAGCTACCGCCACGAATGGACCTGGCTCGCCTTCGACGGCGGCACCCTGGCCGGGCTGGCCGTCTGGTGGGGTTTCCCCGAAGGTGACCGGCCGCTCGCCCTCGACGCCCTGTGGGCGGACCCGTCGGTCACCGATCCCGTGCCGGTGTGGGCCGCGCTCATCCGGCAGGTTCCGCCGCCGGCCGAGTACCACATCTTCACGGTCCCCGAGCACCGCGACGACCCGGGCATCGCGCTCCGGTTGCGAGCCGCGGCCGAGGCGGGGCTGAAGAATCTCAACGAGCGTTACCGGTACGAATGGACCAGCGCGACACCGCTGCCCGGCCGCTCGGATCGGCTGACGTTCGCGCCCGCCACCGACGAGGAGTTCGTGGACGCCTTCGAGCGGATCTCGGAGGGCAGCCTCGACGTGGCCACCCGCGAGGGTGTCGCCCGGCACGGCGCGCGGGCCCAGGCCCTCGAGGATCTGGCCGACTACAAGATGATGCCCGGGCCCCGGGAGCTCTGGCGGCTCGCGTACGACCGGTCGGGCAAGCTCGCCGGGGCGGCGCTGCCGTCGGCCAACGCGGGCGGGCCGGTGGTCGGCTACGTCGGTGTCGTGCCGTCGCAGCGCGGCCACGGATACGCCGCCGATCTGCTGGCCGAGATCACGGGGATCCTCGCCGCCGGGGGCGCGACGACGATCCGGGCCGACACCGACAGCACGAACACCCCGATGGTGGCCACCTTCGAGCGGCTGGGATACCGGAGGTTCGCGCTCCGGCTGGTCGCTTCCTGACCCACCGAATCAGCCATTTGTTCGCCGTGAATGGTGACCTGGGATACAGTTTTTCTCCGGTCGCCAATTGTCCGAGGTTCGGATATCCATTGTGGAACGCAATTGAGGCAATGCGTTAACACGCGCGACTCAATGGTCCGGCGGATCGGCCCGTTGCGCCGGGATCCCGTGATGAGCTACGGGATCCCAGCGCTCCGGGGCTGACCGATCGGCCGGGAAGAGCCGGACATGCCGGATTTGGTGTTGCGTCCCATTTCCGGCCCGAGAACGCTTTCCGGCGGGCTGTAAAACCCACGACAGTCCACTTGATACGAAGCAGCCGAACCCGGTTAGGCTCTTTTCCGCAGGGCGATAGTGAAAGCCCGCCAGAAAACCGGGGAAGAGGCCATGACATTGGCTGCCGTAATCATGATTGTCGTGTCACTGGTGCTCGCGGCCTTCGCCGCGGTCACGCTGTGGTGGACCATGCACGCCTGGCGCACGCCGGAGACACTGGCCGGCACGCGCTTCGCTCCGCCCGACGGGGAACAGCACCTGACCTTCTCGCTGCTGCTGCCGGCCCGCCATGAGAAGGCCGTCCTCGAGCACACGGTCGAGCGGCTCCTGCGGTCCACGCACGAGGCCTTCGAGATCATCATCATCGTCGGGCACGACGATCCCGAGACGGCCGAGGTCGCCAACCGGGTGGCGGCCACGGCGCCGGGACGGATCCTGGTCGTGACCGACCACAACGAGCAGAAGAACAAGCCGCGTGCTCTCAATACGGCCCTCCCCTACGTACGGGGGGATGTGGTCGGGGTCTTCGACGCCGAGGACCAGGTGCATCCGCTGCTGCTCGAGCACGTCGACCACGCCTTCCGGGCCACCGAGGCCGACGTGGTGCAGGGCGGCGTTCAGCTCATCAACTTCCACTCGAGCTGGTACAGCCTGCACAACTGCCTGGAGTACTTCTTCTGGTTCCGCAGCCGGCTGCACCTGCACGCCCGCAAGGGATTCATCCCGCTCGGCGGCAACACCGTGTTCGTCCGCACCGACGTGCTGCGCAAGGCCAACGGCTGGGACGGCACCTGCCTGGCCGAGGACTGCGACCTGGGCGTGCGGCTCTCCAGCCGGGGCGCCAAGGTCGTGGTCGCGTACGACGCCACGATCGTCACCCGCGAGGAGACGCCGCACTCGGTGGGCGCCCTGCTCAAGCAGCGCACCCGGTGGCATCAGGGCTTCCTGCAGGTGCTGCGCAAGGGCGAATGGCGGCGGCTGCCCACCTGGCGGTCGCGGATGCTCGCCCGCTACACGCTGACCAGCCCGTTCCTGCAGGCGTTCTCGGGCGTGGTCATCCCGGTCGGCGTGGCCATCGCGATCGTGGCCCGGCTGCCCGTGCTGGTCGCGCTGTTCACGTTCCTGCCGGTGCTGCCGATGGCGGCCACCCTGATGTTCCAGATCGTCGGGCTGCACGACTTCGGCCGCGAATACGAGCTGAAGATCCGCTGGCACCACTACGCCCGGCTGGTTCTCGGAGCCTTCCCGTACGCCCTGGTCCTGTCGACGGCGGCGCTGCGCGCGGTCTGGCGCGAGTACACCGGCCGGCGCAACTGGGAACTGACCGCCCACGTCGGGGCGCACCTGCCGGCCCCCGCCCCCGCCCGGGAGAAGGTCGCCGCATGACCGTCCTCGAACTCGTCCGGCCCGCGCCCTCTCCCCCTCCCGTTCCGGCCGCGAAACCGCGGGACCGCACCGACCTCTTCGTCGCGGCCGGCCTGACCACCGTGGTGCTGGTCCTGCTCGCGTGGAACATCACCGGCTTCCCGGCCGCCAGCGACGACGAGGGCACCTATCTCGCGCAGGCCTGGGCCGTGCAGCACGGCCGGGGTCTGGCCCACTACACCTACTGGTACGACCATCCGCCGCTGGCCTGGATCCAGCTGGCCGCCGCCTCCTGGCTGCCGGGCCTGGTCGCACCCGGTCTGCTGGCCGTGGCCGCGGGCCGGATCGCCATGCTGCCGGTGCAGGCGGCCGGTCTCCTGCTCGTCTACGTGATCGGGCGGCGCGTCGGCCTTCCGCGCTGGGCGGCCGGGCTCGGCCTTCTCGCGTACGGGCTCTCGCCGCTCTTCCTGACCATGGGCCGGCAGATCTATCTGGACAGCTTCGCGGTCGTGTGGATCCTGGCCGCGCTGGCCCTCGCGCTCTCCCCGACCAGGCACCTGTGGCACTTCGCCGGGGCCGGGGCGGCTGTCGCGATGGGCGTGCTGTCCAAGGAGACCATCCTGGTCATCCTGCCCGCCGTGCTGGTCGCGCTCTGGCAGAACACCGCCCGCAGCACCACCCGCACCTGGGCGTTCGGCGCGTTCGCCAGCGGCCTGATCCTCGTCGGCTGCTTCTACCCGCTGTACGCGCTGCTGCGCGGCGAGCTGTTCCCCGGCGAGGGACACGTCTCGCTGCTGGGCGCGGTGCAGTTCCAGCTCGGCTCGCGGTCCGGCTCGGGCAGCATCTTCGAGGCCGGCTCGGGCGCCAACTCGCTGCTGCACTCCTGGATGTACTACGACAGCATCCTGCTCGTCGCGGGCGCGGTCGCCACCATCGCCGGGCTGGCGCTGCGCCGGTTGCGGCCGGTGGCGGTGGCCGGCACGATCCTGATCCTGGTCGCGCTGCGGCCCGGCGGCTACCTGCCGGCCATGTACGTGGTGCAGGTGCTGCCGTTCTTCGCGCTGGCGATCGCCGGGGTGTCGGCCTTCCTCCTGTCCCGCGTCCGGCGCTGGTGGAAGTGGACGGCCATCGCCCTCGCCGTCGTGCTCGCGGCCACCGTGGTCGCGCCGCGCTGGTATGTCGGCGACCGCCGCGCCCTGACCGCCAACGACAACGCGGCGTACGTGCAGGCGGCCCGATATCTGCGGGCCCAGCCGCCCGCCACCGTGGTCGTCGACGACGTGCTCTGGCTGGACTGCGTCAACGCCGGCTACCCCGAGGACCGGGTGATCTGGTTCTACAAGCTGGACCTCGACACCGAGGTCGCGGCCCGGCTGCCCGGCGGCTGGCGCGACGTCGACTACATCGTCTCCTCCCCGGCCCTGCGCCAGGACCCGGGAACGCTGCCCACCGTCACCGCCCTGCTCAGGAACAGCACCGTGATCGAGTCGTTCGGCCCGGCCGACGGCGCCATCGAGATCCGCAAGGTCACCAAGGAGCCGGCATGACCATCACTCCCGTACGCACCCCGATGCGCGGCACCCTCGGCGAGCTGCCGGTCGGCACGGCGGTGAAGCAGACCGTCGTGGTGCCCACCTACAACGAGCGCGACAACATCGGCACGCTGCTCGAACGGCTGGCGTCGGCGCTGACCCCGGGCGACACCGAGATCGTGTTCGTGGACGACAGCACCGACGACACCCCCGACGTGATCCGGGCCGCCGCCGCGGAATGCGCGATCCCGGTCACCGTGCTGCACCGCGAGCACGCGATCGGCGGGCTCGGCGGCGCGGTGGTCGAGGGTCTGCGCGCCGCCCGCGGCGAGTGGATCGTGGTGATGGACGCCGACCTGCAGCATCCGCCCGAGGTGGTGCCGGCCCTGGTCGCGGCCGGTCGCCGCGACGGCGCCGACCTGGTCGTGGGCAGCCGCTACGCGGGCGGCGGCAGCAGCCGGGCCGGTCTGGACGGCGGCTACCGGCGTCTGGTGTCGGGCGGCTCCACGGTGGTCACCAAGGTGATCTTCCGGAACAACCTGCTGCAGGTCAGCGATCCGATGAGCGGCCTGTTCGCGATCCGGGCCAGCTCGCTGGAGACCGGCGAGCTGCGGCCGCTGGGCTACAAGATCCTGCTCGAGCTGATCGTGCGCAACCGGCCCGGCCGCATCGTCGAGGTCCCGTACGCGTTCCAGCGGCGCCACGCCGGCGAGTCCAAGTCGAGCCTGGCCGAGGGCGTACGTTTCCTCAAGCACCTGGCCATCCTGCGGTTCGGGGCCAAGCGGACCCGGATGCTGGTGTTCGCGATGATCGGCGTCTCCGGGCTGCTGCCCAACCAGGCCGCGCTCTGGCTGCTGCACGCGGTGTCCGGGATGCACTACGTGCCGGCCGCGATCGTGGCCAACCTGATCGCGGTCGGGTGGAACTTCGCGCTGACCGACGCGCTGCTCTATCGCAACCGGCGCCAGCATCGCAGCTTCGCCGGGCGGATCAGCCGCTTCTTCCTGCTCGGCAACGCCGACCTGCTGCTGCGGGTGCCGCTCCTGGCCCTGCTCGTCTCGGGCCTGCACGTCGGGGTCCTGATCGCCAACCTGCTCACGCTGCTGGTCTCGTTCGTCGTCCGGTTCCTGGTCCTCGACGGTCTCGTCTATCGGGTCCGCCGCCCATGAGACCCTGGCTCAGCTCCCGGAACCGCCGCGACATCGGCATAGTCACCGCGCTGTCCCTGGTGCTGGCTCTGGCGCTGCCCACGCCGCCCGCCTCGGCCGGGGCCAACCTGGTCGCGAACGGCGGCCTGGAAGCGGTGGGGGCCGACGGCTTCCCGGTCTGCTGGGAACGGTCCGGCTGGGGCGACTCGCCGTACACCTTCGACGTGACCGGCCAGGCCCGCACCGGCGCCCGGGCCATGCAGATCACCCTCGACCGGTCGGCCCCCGGCGACCGCAAGGCGATGATGCTCGAGGACTCGTCCTGCGCGCCCAACGTCACGCCGGGCCACCAGTACGACCTGAGCGTCTGGTACACCACGACCACGCCCGACACCGTGATGACCGTGTTCCGCCACGACGTCGCGCGGGGCTGGCTCTATTGGACCGACCTGGCCACGCTCGCGGTCACCCCGGCCTATCAGCAGCAGACCGTACGCACCCCGGTCGTGCCGCCGGGCACCGACCAGATCGTCTGGGGCGTCACGATCTACGGGGCGGGCACGCTGCGGACCGACGACTACCGGATGGAGGACGTCACCCAGCCCGCCCCCGGCACGACCGCGTGCACCGCGGGCGCGGCCTGCACCGAGGGCGCCTGGCAGGTGCTGCCGTTCGACACCCCCGTACGGGCCATCCACGCTGTTGTCCTGCACAACGGGGACGTGCTGCTGGTCGCCGGCTCGGGCAACAATCCCGGCGACTTCGCGGCCGGCGCCTTCAAGACCGCCGTCTACAAGCCGTCGACCGGTGCCTTCCTCGTCGTGCCGACCCCGGCCGACCTGTTCTGCGCCGGGCACGTGCAGCTGGCCGACGGACGTGTGCTGGTGATGGGCGGCAACAAGGACTATCCGTCGGCCGACGGGACGGTGGGGTACAAAGGCCTGCGCGACTCGTTCGTCTTCGACCCGGCCACCAGCAGCTACACGCGCGTCAACGACATGAGCGCGGGCTCCTGGTACCCGTCGGCGACGATCCTGGGCAACGGCGACGTGATCTCGCTGGGCGGCCTCAACGAGGACTCCTCGGGCATGGTGGCCACCCAGTACTTCGACGCGAGCCAGGAACGCTGGCTGGGGCTGGGCGAGGCCAACCAGACCTGGAACTTCTGGGGGCTGTACCCCTCGATGATCCTGATGCAGGACGGGCGGCTCTTCTACACGGGCAGCCACGTCTTCGGAAACGGGCTGCCCGGCACCGGAGCGTCGATCTACGACTACGGCGCGAACACGATCACGCCCGTGCCCGGCCTGCGGAACAAGGACCAGCGCGACCAGTCGATGAGCGTGCTGCTGCCCCCGGCGCAGGACCAGCGGGTGCTGACCGTCGGCGGCGGCAACATCGACAGCAACCCGGACGCCCACCGGCTGACCGACCTGATCGACCTCAAGCAGCCCGCCCCTGCCTACACGGCCGGGCCGCTGCTGCCTTCGGGCACGCTCACCGGCGGGGTCGCGCAGACGCCGGCCCAGGGCAAGATGTACGTCTCGGCCGTGCTGCTGCCCGACGGCAAGGTGTTCGAGACCGGCGGCGCGCTGCACAACCGGGCCGACCCCGTCTACGAGGCGTCGATGTTCGACCCGGCAACCAGCAGGTTCACGGCCGGCATGGCGGTCGACCCGGTGGCCCGCGGCTATCACTCGTCGGCCTTCCTGCTGCCCGACGGCCGGGTGATGGCGGTCGGCAACAACCCGGGCGACGGCTCGTTCGACACCCGCGTGTCGATCTACTCCCCGCCCTACCTCTTCCACGGCGCGCGGCCGCAGATCCGCACGCTGGAGGACGACACCTGGGCGTACGGGAGCTCGAACACGATCACGGTCGACGGGCCGGTCCTCAAGGCCGAACTGATCCGGCCGGCCGCGGTGACCCATTCGAGCGACCCCAACCAGCGCTTCGTCGACCTGCCGATGACCGTCACCGGCGGCACCATCGGCCTCAACCTGACCAGCAACCCCAACCTGGCCCCGCCCGGCTGGTACATGCTGTTCGTGGTCGGCGCCAACGGGGTCCCCTCGGTGGCGAAGTGGGTGAAGGTCGGATGACCCCGCGCCGGGCGGCCGTGGCCGCCGTCCTCGTGCTGCTCGCCGCCGCGGTCGTGTCGCTGCTGGTGCACCGCCCGGGGCCGGTCCGGCCGTCCGGGGCCGATCGACTTGCCCGGCCCGCGCCCTCGGTGGCCGCGGCACCCCCGCCCGCGGTGGTCGCCACGGAGAAGGCTGCCCGGTCCTCGCCCTCTCCGTCCCTCTCGTCCGCGGCCCGGCCGGCGCCCGCTTCGGCTCCGGCGCCCTTCGTGCAGACGTTCGCCGCTCAGCCGGGCGCCGAACCGTTGCCCGCCCGGCCGTCACCGACCACCCCCGTCCCGGTGCCTGCCAACGTGGACGGCTGCGACCGCGGCTACGGCACCCGCGTCCAGTGCGTGCCGTGGACCTTCCCGCCCGCGGTCACCGATCGGTGCGCGTGGCTGGCCGAGCGCGGCTTCACCGGATTGACCGTGCACGGCCCGGATCGCCACCGGCTCGACCCCGACCGCAACGGCATCGCCTGCGACTGACGGACCGGCGGATATGACAAGATCTGAGGGCGGATCGGACGTCGGGAGGCCCTCATGGAAACCGAGCGGTTGATCATCCGCCGATTCGCCCCGGGCGACCTGGAAGACTTCCTGGCCTACCAGGGCGACCCGGTGGTGCGCCGCTATCTGCGGGGCGGGGCCATGACTCGCGACGAAGCCGCCGACTATCTGACGATGCAGGCGGCCATGAGCGACAACGTCCTGGACGCCTGGCACGGATACGCCGTCCAGCACCGCGCCGAGGGACGGGTCATCGGGGACGTCGGCGTCTGGCTGTCGTCGCGGCCCGGCGAGCGGGACACCGGCGACGTCGGTTTCCAGTTCCACCCCGGGTTCCACGGCCAGGGCTACGCCCGCGAGGCCGTGCAGGCCTTCCTCCGCCACGTCTTCGAGACGATGGCCCTGCGCCGGATCACGGCCGCCTGCGACCCGGCCAACACGCCGTCCTGGACCCTGATGCAAGCCCTCGGCATGCACCGGGCCGGCGCCTCGGACGAGCAGATCAGCTACGACCTGACCCGGGAGCAGTGGCGGATTTCGGCGAGCCGCCCGTTGTCATGACGGCGGGCGATAGCCGTGCGCGACGATGTGGCCGGCTCCGATCCCGTACGCCCGGGGGTCGGCCGGTGCGGTCGTGCCGAGCGCGTCGACGTAGCGGTTGAACATGCTGAACGCGGCGGCGATCAGAACCGTGTCGTGGATTTCCAGGTCGGTCGCGGCGGCGTCGCGGGCGTCCTCGAGCAGGGCCGGCGTGACCGCGTGACCGCTTTTGACGACCGCCTCGGCCACGGCGAGCAGCGCGCGCAGCTTGTCGGAGACGGGAGCGTCGGCCGGCATGCCCTGGGCGGCCGCGGTCGCCCCGTGTGATCCCGCGCAGTAGGCGCAGTCGTTGAGACCGGACACGTACGCGGCGATGTATTCGCGCTCGCCCCGGCTCAGGGTGCTCTCGCCGCGCAGCAGCACCTCGGCCAGCTCGCTCAGCGGCCGGCCGGTCCCGGGCCGGTATTGCAGCAGTCCCCGGATGCCCGGATTGAGGGTTTCGTCCAGACCCAGATCGATGTACGCCATCGGGACATCGTCGCAGAGATTTATCGCCGCAAGTCTCTGCAAGCCCTTCCAACCCCTGCAAGCGCTTGCTATGGTCCGTTCCAATGTGAACGCGGGATTACGTCCTTGCTACCGGTTCCGCCCCTGGTAGTGGGGTGCCGCGGTCTCCCATGCAGCGATCCCGCGGTCCACGTTCACCGGCATCCCCACGGCACAGACACCGGCGCCGTGACCGGTGACGTCGAGACCGCCACCGACGGCGCCGCCCGTCCCCCGAGTAAGGAGTCCCCCGATGAAAAGGATTGCCCCGCTGATAGTGGCCTTACTGGCCGCTCTCGTCGCGGTCATGGTCGTCGGCCGGCCCGAGAAGGCCGACGCCAAGGCCGACGCAAACCCCGGCCCGCGCGACGTGATCGTCCACCTCTTCGAGTGGCCGTGGGCGTCGGTCGCCTCCGAGTGCACCAACGTGCTCGGCCCCAAAGGCTTCGGCGGGGTGCAGGTGTCGCCGCCGCAGGAGCATGTCGTGCTGCCCGGCGCGGGCTACCCGTGGTGGCAGGACTACCAGCCGGTCAGCTACAAGCTGCAGACCCGGCGCGGTGACCGGGCCGCCTTCGCCGCCATGGTCAGCGCCTGCCACGCGGCCGGCGTGAAGATCTATGTCGACGCGGTTCTCAACCACATGGCCGGCGGGTCGTCCACCGGCGCCGGCTCGGCGGGCTCGACGTACAGCCACTATGCGTACCCGGCCGTGCCCTTCGGCAACGACGACTTCCACCACTGCGGCCGCAACGGCAACGACGACATCGCCAACTGGGGCGACCGCTGGGAAATCCAGAACTGCGAGCTGGTCGACCTTTCCGACCTCAAGACCGAGTCCTCGTACGTACGGGGAAAGCTCGTCGCCTATCTCAACGATCTGATTTCGCTGGGCGTGGACGGTTTCCGGGTCGACGCGGCCAAGCACGTGCCGGTGGCCGATCTGCAGGCGATCTACGGCGGGCTCAACGGCAACCCGTACTTCTTCCAGGAGACGATCGAGGGCGGGGCGGGCGAGCCGTCGCCGTCGGAGTACACCGGCATCGGCGACGTGACCGAGTTCCGCTACGGCGACGTGGTCGGCAACGCCTTCCGCGACGGCAACCTGTCCGGCCTGCAGAACCTGCCCTCGCAGATGCTGCTGTCGAGCGGGGACGCGGTGGCGTTCATCGACAACCACGACACCCAGCGCAACGGGCGGGCCAAGCTGACCTACAAGGACGGCGGCAACTACGCGCTGTCCGAGGCCTTCATGCTGGCCTACCCGTACGGGACCCCGTCGGTGATGTCGTCGTTCACGTTCAGCGACCCGGAGGCGGGTCCGCCGGCCTCGTCGAACGGCACCACGGGCGCGGTCAACTGCTCGTCCGGCTGGGCCTGCGAGCACCGGTGGCGCACGACCGCGAACATGGTCGGCTTCCACAACGCGTCGTACGGCACGGGCCTGACCAACTGGTGGTCCAACGGCGGCAACCAGATCGCGTTCGGGCGCGGCGCCAACGCGTACGCCGTCTTCAACCGCGGCGGCGCTCTGAACCGCACGTTCAGCACGTCGCTTCCGGCCGGCACCTACTGCGACGTCGCCAACGCCGACTTCAGCGGCGGTTCCTGCACCGGCACGACGTACACCGTCAACTCGTCGGGCCAGTTCACCGCCAACGTCCCGGCCAACGGCCTGGTCGCGCTGCACATCAACGCCCGCACCACCGGAGGCGGCACCACCACCCCGCCGCCGACCGGCTGCACCACGGTCGCGGTGACGTTCGCGGCCAACGCGACCACGGCGTGGGGCGAGAACGTCTTCGTCCTGGGCAACCGGGCCGAGCTGTCGAACTGGAACACGAGCGGCGGCGTGGCCCTGTCCTCGGCCGCCTACCCGGTCTGGCTGGGCACGGTCAACCTGCCGGCCAGCACCGCGATCGAATACAAGTACGTCAAGAAGAACGGCTCGGCGGCCACGTGGGAATCCGGCGCCAACCGAACCCTCAACACCGGATCGGCGTGCACCCTGACCGTCAACGACACCTGGCGTTCCTGACCGTCGCACGCGGGTGGCCGCGCCGATACCGGCGCGGTCGCCCTGTCCTCGATCTGTCCCCGGAAGCGGCCGTCCGGGCCTCCCCCGGCCGGTCGCCGCGAGACTAGCGTCCGCTCTATGCGGTGGGCGAGGTTCCGGCGGCTCGGCGCGGGGTTGGTCATAGCCGTCCTCGTGGCCGGGACGGCCGCGTGTGCCGACGACTCGCCCGCACCCGGACAGGCGGCGCCCGGCGATACCCAGGGAAGCGGCGACAGCAGCGGCGGCGGCAGTTCCGGCGCCGGCAATGCCGGGAACGGGAACTCGGGGAACGGGAACTCCGGCGGTGGCGACTCCGGCGGCAAGGAGGACGTGCCGTGGATCATCAAGTGGATCGCCGATCTCGGGCCGGGCGGCCCCGGCGGCGGTGAGGACTACGGCTGGGAGTCCTACCAGCAGATCCGGTCGCGTAACTGTGCGGAAAGCCTGCGTCTGGCCGGCTCGGTGGAGGAAGGCTTCCGCCGCGACCTGTACGACGGCGCGAGCCAGGCATGCCTGGCCGCCCTGCAGGGCGAAGAATATCGATGGCCGGACGTCGAAGACCTTCTGGCCGAGGTGGAATCGCGGATCACCGGCCCGGAGCAGCTGTACTGCTACGACCGGTCGGTCCTGGCTTTCCTCAAGGGCCTGGTCCAGATGCACCGGGACGACCCGAAGCGCACCTTCGCCACGCAGGGTGGAGGCAACGGTCCCACCAAGTGCCTGCGTTTCTTCCGGCTCCGGCCGAAATCCGGGCCGACCAGCGGCGGCTACGAGGTGACGATAGTGGGGGAAAACCTGGACACGCTCGAGCCGGGCCGAACAATCCGGATCAGCGACAGCGGCGGTTCCTCCTACGAGGCGCCCATCAAGTCGATCAACGGGTCGGGCACGCGTCTGGTCATCGTGATGCCGCAACTGAAGGTGGGCACCGCGGAGTTGAGTGTCTACGGCAATCGCGGGGAGACATCCCTGTCATTCGAGGCCATCGAGGAGTGAGTGACCGCGACCGGGAACCGGCGGTGCCGAGCGACACAGGCGAGCGGGTCCTGCATTACATCTCGACCTTTGGCGCGCCCTCGGCCGTCGCGGCCGCGCTGCTCTTCTACTTCGGATGGACCAGGGCGCACGCGCAGGCCGAGGCGCTGGGCTACGACGTCACCCTCGCCGGGCTGTCCAGCACCGATTACGTGCTCCGGAGCGTACCGGCGCTCTTTCTGCCTCTGTTGTTGCTGGTCGTCGCGGCCCTCGTGGCGCTGCGCCTGCACACCGTGCTCGCCGGGTGGATCACCCGCAACCCACGCCGCCGTGCCACCACCCGGCTCGTGCGGGCCCTGCGATGGGCGCCGTTGTGGCTGCCGGCGGCCGGGGTGCTCTCGTTTCTGATCGCGAACGTCGGCGATTACCTGGCCGTGCCGTTCACGCT
The DNA here is from genome assembly GCF_055562135.1 of Actinoplanes sp. NPDC021490. Taxonomy (NCBI): domain Bacteria; kingdom Bacillati; phylum Actinomycetota; class Actinomycetes; order Micromonosporales; family Micromonosporaceae; genus Actinoplanes; species Actinoplanes sp. NPDC021490. The sequence continues at coordinate 400,883 of NZ_JBVHFW010000006.1, forward strand.
GACGCTGGGTCTGCTCGCCTACCTTTACAGCGTGCGCCTGGACGCGGCCACCGGCCACGAGCGTGACCGCGGCCCGATCTGGCAGCCCCTACTGCTGGTTCTGCTCGTCATGCTGCTGTTCTGGGACGTCGAACGCACCGCGCGCAGCTTCGGCACGGCGTACGCCGATCTGATCGTCAGCGAACCGGAGCGCTATTTCCCGGTCACGCTCTACAGCAAGGACGACCTGGAGCTGGAGATCGAGCAGCCGGGTGTGACCGAGCGCCGCATCGGCACGTCGGATTCGGCGTACCGGTTCCGCTACGACGGCCTTCGGCTGCTCAACTTTTCCAGCAAGAAGTACTTCCTGCTCGCTCCCGACCCGGCCTCGGGTGACACTCCGGTGCTCGTCGTCCCCGACCTCGATTCGATCCGGGTGGAGTTCTAGTTCCCGGCGCCGTGGCGGTATTCGTTCGGGGACAGGCCGGTGTGCCGCCGGAAGACGCGGCTGAAGTCCGAGGGCCGGTCGAAACCCCAGCGTGTGGCGATGGAGGCGACCGTGTGCTGGGTGAAGCGCGGATCGATCAGATCGCGGCGGGCGCGCTCGATCCGGCGGTCCGCGATGTGCGCGCTGACCGTCGTGTGGTGGTGCTCCTGGAAGATCCGGTGCAGGTAGCGCAGCGAGATGCGGTGGGCGGCGGCAATCGTCGCCGGGGTCAGGCCGGGCCGGTGCAGGTTCGCCTCCACGTACGCCACCGCCCGCAGGTAGAGCAGGTGCGACGGCGACCGCAGCGGAGGATCGTCGCGTTCGAGGTGGTGGGCCAGCATCGCGGTGGTCAGGTCGACGGCGGTGTGCCCGAGACGTTTCGCGTCGCGTCCGGTGTAGTCGTCGCGATCCTCCTGCACGGTCACCAGGAACTGGGCCAGCAGCCGGCCGATGCCGTTCGCGCCGGGCAGGGGTGTCGTACAGAGCCGGGCGACCTGGGCCGGGGCCAGGGGAAGCAGGCGCTTCGGGAACTGCAGGATGATCGACTCGGAGATGCCGTCGCCGGTGACCGCCTCGAACGGGCGGGAACTGTCGTAGAGCACAAAGTCGCCGCCGCTCAGGACCGCCCGGCCGCCGGCCTGGTCGATGCACTGCCGCCCGGCCCGGATGAGGGCGACCTGATAGAACTCGGGGTCCGAGATCCGGATCGTCCGTGGTGACCGCCGGGAGAACAGCGACGTGTAGGACATCGCGGTGACCTGCGCCTCGCCCAGCGCGGCGAGGCCGAGGCGGGCCGTGAACGCGGCCGGGCACGGGCTGCCGATCTCGGTCGGGATCAGGGACGCCGAGGTCGCGCTCTCCCACGCCTCCAGCCGATCCGGAACGGCGATGGCGGCGCTGTCGAAGACCGTGCGCATGGCCCCAGCGTGTCACACGGGATCGAGTGCGCCGATTGCATGCGGCAGTGCACCCGGTGCTGCGGACGCGGCGACGTCACGGCCCGAGAATGGCCACTGTGGAGCGCTCCGGGCAACGAGGGGCGGGCGGCCGGGCCGGGGCACTCCGCCGGCCTCAGATCCAGCGGCTGCCGAGCCACATGCGGGCCGACCAGTCCTCGTACGGGATGAGCTGGTTGGTGAAGATCGGGAAGAAGTAGGCGAAGCACAGCGCCACCAGGATGACGTAGGCGCCGGCCACCACCGTGCCGATCAGCTGGCGGTCGGTGCGGGACGGGCCGGTGGTCATGCCCTCGGGCGGTGTCATGATCGCGCCGAGGACGTAGACGACGGCCAGGATCAGGAAGGGCAGCGCGGGCAGGACGTAGAAGGAGAACATCGTGCGGCTGTCCTTGACCGCGTAATAGAACCACGGGGCCAGGCCGGCGAAGACGGGGATGAAGATGGCCCACGCCCGCCAGTCGCGCCGGGCCAGGCCGAACCAGACCAGGCCGACCAGCGCGGGCAGGAACGACCACCACAGCAGCGGCGTGCCCAGCAGCAGGATCTCGCGGGCACAGCTCGGCGCCCCGCAGTCGCCGGACGTGTTCCAGTCGAAGGCCACCGGCCGGCCCAGCAGCAGCCACTGCCACGGCCAGGACTGGTAGGTGTGCGGCTTGGTCAGAGAGCTGTGGAACCCGTACGCCTCCTGGTGGTAATGCATCAGGTTGAACAACGCGCCCAGGATCGGCGGCTCGCTCAGGCCATTCACCTCGCGGTAGTGACGGAACCAGCCGGTGTCGGTGACGAACCAGCCGGTCCACGTGGCCAGGTAGAACACCGCGGTCAGGGCCACGCTGGTGACACCCCAGCGGAGGTCGCCGCTCAGCCCGGCGGTGACCGGCCGGGCGATGCCGGCGGAACGGCGGGCCTGCCAGCGCCAGACCAGCACCAGCCCGCCGAAGAACGGCAGGAAGAACAGGGCGCTCCATTTCACGCCGAGCGCCAGCCCGAACAGCGCCCCGGAGACGAGCAGCCACCACGGCACGATCTTGGGCGCCCGGAACGCCAGGGCCGGGTCGTAGCCGCCGTCGAGCGCGCGCAGCAGACGACGGCGGTAGTGGTCACGGTCGAGGACCATCGCGGCGAACGCGGCCAGGATGAACAGCCCGAGGAAGATGTCGAGCAGCGAGGTGCGGGACAGCACGAGCTGGAAGCCGTCGAACGCCATCAGCAGACCGGCCGCGCCGGCCAGGAGCACCGAACGGAACAGCCGGTACGCGACCCGGACCAGAATGAGGATCATCAGCGTGCCGGCGACCGCGGCCGGGACCCGCCAGCCCAGCTCGTTGTTGCCGAACACGGCCTCCCCCGCGGCGATCAGCCATTTGCCCAGCGGCGGATGAACGACGTACGCGGGCCCGTTGCTCCGTTCGTCCCATTCCACGCCGTGCTGCAGCATGTCCCAGGCGTCGGTCGGGTAATACACCTCGTCGAAGATGTAGCCCTTGCGGTCGCTCAGCCCCGGGAACCGCAGCAGCGCCGCCACCACCACGACAAAGGCGGTGACCAGCCACGAGTACGGGTTGAGCCAGTTGTCGAGCGTGGCCAGCCGGCGCCGTACGACGTCCGGAATGCCGCCTTTCGGGCCCTGCTCCGGAGGCGCTTCGGTCTGCACGGTCGCCGTTGTCACCCCGCGATCGTAGTGGTGCCGTCCCCTTTACATCAGGGTGCGGCCGCGCTCGTCCTGCCGTGCGGTCGTCACGGCGAGCCGGACTCCGAGGCCGATCAGCACGACGCCGGTCACCCGGTCGATCGCGCGCCGCACGCCTCAGGAATCACGCCAAGCATGGTGTCACGCCCCTCCGGATCCCCGGACCGCACAGATCGCCCTCCGCGAGGCCGGAATCGCTCGGGTGGCCGGTGGCCGATTGCTCCCGGGCCGCGAATCTGTGCGTCAAGCTGTAGTTATGCGTTTCCTGACCGAAAGCACGGGCGACCTCGACGAGGCGAGGTCGATCCTCGCCCGGCACTTCTACGCCAACTCGGTCGACACCCTGTCCGGCACGCGCGGCTGGCGAGCACGGTTCGGCATCGCTCCGGCCGGCCCGGTCACGCTGGGCGATCTGAGCTTCGGCACCGACATCCGCATGCGGTTCGGTGAGCTGGGCGCCTATCACGTCGATGTGCCCGTGACCGGGTCGGTGGACTGGCGCCAGGGCCACGGTCTCTCGCACACCGCCACCACCAGCAGCGCGGCGGTGTTTCAGCCGGTCGGCGAGACGACCCTGGAACGGTGGAGCGGCGACTGCCGTCTGCTGGCGGTCAAGATCGAGCAGCAGGCGCTGGAGGACCATCTGGCCGACCTGCTGGACGCGCCGGTCCGCGGCCCGATCCGGCTCGAGCCGGCCCTGGACCTGTCCGGCGCGGCCGGTGCGAGCTGGCTGAACCTGGTTCGGCTGGTCGCCGCCGAGTCGGCCCGCGGTGACGGCCTGCTGCATCATCCGGTGCTGGGCGCCCGGCTCCGCGAAAACCTGATCACCGGGCTGCTGCTGGCCTCGGATCACCCGTACCGGGAGGCGTTGCACCGGCCCCGGCCGGTTCTGGCGGCGCCCCGTGCGGTCCGCAAAGTGGTCGAGCTCATGCACGCCGAGCCGGCGCGGCCCTACACGGTGACCGAACTGGCCCGCGTCGCCGGGGTCAGCCCCCGGTCGCTCCAGCTGAGCTTCCGCCGCTACATCGGCATGCCGCCGACCTCGTACCTCCGGGAACTGCGCCTGGGGCTGGTGCACGAGCAGCTGATCCGGGCGGACCCGGCGCACGCCACCGTGGCCGAGATCGCGTACCAGGCCGGCTTCGTCCACCCGAGCCGGTTCGCCGCCGCCTATCGCGATCGGTACGGCGTTCTTCCCAGCGACACGTTGCGACGCTGACGCCTTACGGGACAGCGGGTGAACGAACGTCGGTGGAGCCGGCCGCGGCCGGCTGGTAGCGGCGTACCACGCCTTTGCCGGCGGCCTTGGCCGCGTACAGCGCGAGGTCGGCTTCGTGCAGGAGACGGTCGAGGTCGTGGCCGGGTCCGACGGCAATGGTGACGCCCACGCTGCCGTACGCCCGCAGCTGACGGCCGCCGACGTTGATCGGCTCGGCCAGCCGCTCGAGGATGCGGTTGCCGACGGCCACGGCGTCGCCGGGCTCGCGGATGCCGGGAACGACCACGGCGAACTCGTCGCCGCCGAGCCGGGCCGAGGTGTCGCCCTCACGCTGTGCGGCGGTGAGCCGTTCGGCCACACCGACGAGCAGGGCGTCGCCGGCCGCGTGGCCCAGCGTGTCGTTGACCTGCTTGAAGCCGTCCAGGTCGAGCAGCAGCACCGCGGTGCCGCTGCCCGGCTTGGCCCGGTCGAGCGCTTCGCGCGCCCGGTCGTAGAAGGCGCCGCGGTTGGGCAGCCCGGTCAAGGTGTCGTGGTGGGCCAGCCGGTCCAGGCGGCGCCGCTGCTCGTGCAGGTCGGCCAGCAGACCTCGGACCACGAGGAGGTTGAGGAACTGCCGGAACATGGCCAGCGCGACCGTGCCCAGCAGCGACCAGACAAGAACGGGGCTGAGGGTGCCGCTGCGCGCGTACGCGACGCCCACCGAGGTCAGGGCGACGGCGACCGGGAAATAGGGCAGCGTGCTCCAGGAGCCGGCGGCCGACTCACCGGCGACGCTGTCGTCCGGCAGGACCGCGGTCCGGCTGCCCAGCGCGATGGTGAGGCCGGCGATCAGATAGACCGCGCCCAGGCCTCCCGCGTACCAGGGAAGGTTGTCGGTGTGGTTCCGCACGCTGATCAGCGCGGCGAGCGCGAACGTGCCCATGCCGGCGGCCATGACCCGCATGGATCGGTACTGGTGGGCGCCTGGGCGTGACATCAGCATGAGGGCGAGGGCGGCTGCGACGATCTCGGGCAGCACGGTGACCAGGAATCTCGCGCGCTGGTCGGGCGGGAGCTGGACGAGCGTGGGGGCAAGCACGAATTGCCACGCGGTGGCGAAGATGGCGCCGGCGACCGTCATGACGTCGATGGCGTACGTGCCCCGGGCCAGCCGGTGTCCGAACGGGGGCACAGCCACCAGAATCGCCGGCACCGTCACCGCGGCGGCCAGGATGCTGAGGGCGTCGGCCGCACTGTTGAGCACCGTGGCCGAGGGGACGACGGCGCCCGCGGTGTAGAGCACGTATCCCGCGCCGAGCAGGGCGGCCGCCACGGAGGCGAGCACCAACCCGACCCGCTGCCGGCCACTCCGGCTCCGGGCCTGCCGGCGGAACCCGGCGCAGGCCCAGAATCCGGCGATCGCAATAGGAGTGCTCGAGACGACCAGGCCGACGCTCACCGGCCAGTGCGGCAGGGCAAACTGCAGCACGAGCCCGGCCACCCCGATGAGGGCGTACTGCGGCACCGTCCCTACTCTCACGCCATGGTCATCGGCAGGCGACCCGGCGGATGAAGGCCGGCCGCGGCCCGGCACTGTCCATATGGGGGTCGTGAAGCACTCGTGGCCGGCTTGGCGCGCCGGCGCCCAAGCGCGCGGGTATCCGGATGCCGAAAGTCTGATCCCTCCTGCGAAAGAACTTGTTTCCACCGGCCCGAGACCTTCGTGCTGAGCCTCAAAGCCGTCCCGGCCGAGCCGATGGCTGGACCGTGAGGCCCGATCGGGTCGCGGTCACAAGCGTAGGAAAAGCCGGAGGCAATAGTGAGGAACTGGTCAGTTCGGTGGAAGATCAGCAGCCTGGTGCTGCTGAGCGTGCTGCTGGCCGGTGCGCTGGGCGGAACGGCGCTGCTCAGCATGAACAAGCTCACCGCGAGCGCCACCACACAGGACGACTACCGTCAGATCAACGTCTTGCTGGAGAAGCTGAACAGCAGCGCGGCGAACGTCGACAGCTTCGTCAACGCGAACCTCGCCTTTCCGACCCAGACCAAGACTTTCGTCGACGGCGTCGCCCCGTACATGGCGACCGGCGACGGCATCGTGACCGAGCTGCAGGCGAGGTCGCCCGGGCAGGTGGACGCGGCCACCGTCGACGCGCTGGCCGGCTCGTGGTCCTCGTTCACCGGATCGGCCAAGTCGATCCAGCAGCAGTTGGCCAAGCCCGTCGCGCCCGCCTCGATCTACAAGTTCGGCAATGACCTTTACACCGCGTACACGGACTTCTCCAAGGGTCTCGCCCAGGCCGCCGAAACAGTGGACGCCAAGGCCGCGTCGGCCGAGAAGTATCGCGCGGGCCTGACTAACCGGGTCGAGTGGATCTTCGGAGGCACCCTCGTCGGCGGTGTCCTGCTGATCGCGATCTTCGGTTTCATGGTCGGCCGCAACATCATCCGCCCACTGACCGGCGCGGTCGCGGCTCTGCGACGGGTCGCCCAGCGTGATTACACGGTCGACGTCGAGGTGCGCAGCCGCGACGAGATCGGGCAGATGTCGGAGGCGCTCAACAACGCCGTCGGCGACATCCGATCGGCCATCCGCACCATTGCCGACGGAGCCCAGTCGCTGAGCTCCGCGTCCGAGCGGCTCACGGCGATCAGCTCGGACGTCGGCTCGTCCTCCGAGCAGACCTCCGGCCAGGCCGGCACGGTCAGCGACTCGAGCATCCTGGTCACCGAGCGGGTCCGGGAGGCCGCCCAGGGCGCCGAGCAGATGACCGCCGCGATCCGCGAGATCTCGGGGAACGCGTCAACGGTCGCGCAGATCGCCGAAAGCGCGGTCTCGACCGCCCAGGCGACCACGGCGGCCATGTCCAAGCTGTCCACCTCCACCGACGAGATCGGCAACGTGATCAAGCTGATCACCTCGATCGCCGAGCAGACCAACCTGCTGGCGCTCAACGCGACGATCGAGGCGGCCCGGGCGGGCGAGTCCGGCAAGGGCTTCGCGGTGGTGGCCAGCGAGGTCAAGGATCTGGCGCAGAGCACGGCCCGCGCCACCGAGGACATCGGCCACCGCATCCAGACCATCCAGACGGACACCGGCGGCGCCATCGAGGCCATCGGCAAGATCGCCAGCGTGATCGACGAGATCAACCAGTACCAGGCGTCCATCGCCGGCGCGGTCGAGGAGCAGACCGCCACGACCAACGAACTGAGCCGGCTGTTCGACGACGCCGCCCACGGCGCCGACGCGATCCACCAGTCGATCGGGCGAGTGGCCGAGACCGCGGCCCAGACCGCGGGCGGCGCGACCTCGACCCGCGAGGCGGCGATCGAACTGCGTCAGCTCGCCGCGGACCTCAACGACGTGGTGGCACGCTTCCGCATCGACGTCACCGCGCCGGCCGCCCGCCGGTAGGGGCGCGTCACGCTCGCCCCGGCCGGGTCTTGCCTTGATCACGTTCCTGGCTATCGTGAGCCGTCGATCAAGTGCTCTCACGGGGAACGTCATGAAGAGTAAGTCTGTGTTCAGGTTGGGCGTCCCGGCCGCGGCTGTGCTGCTGGCGCCCGTTCTTGTGACCGGTCCGGCCGTTGCCGCCGCGCCCGTCGCGCCGACCGTTGTCCAGGTCGGTGCGACGGGCGTGGTCGGGCAGACGGTGAAGTTCAGGTTTTCCGAGCCGGACGGCAGCAAGCCGGTCGCCTACCGCTGGCTGATCAACGGGGGCGAGCTGACCGGAACGGTCACCGCGACCGACGGCAAGGCGACCGCGAAGATCCTCGCCACTCGCTTCACCAACACCATTGGGGTGTACGCAATCGGGGCGGACGGCAGCCTCAGCGACACCACGTCCACTTTCTACAATGCCGATCTGCCCGGCCCGTACGCGGACCAGGATCTCGACGGCGACGGCCGGCCCGACCTGGCGGCTGTCATCGGCGGGGCACTGCTCGAGGCGGACGGCAAGGGCACCGGCGGCAAGGTGCGGGTGCCGGCCTCCGACCTCGCGCCGGGCGGCCGGGTCCCGGGCGGCACGTTCGACGGCATGCAGGTCATCACCGGCAAGTTCGGCGGCGGGCCGTTCGAGGACTACCTGACCTACGACCCGCTGAGCGGCAACGCCTTCGCCTATCGCGGGCTCGGACAGGCCGACCGGGACAACCCGGGACTGCTGGTCAAGGACGGGGTTTCGCTGCCGGGCCACTTCGCCGACGCGGACGGCAACAACCCGGTCCAGCTCGTCAACGCGTACGACAGCCGGGGTGCGCAGCTGACCATGCCCGACCTGATCGGCGTCCTGGGCAGCGAGGCGAGCGGATACCGGCTGGGGTACTACTCGTCGTTCGACTCCATCATCGGGTTCTACGACACGCCGGTCGGCACGGGCGCGCGTACGCCCGACGGCGGCACCGACTGGCAGAACTGGAAACTGGCCTCCAAACTGCTGCCCAGCGGCACGGCGGTCAGCCTGTGGAAGCCGTCGACCGGTGCTCTCTACCTCTGGCAGAACATCCGGTTCGGCGCGGAGAGCGGACAGCTGTCGTTCGCGCAGTACCACCTGTCGGCGAACTTCCGGCCCGGCGCCACCGGCACGGATCTGCGGCTGACCGATTTCGACGCCGACGGCGTACTGGATCTGTGGGCCGTCGCGCCGGGCGGCGAGGTGACCGCCCACCACGTCAGCAACCTCTCGCCGACCGGCACCGCGACGATCAGGGCCAAGGCCCCGCAGCCGCTGGTCTGAGCAGAGTCCCGTACGGGCGTGGCCGCGCGCCACGCCCGTACGGGAAAGTCAGTGGGCTCGGACGACCAGCGTCCGGGCGGCCATGTCGCCGAGGCGCCGGCGGCGGGTGGAGTTGACCACGACGATCAGACCGACCACGTACCCGAGCAGCCCGTCGATCACCCGCAGCAACGTGCGGACCAGGGCCGACAGCAATCCCGGCCGGCCGCCGTGGTCGGCGTCGACGACCCGGATGCCGGTGATCCACTTGCCGGCGGTGCGGCCGGTCAGGCCCTCCAGCAGCACGTAGTAGGCGATCACGATGACCGAGAGCCAGACGGTGCCCTGGTTGGTCAGCGTTGTCAGGTCGAACCCCGAATCGGCCCCCTCGACACCGAAGACCGACGTCAGCACACCGTTGATCAAGCCAAAGATCAGTCCGTCGATCAGGGTGGCCACGATCCGGCGCCCCGTGACATGGACGTCGGGCGCCCCGGCTGCTGCATAGGTCATGCGCAGATCATGCCGGACGGCCGCCAGCTCCCGGCGGCAGCCGACAGCCCGGGTAAGTGAAACCCGGCGCTCTGGCGTAATAGCAGTGTGGAACATCAACCGGCGGAGTTCGCCGCCTTCTACGAGAGCGCCCGGGACGACTGCCTGCGGGCGGTGGCGGCCTCCATCGGTGACCGGCAGGCCGCCGAGGACGTCGTCGCCGAGGCCTTCGCCCGGGCCTGGGCGTCATGGTCCACGGTCGCGCGGCATCCGGCGCCCCGGGCCTGGGTGGTCCGCACCGCTCTGAACGCCCACACCTCGTGGTGGCGCCGATGGCACCGGGAGACAGCGGCGCCCGCCGCCACCGGGCACGACAGCGCCGGCCACGACGACCTGGACCAACTGCTGCCCGACCCCCGCGTGACGGCGGCGCTGGAGCCTCCTGCTCACCATCCGGCAACTGACCGACGCCGACGAGCTGACCAGGCAACTGGAGAAGGCGGGGGTGCCGGCGAAGGTCGAGTTCAAGAAACTGCGCCCCGGGCAGACGGCCGGCTGCCGGGAGAACGGTCAGCCCTCGTCGGCGCAGCTCCTGCGTGTCCTGCCGATGCCGACCGCCCCACCGGAGCCGGACGAGCAGGTCTTCACCATCCGGCGCGACCTCATGCCCGCCGGGACCAGCCTGCACTTCGTCATCATGGAGGAAGCGGGTGAGAACGGGGCCCAGGGCCGGTCCGTTCACAGCGCGCTGGTCAGAGGTGAGCCGCTCCCCTGCGAACTGCCGGACTGACGCGCGGCCTCAGGCGACCCACGGGCGTTTGGCGCGGTGTCTCTGCTTGGTGCGGTACATGTCGGCGTCCGCGGCCGCGGCCAGCTGGGCGAAATCGCTGCCGCTCTTGCCGTACGCGTGCCCGATGCTCGCTCCGACCTTGCGCGGGCCGCCGCGGGTCTCGACGGGCTCGGTCAGGGCGCGGTAGATCTGCTCGGCCGTGTCGCGCAAAACCGTCCCCACGTCGCCGCCGGAGACCACGACGATGAACTCGTCGCCGCCGGCCCGGGCGAGAAGATCTTGCGGCCGTACGAGGCGGGTCATCCGATCGGCCACCGTACGCAGCACCTCGTCGCCGGCGTCGTGGCCGCCCGCGTCGTTGACGGCCTTGAAGTCGTCGAGGTCGATCACCATCACGCCGACCTCGGCGGCGGGCCGGCCGGCCAGTTCCTCGGTGAAGGAGCGCAGCAGCGCCCGGTTGGCCAGGCCGGTCAGCGGGTCGTGGGTGGCCGCGTGGGCGAGGCGGGCCCGGCTCTCGGCCAGCTCGTGGTGCAGCCGGGCGTGGTGCACGGCCATCGAGGCGTGCTGGGCGAACAGCTCGAGCATCTCGCGCTGCACCGGGCCGGGGAGGCGGCCGTCCAGGGGCAGGTCGACGCTGAGCACCCCGGCCAGCTCGCCGGTCGGGGACGTGAGCGGGGCGAGCAGCATGTCGTCCGGGTGCCAGCCCTCGGGCGACGACGGCACCGGCAGCGTGTCCGAGGTCCAGGTGATCATCGTGTCGGGCATGGTGTGGCCGTGGCCGACGAAATAGAGCGAGCCCCAGCGCTCGGCCTTGCCGAACAGCTCGTCCCAGATGGCCTGGGTGGTGCGGGTGCCGAGCAGCGACCGCCGGATCTCCTCGGTGCCGTCGGCCGACACGACCATGAAGTCGCCGTCCGGCTGGACCACGTTGATCACCGCCACCTCGAAGCGGGACGCCCTGGTCACGCCGTGCACGACCGCATCCATCGTCGCCGTCAGGTCGAGGCTGGCGTGCACCGCCTTGCTGACCTCGTGCAGCGTCCGGAGGCCGTCGAGCTGCGCGAGGGCGTCGGACAACCGCGACGACAGATCCTCGATGCTGGTCAACCCGCCTCCCGAGCGGCCGCGGCATCCATGCCACGCGCCTGAACATCGGATCTTATCCAGTTCGCGAGGGCCGCGCGTACCGCCGTTTTCGCGCGTGTCGGCGTACGGGGAAACCGGTCTTGATAGGCGCTGGTCACAGACAGTGGCATGGTGGCGCGCGGCATGCTTGGGTTTGCTCGTGAATGACGCGACCCAGCTGACCGACTCCACCTCGACGACCAGGTGGACGCATAAGGTCACGACGCCGCTGCGTGACTTCCTGAACACCGAGGCCGGCAGCGCGGGAGTCCTGGTCGCGGCCATCATCGGCGCGCTCGTCTGGGCGAACGTGGCCGACGGCAGCTACGAGTCGTTCTGGGAGACGCCGGTCAGCCTGCGGTTCGGCGGTTCGGCCATCGAGCTCGATCTGCGCGAATGGGTCAACAGCGGCCTGATGACGCTGTTCTTCCTGGTCGTCGGTCTGGAGGCGCGGCGCGAGTTCGACCTCGGCGACCTGCGTGACCGGCGGCGGTTCCTGCTGCCCGCGCTGGCCGGCATCGTCGGCATGGTGCTGCCGATCAGCATCTTCCTGGCCTTCAACCACGGTGGCCCGGGCGCGGCGGGCTGGGGCGCGGCGATGTCGACCGACACGGCGCTGGCGCTGGGGCTGCTCGCGCTGGTCGGCCGGAACGTGCCGGTGCAGGCGCGGCTGTTCCTGGTCACCGTGTCGGTGGTGGACGACGTGGTCGCGCTGATCGTCATCGCGGTGGCCTACTCGGAAGAGTTCCACCTGATGCCGCTGCTGGTGGCGATCGCGGTGTTCGCGTTCACGCTGGTCATGGTGCGGGCCGGCGTGCGCAGCGGCTTCATCTATCTGCCGTTCTGCCTGGTCGTCTGGGGAGCCACCCTGGCCAGCGGCGTCGACCCGGTGGTGTCCGGCCTGGCCATCGGTCTGGCCGCGGCCGCGTACACGCCCGCCCGGGGCGAGCTCGAGCAGGCCAGCGACCTGTTCCGCTCGTTCCGGGAACAGCCCACGCCCGAACTGGCCCGGTTCGCCCGGATCGGCCTGCTGCGTTCGCTCTCCCCCAACGACCGCCTCACACGCACCTGGTCGGGCGTGTCGAGCTATCTGATCGTGCCGCTGTTCGGCCTGGCCAACGCGGGCATCGTCATCCACAGCGACTTCCTCGGCGAAGCGATCATGTCCCCGGTCACCGTCGGCATCTTCCTCGCGTACGTGGTGGGCAAGCCGGTCGGCATCACCGGGGTGTCCGCCCTGGTCACGTGGATCAGCCGCGGCCGGGTCCGGCCCGGGGCGGGCTGGGCGTCGGTGCTCGGCACGGGCACGATCGCCGGCATGGGTTTCACGGTCTCGTTCCTGATCGCGAACCTGGCGCTGGAGGACCCGCAACTGTCCGAGGCCAAGCTGGGCCTGCTGCTCGGCATCATCGCCTCGTCGCTGATCACCTGGGCCGTGTTCTTCGTGACCAGCCGTCTCTCCAAGCCCCGCCGGGCGGTGGCCCTGCTCGGCGACGTCGAGGAACTGACCGACCTGATCCCCGACGTCGACCCCGACCGCGACCACGTACGCGGCCCGGCCGAGGCGTCGGTGACCCTGGTCGAGTACGGCGACTTCCAGTGCCCGTATTGCGGCCGCGCCGAGCCGACCGTCCGCGAGCTGCTGACCGACGACGACCTGCGGTACGTGTGGCGGCACCTGCCGCTGACCGACGTGCACCCGCAGGCCCAGACGGCCGCTCAGGCCGCCGAGGCGGCCGGTCTGCAGGGCCACTTCTGGGAGATGCACGACCTGCTGATCAGCCGCCAGGAGCACCTGCGCATCGCCGACCTGATCGCGTACGCGGGCGAGCTCGGCCTCGACCAGGACCGCTTCCACGAAGACATGATGCAGACCCCGTGCAAGGAGCGCATCACCGCCGACCTGGAGTCGGCCGACCTGAGCGGCGTCTCCGGCACCCCCACGTTCTTCATCAACGGCCGCCGCCACTACGGCGCCTACGACGTGGCCACCCTCAAGGAGGCCATCCGGGTGGCCCGCGTACGGGCGAAGATCGCCGCCAGACGCCGCTAGCGCGGGCCACCCGGATTCGTCAGTCCGGCCGTGTCAGCCGAACCACTGCCGGTCGTAACTGAACTGGATGGCCGAGTCGTTGTTGCTGCAGGCGGCGATGCTCCACTGGCCGCTGCCGACCGACCACCACGGTCCGCGCTTCCAGTAGTCGCTGGTGGGCCAGGTCGCGTCGCACTTGACCGCGGCGCGGTACGAGCCGCTGCCGGCGGTGCAGATCGCCCGCCCGGTGGTGTACCAGCCTCCCCGTTCGGCCGTGCAGTTGGTCGGCTCGGCCGAGGCCGGTCCGGCGCCGACCAGACCGACGGCCCCCACCGTCGTCACCGCGACGGCCGCCAGGCCGGTCAGCGCGGCGCGGGCACGTCGTCCGGGTGCGAAGTTAGCCATGGCAATCCCCCTTGGTTGACCGCTGGCGCGGTTCCTTGCCCACGACTATCCGAGGTGGACGGAGGGCGGTGAAAGGATCCCGGACAATCCCGGACGCGGCCGGCGGCCATGGTGAAACGCGTGCCGTCGCGGAGGCTCGCCGGGGACGCCCGGACGCCGGTTCCGAGGAGGAAAGCTAGAAGACGCGGTCGATGAACGTGGCTATGGAGAGCACCCCGAAGAGGGCGAACGACCAGATCAGAGCGGCCAGCCGTACGCCCCGGACCCGGATCGGCGCCGGGAGGATTCGGCGGTTGATGAGGATCAGCAGGCCTGAGTAGAGGAACATCATGAAACCGCCGACCACGGCCGAGATGATCAGCAGGACGATGGGCTGGCTGAAGCCGGCCACCAGCACCACGATGCCGATCGCGACCAGGCCCCAGACCAGGCCGGCGTAGACCTTGCTCTCGTCGGCGTCGCGGGCGTACGAGGTCTTGATGACGTCGGCGGCCAGGCGGCTGGTGTAGTCGACGATGCCGAGGGCGGCCGCGAACAGGGAGAAGGCGCCGATGATCCAGAACAGGTACTGGAACCAGCTGCCGACCCGGTCGGCCAGGACCTGGCCCTCGATCTCGAGGAAGCCGATGCCGTTCTCGAGGCCGTCGCGGCCGTACACGGTGGAGTAGGCCAGCAGCGAGGTGAACAGGATCGTCACGAAGGTGATCAGCACGAACGTGGTCAGCTGCTCGATGTTGGCGAACTTCCACCAGCCCCGCCAGCGGCGCAGATTGGCCTCGTCCGGCTCGAACACGTAACCCGTGCTGGGGGCCGCCCCGGACTGGCCGGTGACCGGGCTGACCAGCCGGGGGACGTACGTGCCCATGCCGTAGCCCTTGTCGCGGATCCAGTTGGACTGCACCAGATTCTGGCCGCCACCGGCGCCGGCGAAGGCGAGCGCGCCGAGCAGCAGCGCGAAGCCCAGCTCGTCGATCGGCACCCGGGGCCGGGTCACCACCTGGGGCACGTCGCCCCACGCGGAGGCGCCGATCGCGAAGATGGCCGCCACCACGAAGAATGTGAGCACGGCGGCGACCTTGACCATCTGCGCGCGTTCCAGGGCCACATAGACGACCGGGGCCAGGGTGAGGATCAGCCCGATGACGATCAGCATGCACACCGCGATGACGGTGCTGTTGCCGCCGAAGATGTACGTCGTCAGGGTGGCCGAGCTGGTCGCCCATCCGGGCCACAGGTTGGCGAAATAGGTGAGCAGCGCGAACACCAGGCCCCAGTGCCGCCAGTAACGGCTGAACCCGGTCAGCGCGGTCTCGCCGGTGGCCAGCGTGTAGCGCTCGATCTCCATGTTGAGGAAGTACTGGGTGATCAGGCCGACCAGCGCGGCCCACACGAAGACCAGGCCGACCTGGGAGGCGATGTACGGGAACAGCACGAACTCGCCGGAGGCCAGGCCGACCCCGGCGGCGATGATGCCGGGGCCGATGAGCTTGCCGTAGCGGCGGGGCTCGTCGGGCATGTCGCGGATCTCGGGCGCGGGCAGATAGCGGGTCGGGAAGGCATCGGTGGTCGCCACGGCCGCTCCTCATCGGGATCTCCACCCTGGACAGACGAGGTCCGGAGTGTCAAGACTCCCCGTACTTTCGGCGCGGACGGGAAAACTTTCGTCCAGTTCGTCGAAAGCCATGGACATTACAACGAAAGCAAACGATGGTATTCACCACCCTGAATTCTCGCGGTAACCCTGGAGTGCCGATGAAACGTTTGTTCGTGGCCGCCCTGCTCGTGGGGACGTTCACCGCCGCGCCGGCCTATGCCGCCGCCGACCCGCCGCAGGAGCCGGGGGTGACCCTGAGAACCTTCGACATCGGGCTGCCCATGAGCCGGGTCTGCGAGCTCAAGCCAAGCCAGACGCCCAATGTGGACAAGCTGATGACCACGATCGACTGGTCCGCCACCGACCAGTTCGGACTGGACGACAACTTCATCACGCACGCGCTGGCCAACCTGACCGCGCCCGAGACCGGCACGTACGCCTTCCGGCTGGTCAGCGACGACGGCTCGAAGCTCTACGTCGACGACAAGCTGGTCGTCGACCACGACGGGCTGCACGACGTCGAGCCGCCCGGCGAGGGCACGATCGAGCTGACCGCCGGGGTGCACAAGCTGCGAGCCGAGCACTTCGACCGTACGGGCGGACAGCGTTTGACCTTGTCGTGGCAACCGCCGGGAGCCGGGGACTTCGCCGTCGTGCCGGCCGGCGCGCTGACCACCGACGCCGGGGTCGTGCGGGTCACCGCGCCCGGGCAGAAGGAGTGCGCCGAGGGCAGCGACGCCCCCGGGGACGGACTGCCGCTGTCCGCCGTGAACCCGGGCTACAACCTCACCAACCTGCGCCCGCCGGGCTTCGAGCCTCAGGTCACCGGCATCGCGTTCCGGCCCGACGGCAAGATGCTGATCTCCACGTGGGGCGGCTCGGACAAGGTCCTGGGCGAGGTCTACCTGGTCTCGAACGTCACCGGCACGACCGGGCCGGACAAGGTCACGTACAAGAAGGTCGCCTCCGGTCTCAAGGAGCCGATGGGCATCGCGGTCGTCGACGGCCTGGTCTACGTGTCGCAGAAGCACGAGCTGACCGAGCTCAAGGACACCGACAAGGACGACGTTCTCGACACCAGGCGCACGGTGGCCACGTGGCCGTTCGGCGGCAACTTCCACGAGTTCGCGTTCGGCCTGCTCTACAAGGGCGGCAACTTCTACGTCAACCTGTCCGTCTCGATCAACCTGGGCGGCGCGACGACCGACCCGCAGCCGGTCGGCGGGCGCGGCACACACATCGTGGTCAACCGCAAGAGCGGCAAGGTCACCACGGTCGCGGGCGGGCTGCGGACGCCCAACGGCATCGGCTGGGGTGAGGGCGGCGACATCTACGTCACCGACAACCAGGGTGGGTGGCTCCCCTCGTCCAAGCTGATCAAGATCGAGGAGGATGCGTTCTACAACCACTTCACCAACCCGGACGGCAAGTTCGACGCGAACCCCGTCACGCGGCCGGTGCTGTGGATTCCGCAGAACCAGATCGGCAACTCCCCCAGCACGCCGGTGCTGCTCAAGTCCGGGCCGTACAAGGGCCAGTTCGTGATCGGTGACGTCACGTACGGCGGTCTGCAGCGGGCCGCGCTGGAGACGGTGCACGGCGTCGAGCAGGGCGCGATCTTCCGGCACACGCAGGGCCTCGAAGCCGGCGTCAACCGGGTGGCGCTCGGGCCGGACGGCGCGATCTACGTCGGCGGCCTCGGCGCCGACGGCAACTGGGGGCAGGAGGGCAAGCTGCGGTTCGGCCTGCAGAAGCTCACCCCGAACGGCAAGAACGTCTTCGACATGAAGACCATGAAGGCCACCCCGACCGGGTTCAAGATCGAGTACACGAAGCCGCTCGCTTCCTCGACCATTGAGGGGCTCAAGGCGAAGTACGCCGTCGAGCAGTGGCGCTACGTGCCGACCGCGCAGTACGGCGGCCCGGAGGTCGACAAGGAGACGCTGGCGGTCACGGACGCGAAGGTCTCGGGCGACAAGAAGACGGCGACCCTGACCGTCCCGGGGCTGCGCAAGGACCGGGTTGTGCACCTACGCTCCCCGCGCCCCTTCGCGGCCGCCGACGGTGAGACGCTGTGGAGCACCGAGGCCTGGTACACGATGAACGAGAAGCCCGGCCCGCAGACCCAGCAGGTCTTCTACGAGGTCGAGGAGGGCAACCGCGAGGGCGGCTCGACGCTGGCGACCGACCACCGCGGGTTCACGGGCATCGGGTTCGTGGCCGGGTTCGGCGCGCTCAACGCCTCGACCACCAATCACGTCACGGTCGACAAGGCCGGCGACTACCGGGTGGGGCTGCGCTACTCCAACGGCCCCAACCCGTTCAGCGGCACCAAGACGGTCAGCGTCTACGTCAACAACAAGAAGATCCGGCAGGTGTCGCTGCCGTCCACGGTCACGTGGGACGAGTGGGCCTCGGTCTACGAGACGCTCAAGCTCAAGAAGGGCGTGAACACCATCCAATGGCGGGTCGACGCGTCCGACAGCGGGCACGTCAACCTCGACCAGATCAGCGTCCGCAAGCCGGGTCAGCGGATCGTGCTGTTCGACGGTCAGGGCCTCGACAACTGGCAGCACACCGACGGCCGGCGCCCGCAGTGGCCCGCGGTGGCGCCGAACGCGACCGAGGTCTGCTGCGGCGACCTGCGCACGATGGAGGCGTTCGGCGACTACAAGCTGCACGTCGAGTTCCGGGTGCCGCTGCTGCCGCCGGACGTGACCGGGCAGAACCGCGGCAACAGCGGTGTCTACCAGCAGGAGCGTTACGAAATCCAGATCCTTGACTCGTACGGCGACACGACGCCCGCCAACAACGAGGCGGGCGCGATCTACACGGTCAAGGCGCCGGACGTGAACGCGGCCACCGCCCCCGAGACGTGGCAGAAGTACGACATCACGTTCCGGGCGGCCCGCTACGACGAGGCCGGGGCCAAGACCGAGAACGCCCGCGTCACGCTCGTCTGGAACGGCCAGAAGGTCCACGACAACGTGGAGATCCCCAACGGCACCGGCGGCAACATCCCGGAGGGCCCGGCCACCGGCGCCATCCGCCTGCAGGACCACGGCAACAAGGTGCAGTACCGCAACATCTGGATCGAACCGGCCGCTTAGGCGGCCGTGGGCACCGCTTCCCAGTGCGGCGACGCGGCGATCATCTCGGTGGTCGCCGCGGCGCCGGCCGGACGGGTGTAGTAGTAGCCCTGGGCCGCGTCACAGCCCAGGTCGCGCAGCTTGGCCAGGGTCGCCTCGTCCTCGACGCCCTCGGCGATCGCCCGCAGCTTGAGCGAGTGGGCGAGGGCGATCATGGCCCGGACGACGCCCTCGCGGGTCTCGTCGGCGGCGATCCCCGACACGAAGCTCCGGTCGATCTTCAGCGCGTCCCAGTGCCGGTCGGCCAGGCGCGACACCGACGAATAGCCGGTGCCGAAGTCGTCGACGGCCACCGCCACCCCGTGCCGGCGCAGCTCGGCCAGCGTCCCGGTCATCACCGCGTCGTCGACCAGGGCCGTCTCGGTCACCTCGAGGATCAGCGACGAGGCCGGGGCGTCGTGCTCGTCCAGCGCGGCCAGCACCATGGGCACGAGCCGGGGGTCGCTGAGCTGGCGCGGGGACACGTTGACGGCCACCGGCGGGCGCCAGCCGAATTCGGTCAGCCACGCGTCCTGCTGGGTCAGCACCTCGCGCAGGACCTGCTCGAACAGCTGCCCGATCATGCCGTGGGTCTCGGCGTGCGGCACGAACTCGTCCGGCGGCAGCAGCCCGCGTTCCGGGTGCTGCCAGCGCACCAGGGCCTCCAGGGCGTACAGGCGGCCGGTCTCGAGGTCGATCTCGGGGTGATAGACGCAGAACAGCTCGCCGTTGACCAGGGCGTGCCGCAGCTCGGTGTCGAGCTTGAGGCGGGCGCCGGCCTCGGCGGCGTACCGGTCGTCGAACCGTTCGGCCCGGCCCCGGCCCCCACTCTTGGCCCGGTACATGGCCGTGTCGGCGTCGCGCAGCAGCGTGGCCGGGTCGGCGCGGAAGTCGCCGGTTGTCCGCACGCCGACCGAGACCGACGGGTAGAGCTCGACGCCGTCGATGACGATCGGCTCGGTGAACGTGGTGACCAGCCGCTCGGCCACACTGTCGGTGTCGGCGTCGGTGGCCTCGGGCATCAGGATGACGAACTCGTCGCCGCCGAGCCGGGCCACGATGTCGCGGCCGTCGCGCACCGAAGCCGCGATCCGCTCGGCGATCGTGACCAGCATCCGGTCGCCCGCCGCGTGGCCCAGGCTGTCGTTGACGTCCTTGAACCGGTCGAGGTCGCAGAACAGCAGCGCCACCTTGCTGCTGCCGTCGGCGGGCAGCTCGGCCAGCGCGAACGTGAGCCGGCGCAGCAGCTCGGTGCGGTTGGGCAGCCCGGTCAGCGCGTCCTGGGTGGCTCGCAGGCCCATGTCGTGCAGCGGGCGGCGGATGCGGATGGCGGCCAGCCCGGCCGAGACCAGGACGGCCACGCCGACGAGCTGGTCCGGGCCGTCGGCGGTCAGGGCGGCGTACGCGTCCAGGGCCAGCACGCCCGCCATCACCAGCAGATAGCGGCGCACGCTGAGGATGTTGGTGGAGACGTGCAGCGGGACGTTGAGCTGGGGCATCTGCGGGTGCAGGGCGGCCGCGCCGAGCAGCAGCGGCATGAGCATCCAGCCCAGGTCCATCCAGCCGCCGGAGTCGTACGTGCCGTTCAGGCTGGCCGTGGCGTAATAGGAGTCCGCGACGAACCAGGCCACCATGCCGGCCACCAGCAGCCGGGCCGGGGCGCGGCGCATCTCCATGCTCAGGCCCGCCCGCAGCGCGCCGAACAGCACGATCAGCGTGCCGACCGGGGTGCCCACCGCGACCAGGACAGCCAGCATCTCGCCGCCGCCGTTCAGGGTCGGGCTGATGATGTGGATCCAGTACTGGAGCGCGAGCGGGACGGTGAGCACGCCCGCCTCGAGGACGCTGTCGCGGCCCGCGTGGTGGCTCAGGCGAACCACGGCCGCGACGGCCAGCAGGTGCGCGGCGATGTAGAGCACGTCGGCGACCGAGGGGAACGGCGGGCTCGCGTGCACCAGGTCGTACCCGGCGAAGATGATGTCGCCCGCCGCCGACAGCGACAGCGCCGCGGCCAGCATGGTCCAGGCGGCCCGGTTGCGGGGCCGGCCCCGGTGCAGGCCGATCCACGCGGCCACGGCCCCGCTGGTGTTGATGGCCGGGAACATCCAGTTGGTGACCTGGTTCGGCGGGATCACGATGTACGCGACCGCCGCCGCCGTGCCGGCGAGCAGGAACCACAGCCACGCCCGGCCGGATCGGGTCGCGGCGCCGGGGCTTCCTGGCAGTGCGGGCATGGGGGCTCCACTCGTCATCACTTCGTCCCGCCCCGGCGGGGCACCGATGGTGCGGAACGCCAGTGGTGATCGGCACCGCCGTCGCCAACTTGACGGGGCGTCAGCGAAGTCACAGTGAGCCCTTCGCGTATGGGCCGTGGATCCTCAGCGATGTCCGGGCGCGCCGCGCGCCGGTTGACTGAGGGCATGTTCGCACTGAGAGTGACCGCGCTGATGGCGGCGACGATGACCATGGGACTGATGGCCGGCGTGTTCGGCCTGTACCAGCACACGGTGATGGTGGGTCTGGCCCGCACCGACGACCGCACGTTCATCGGGGCGTTCCAGGCCGTGGACCGGGCGATCCTCAACCCCTGGTTCCTGATCTCCTTCGCCGGGGCGCTGGTGTTCACCGCGGTGGCGGCGGTCCTCAGCCCCGGGCGGCGGATCCTGCCGTGGGTGCTGGCCGCGCTGGTGCTCTACCTGGTGGCCGTGGTCGTCACGATGGCGGTCAACGTGCCGCTCAACGATGCCCTCAAGGCGGCCGGCGACCCCGCGACGATGGCCTCCCCGGCCGCGGTGCGCGAGGCTTTCGACGAGGCCCGGTGGACCACCTGGAACCTCGTCCGCACCATCGCCACCACCGCCGCCTTCGGCTGTCTGTGCTGGACCCTGGTCGTGCGAGGCGAACTGGGATAGGGCCCGCCGGCGCGACGGCCTAGGCTTTTCTCATGAGCGACTTGGGGGCGGACGGCAACGGCGACTTCCGGGCGGACGGCGTCCGCGTGCTCGTCACCGGCGGCACCAGCGGCCTCGGCGCCGCCATGGCCGCGGCCCTCGTCGAGGCGGGGGCGCGCGTGGCGCTCACCGGCCGCGACGCCGGGCGGGCGGACGAAGCCGCGGCGACGATCGGTGCGGTGGGCATCGGCATGGACGTCCGGGACGAGGCTGCGGTCGAGCGCGGGGTGGCCCGGGCGTACGACGAGCTGGGCGGGATGGACGTCCTGGTCAACAACGCCGGCATCGGGATGCGTACGGTCAATCCGCGCTTCATGTCCGAGCCGCAGCCGTTCTGGGAGGTCTCCCCGGACGGCTTCCGTGATCTCGTCGCGACCAACCTGACCGGCTACTTCCTCGTCGCGCGTGCGGTGGTTCCGCGGATGCTGGAGGCGGGCGGCGGGCGGATCGTCAACGTGTCGATGAACCACGAAACGATGGTCCGGAAAGGCTTCGTCCCGTACGGTCCGGCGCGCGCCGGAGCCGAGGCGCTGAGCCGCGTCATGGCCGCCGACCTGGCCGGCACCAGCGTCACGGTCAACCTTCTGCTGCCCGGCGGCGCCACGGCGACCGGCATGGTGCCGGTCGCGGTGGACGGGCTGCTCGACCCCGCGATCATGGGACCACCGATCCGCTGGCTCTGCTCACCCGCGGCGGCCGGCGTCCACGACCAGCGCATCGTCGCGAAGGACTTCACGGCCACTCGGTGAGCAAAGGCCGTCAAACAGGGCCGTCCGGCCGCATTCTCCGCAGCCAGTCGGCGATCAGGGCCCGGCACAGGTCGCCCTGCTCGGAGACGAGATTGTGCCCGGCCGCGTCGAGCACGGCGAACGACGCCCGCGGGTAGTGACCGATCCGGCGCCAGGCGTCGGAGTAACCGACGACGTCGTCCTGCCGACCGGTGATGTGCAGGGCCGGTTGCGGGAAGGGTTCCGGATGGGCATCCTCCGGTTCCCGGTCGAGTGAATAGTTCTGGGCGATGCGATCGAGGGCACTCTGGTCGGCGCCGTCGAGGCCGGGCCGGACGTACTGCAGGAAGGCCCGGGCGTTGTCGGCCGACTCGACCACGGCGTCCTCCCGGTAGTGCTCGAGCGCGGCGCCGAGAAGCGGCACGATCTGCGGTTCCTACCTGAGCACAGTCCGGGGCGGCACGACCCGCTCGGCGTGCGGGGCGACGAAGACGCCGGCCACGGTGGCCAGCCCGAGAACCTGCGGCCGCAGCTCGTGCGCGACGTAGCGGGCGATCATCCCGCCGAACGAGTTGCCCAGAACGGCGAACGGCTCCCCGCCGATCCGCACCCGGATCTCGCCGAGCACCGCGTCCGCGAGCTCCTGCGAGCTGGTGACCGCCCCGGCCGGTGAGCCGGTCGCCCCCGGCAGGTCGAGATAGATGCGCCGCCACCGGCCCGAGCGCTCGAAAGCCGGATCCAGCGGGAGCAGACTGCGATGATCCAGACCGAAACCGTGGAGCAGAACCACCGGCGTGCCGGAACCTGTTTCGTGGGCGAACACGAGGCCAGACTAGGACGTACGGGGCCGCTACCGCTCGGGATGGCCGTCGTTGTCGGTGTGGTCGGACTGGGTGGAGAACTTCGAGAGGAAGAGGTCGAGACGGCCGTCCGGGCGGAGAGAGAAGGTGCCGCCGTCCTGCCAGATGCCGTTCTCAGGCCACCACTGCGAGCCGTACGGGTCGCCCTGGTTCTGGTGGACGTTGTGGATCCCGAGGCCGTGCTCGAAGGGCTCCCCGAAGACCAGGATGCGCCGGCCCGGCTCGAGCATCGGCTCGTACGCGGTCGCGGCCTCGAGGTTGGACCCCGTCGTCCACGGCCGGGCCGGCGCCACGAGCCGGCGCAGGAAGGACAGGCAGCCGGGAAGGTCGGCCAGCGCGGGATGGCGCTGGTAGTCGAGAGCGCCCGACCCGTTCACCCGGCCCAGCTCGTGATAGCCGGGCGGCCGGGCGGTCACCGGGCCCAGAGCGGACGGCGAGACCGTGAAGGACTTCCACTGCACGCCGGTGTCGCTGTTCTTGCTGTCCACGTCGACGGCGCACCGGTAGCGGCCGTCCGGGGCGTCCACCTCGAGGTTGACGTGGAACCAGCGGCCCTGGTCGTCGGGGCGGTCGCGGAAGTGGCGGTGCAGCGTGCCGGCCAGCACGCCGTAGCGGGCGAACGGCATGCCTGCAGTCAACCAGGCCGCCGCGGGAGACGGACTCCTCTTTCGGGTTGTCTTCGTGACTGGGCGTGGACTAGCACTCATCCCCGTCGATAGCGTTCCGACGCCGTTTGAACACGTTGCGTCGAGATCGACTGAGGTGAGTGCGCGTGTCCACGATTCGCCGCCGCGTGGCGCGGACGCTGGCGCTGCCGGTGGTCGCCGCCCTCGTGCTGCTGGCCGTGGTCGTGGCGGGCGAGGCCCGCGGCTACCGGCGGGCGGCCGGCTCGGCCGGGGCGGTGACCCGGGCCCTCGCCGTCCAGGATCTGGTGCAGGAACTGCAGACCGAACGCGGCCTGGCCGCCGGGCTGCTCGGGGGCAACGACAGCTTCCGGAGCGAGCTCGGACCGGCTCGGTCGCGGGTCGACGAACGCCGGACCGGTGTGCGGCCGTCGGCGCTGGACGCGCTGGGCGGGGTGCGTACCGCCACCGACAACGGCACGATCACCCGGTCCGACGCGTTCGGCTTCTACACCGGGCGGATCGCCGAGCTGAGCCGCCTCGACACCGGCCTGGCCGGCGCCGACGACCCGGAACTGCGCCGGGGCGCGCGGGTGCTGGAGGCGCTCGGCGACGCCAAGGAGGCCCTGGCCCAGGAGCGCGCCTTCCTCAACGGCGTCTTCTCGGCCGGCGGCTTCCGCGCCGGGGAGTTCCTGCAGTTCGTGACCATGCGCTCGGCCAAGGACACCGCCCTGGCCGCCTTCGCCCGCTACGCCACCGCCGATCAGCGCGCCTCGGCCGACTACGTGTTCGGCACCGGCGCCGGCGAGGTCGCCCGCTACTTCGAGGGGCTGGCGCTGGACTCCGGCGACGGCCGGGAGCTGCAGGTCAACCCGCAGACGTGGTGGTCGGCGCTGACCACCGTGCTGGACGACCTGCTGCGCCTGGAACAGCACGTCGGCTCGGTCATTCAGGCCCGCGCCGGTGAGCTGCGCGACCAGGGCGCGCGGCGGATGGGCGGGCTGGCCGCGATCGTGCTGCTCGGTCTGGCCGGCGCGGTCTACCTGGCCGTGGTCGCCTCCCGGTCGATCGCCCGGCCGCTGCGGGAGCTGGCCGAGCGGGCCGATCGCCTCGCGGTCGAAGACCTTCCCGACGCCGTACGCCGGGTGGCCGCCGGATCCTCCGAGGCCGGCCCGCCGGAGGTCAGCCCGCCGACCGGCGCCACCGCCGAGGTCTACTCCCTGGCCGGCGCGCTCGACCGGGTCCAGGCGACCGCCTACGCCCTGGCCACCGGGCAGGCGCAACTGCGGCGCGGCACCACCGAGTCGCTGGCCGACCTGGGCCGCCGCCACCAGAACCTGCTGCGCCGCCAGCTGGCCCTGATCACCCGGCTGGAACGCGAGGAGGCCGACCCCGGCGGGCTGGCCAACCTGTTCGAGCTCGACCACCTGGCCACCCGCATGCGCCGCAACGCCGAGAGCCTGCTCGTGCTGGTCGGCGCGAACAGCCCCCGCTCGTGGACCGAGCCGGTGCCCGTCGAGGACGTGATCCGGGCCGCCGTGGCCGAGGTCGAGGACTACCGCCGGGTCACCCTGCGCCGCGTCGACGAGACCCGGCTGATCGGGGCGTCGGCCACCGCGGTCGCCCATCTGCTGGCCGAGCTGGTCGAGAACGGCCTCTCCTTCTCCTCGCCCGAGGCCGACGTCGAGATCCAGGGCCGCCTGGTCGGCGAGCAGTACCTGATCGCCGTGGTCGACCAGGGCATCGGCATGACCAGCGCCGACCTGGCCGAGGCCAACCGGCGGCTGCGCGGCGAGGCCGACTTCCTCGCCGCCCCGGCCCGCTATCTGGGTCACTACGTCGTCGGCCGGCTCGCCCGCGAACTGGGCGCCGACGTGGTGCTGACACCGTCGCCGGTCACCGGGGTCACCGCCCGCGTCGCGCTGCCGGCCACGCTGATGGCGGTTCCCGAGATCCTCCTGCCGGCCCCGGTGACCGTGGAATACCAGCCCGCACCGGCGCCCGCCCTGCCTCAGCAACGGCATGCTTCGCCGCCCGAGACCGACTCCGCCCGTACGGCCAACGGGTTGCCCCGGCGCCCGCCGCGCACCCCGCGCGTGGCCCGGCTGCACCCCGTGCCCTCCCCGCCGCCCGCCGACGAGCTGGACGGGGAGCCCGAGGACGTGCGGTCCCGGCTGACCGCGTTCCGCGGCGGGGTCGCCCGGGGCGCCGGGACCCTCCCCCACCAGGAGCACCGATGAACGCGCAGGCCACGGCCGATCGGCATCAGTTCAACTGGCTGCTCGGCAACTTCGTCCAGCACACCGACGGCGTACGAGATGCCGTCGCGGTCTCGTCGGACGGGCTGCTGGTGGCCGCCTCCGAGGGGCTGGACCGGGGCGACGCCGACCACCTCGCCGCCATCGTGTCCAGCCTGGCCAGCGTCGCCCGCAGCGCGTCCCGCCGGTACGACTTCGACGGCCTGAAACTGATCATGATCGAGATGCGGCGCGGGTTCCTGCTCGTCTCGGTGATGCACGGCGGCAGCTGCCTGGGGGTGGTGGCCGGCTCGGAGAGCGACATCGGGCTGGTCGGCTACGAGATCTCGCGGCTGGCCGAGCGGTTCGGGACGATGCTGACCCCGGCGCTGATCGCGGACTCGCGCCGGCACCTGCGGCCATGATCCCCGATCCGCGCATGATCCCGCGGGCCGCGACGCCCCCGCCGGCGCCCCCGCGCCCGGAACCGGAACCGCCGGAGGACGTCTTCCTGCGGCCCTTCATGGTCACCGGCGGGCGGACCCGGCCGCAGACCGACGGCCTGCGGGTCGAGACGCTGCTGCACGCCACCGCGGCCGCGCTCACCGCGCCGCTGCGGTTCGAGGCCCGCCGGATCGTCGCGCTCTGCCGGACCCCGCAGGCCGTGGCCGACCTGGCCATCGCGCTGCGGCAGCCGCTGGGCGTGGTGCGGGTGCTCGCGGCCGACCTGGTCGCGGCCGGGCATCTGCGCATCGAGGACCAGCTGGGCGAGCTTCCGCTCGCGTTGATCGAAAGGATCAGGGACCGTGTCAGCGCGCTCTAGCGGGGCGTTACCCCCGGTCGCCGTCAAGATCGTCATCAGTGGCGGGTTCGGCGTCGGCAAGACCACGTTCGTCGGCGCCATCAGCGAGATCGAGCCGCTGGTGACCGAGGCCGAGCTGACCGAGCGTTCGGTGGGGGTCGACGACACCTCGGCCGTACGGGGAAAGACCACGACGACTGTGGCCCTCGACTTCGGCCGGATCACCCTGGACGAGGCGTTGCTGCTGTATCTGTTCGGCACGCCCGGGCAGGACCGGTTCGCGTTCCTCTGGGACGACCTCGTGGACGGGGCGCTGGGCGCGGTCGTGCTGCTCGACACCCGGCGGCTCGAGGACTGCTTCGCCGCCGTCGACTACTTCGAGGACCACGACATCCCGTTCCTCATCGGCGTGAACGCGTTCGACCAGGCGCGCCGGTTCGACCTGGCCGAGGTGCGCGACGCCCTCGGCATCGACCCGCGGGTGCCGGTCGTCGAATGCGACGCGCGGCGGCGGGAATCGGTGAAGGGAGTGCTGATGGCTCTGACCGAGGAAGTGCTCGCCCAGCGGCTGGCCCGGACCTCGGCGACGGCGCCATGGTGAGGGCCCTGGTCGCGCTCGTGCTGGTGGCGGCGCTGGGCGGCTGCTCGGCCCCGGAGACCGCGATCGTTGCCCCGCCCGGCGCGCCCCGGGCCTCGGCCTGCGGCACCGTCCGGATCGCGGTGAACCCGTGGGTCGGCTACTCGGCCAACGTCGCGGTCGTCGCCCATCTGCTGCGGCAGGAGCTGGGCTGCACGGTGGAGACGCCGGAGCTGACCGAGGAGGCTTCCTGGCAGGGCCTGGCCCGCGGCGACCTCGACGTCATCCTGGAGAACTGGGGCCACGACGACCTCAAGAAACGCTACATCGACGACCAGCGGGTGGCCGTCGAGCTGGGGCTGACCGGCAACAAGGGGGTGATCGGCTGGTACGTGCCGCCGTGGCTGGCCGCCGAGCACCCCGACATCACCGACTGGCGCAACCTCAACCGGTACGCCCCCATGTTCCGCACCGGCGCCTCCGGGCCGCACGGGCAGTTCCTGGCCGGTGACCCGTCCTTCGTCACCAACGACGCCGCGCTGATCCGCAACCTGAAGCTCGACTACAAGGTGGTCTACGCGGGCAGCGAGAACGCGCTCATCGAGGCGTTCCGCCGGGCCGAGCGCACCCGGACCCCGCTGATCGGCTACTTCTACGCGCCGCAGTGGCTGCTGTCCGAGATCGAGCTCGTGCACGTGCCGCTGCCCCGCTACACGCCCGGCTGCGACAGCGACCCGCGGAAGGTCGCCTGCGACTACCAGCCGTACGACCTCGACAAGATCGCCCGCGCGTCGTTCGCCCGGTCCGGCAGCCCCGCGGCCGAGCTGGTCAAGCGGTTCTCCTGGACCGACGAGGACCAGAACGCCGTCGCCCGCGACCTCACCGTGGCCAAGATGAGCCCCGACCAGGCCGCGCGCCGGTGGCTCGACGCCAACCGGGCGACCTGGCAGGAGTGGATGCCGAAGTAGCCTGCACCCATGTCGGATCTTCTGGGTCAGGTGCACGCGGCCGCGGGGCCCTATCTCGAGTCGCTCGCGACCCGGCCGGTGCAGGACCGGGAGGCTCTGGAGCACCTGGCCTCGCTGGGCGGGCCGCTGCCGGCGGCCGGCGCGGATCCGGCTCAGGTGATCGAGCGGCTGCTGGCGGTGGGGACGGCCGCCGGCACCGCGTCGTCCGGGCCACGGTTCTTCCACTTCGTGACCGGGGGCGTGACCCCCGCCGCGCTGGCAGCCGACTGGACGGCGGCGCTGCTCGACCAGAACGCGTTCTCGAAGATCTCGTCCCCGTTCGCCCACGAGGTCGAGACGATCGCCCTCGGATGGCTGCGGGAACTGTTCGGGCTGCCCGAATCGTGGGGCGGCGCGCTCGTGGCCAGCGCGACGTTCGCCAACTTCACATCGCTGGGCTGCGCGACCCAGTGGTGGGGCTTCCAGCACGGGGTCGA
The DNA here is from genome assembly GCF_055562135.1 of Actinoplanes sp. NPDC021490. Classification (NCBI taxonomy): domain Bacteria; kingdom Bacillati; phylum Actinomycetota; class Actinomycetes; order Micromonosporales; family Micromonosporaceae; genus Actinoplanes; species Actinoplanes sp. NPDC021490. The sequence continues at coordinate 429,702 of NZ_JBVHFW010000006.1, forward strand.
CACGGCCGAGGACGGGCTGGCCGAGCTGCCCCGCATGCCGGTGCTGTCGTCGGGCTTCGTGCACGCCAGCGCCCGCAAGGCGTTGCAGATGCTCGGGCACGGGCGCAACTCGGTGACGGTCTGCGCCCGCGACGACGTGGGCCGCGTCGACCTGAGCCTGATGCGGCGGCACCTCGAGTCGCTCAAGGGCGCGCACGCTGTGATCATCGCCAACGCGGGCGAGGTGAACGCGGGCCACTTCGACCCGATCGCCGAGATGGCCCGCCTGGCCGGGGAGTTCGGCTGCTGGCTGCACGTGGACGGGGCATTCGGGCTGTTCGCGGCCCTCTCGCCGCGCACGTCCGGGCTGGTGGCGGGCATCGAACGGGCCGACTCGATCGCCGCCGACGGGCACAAGTGGCTCAATGTCCCGTACGAGAGCGGGTTCGCCCTGATCAAGGATCCGGCCCGGCTGGGGGCGGCGTTCGGGATGCCGGGCGCGGCCTATCTGCCCGGCGCCGGGGACCCGGCCGCCGGCTTCGCGCTGTCCGGCCCCGAGTCGTCGCGGCGGGCCCGGTCGCTGCCGATCTGGGCGACCCTGGCCGCGTACGGCAAGGACGGTCATCGCGCCATGGTCGAGAAGCACCTCGATCTGGCCCAGCGCCTCGCCGGCCTGGTCGACGCCGCGCCCGACCTGGAACGCCTGGCCGACGTGCCGCTGTGCATCGTCTGCTTCCGCGCGGCCCCGCCCGGCGTGACCGACCTCGACGACTTCAACCGCCGCCTGGGCGCCGCCCTGCTGGCCGACGGCCGGGTCTACGCCGGCACCACCCTCTACGGCGGCCGCGTCGCGCTGCGCCCGGCCATCGTCAACTGGCGCACCACCGAGGCCGACATCGACTTCTTCGTCGACGTGGTCCGCGAGCTGACCCAGAACCTCCGCTGACGGCAACCAGGCTGCTGTCACCGGCGACCGGTGGGACGTAGGAGCACGGCGTAGAGATCACGGGAACCCGGCTCGTGGACGCTTCCGTCGGCGTCGCGTCCGAGCGGAACCGACTCACCGGCAGAGGGGCCTGAACTCCTGCACATCGACCAGCGGTGAACAGTCGTCCCCTCGTGCTTCGTCCTGTCCGACGACAACGACGGCTTCGCCGGGAAGGTCTTAGGGATGGTGCGCAATTCCGCGACCGTGATCGTGCTGACCTGCCGATCGAACGCCTTGCAAGTGCTTCTCGCTGACTACGCCGTGTGTCGATCTTTTATGTATTGACCTCTGCCGAGAACGCGACTATGCCGAGGATTCTGCGCGTGCGCTGGTCGGACCGTCGGAGGAAGGGGCGCTCGTTGGCATAGTTCCCGCTCATGCCGACGGCCAACGGGGATGCGGAGAAGGCCACGGTTCCCCGTTGAGCCGGTCGATTGCCGATGTCTACCATTCCCGCATGGATCCAGCCGATCGAGAGTTGAACGCCGAGGAGTTGGCGATCGCCGTGTGGGCGGCGACGGAACCAGGCTCAGGGCGGTTCCACCCAACTGAGAAACGATCGGACTTGGCAGCGCTTTCGGATCGCTTCAATGAACTGCGGTGCCGTGGGCAGGGACACCTCGAAATCGGATTGCCGGACCGGGAGTACCCGCTCTTGACCGTTGGGTTCCGAAGGGAACCATGCGGTGATCCATCTCTTTCCCAATGCTGATCAGGTGTTTCTCCTGGGAGGAGACGGCACCGCTCCCTCGACTGCTGAGGTTGAGGTCCCGGTCATTGATGACGCGGTGGTGTTCACCGGCGACTTCGTCCTGGATGTCGATCAGGCGTGGGATTGTGTTCGCAGCTTCGTTCGGACGGCGTCGCCCAGTCGTTTGGGCCAGTGGTGGGAGCTGTAGCCGCCTGCGGAGGACGTGCCGGTGTTCCTAGGCCGTCAGGGCGAGGACTTTTTCATGGAACTTGACCGGCGCGGCGCCGAGTTGCTTTTCCAAGTTCTGACCGGGCGTGAGGAGAAAGCAGCGATATGCCGGCCGGAGGGTCGGCGACGACCGCCCCAATCCGCCCCCCGACGGCGGTCAGAGTCAGTGCAGACGAGTTCGCGTCGTGCCCGGCCACCGGTAACGTCCCGGGCTCGCGCTACGGCCGGGGCGATCTCGCAGGTCGCGAGGCGAGCCGGGTGCGGGCCGGGGTGCGGTTGGGGGCGGGCACGACGCGTACGTCCGGGGTGGTGGTTTTCGAAGGTGCTTCAGACCCGCTGGTGGGCCGGGCGCAGATAGACGGCCCAGGTGACCAGGACGCAGAGGGCGTAGAAGGCGATGAAGGCCACGTAAGCGGCGTCGGCCTCCTTGGTGGACAGGAAGGACTGGCGGAAGGCCAGGTTAACCAGCACGCCGCCGAAGGCGCCGATCGCGCCCGCGAAACCGATGACCGCGCCGGAGAGGCGGCGGGCCTCGTGGTCGTCGCCGGGGTGCTTGCGCTTGAAGATGGCCGGGATCATTTTGTACGTCGAGCCGTTGCCGATGCCGCTGAACACGAACAAGGCGATGAACCCGACGATGTAGAGCGGCAGCGACCGCAGCTGGGCCGCGATCAGCACGGTCGTCGCGCCGGCGGCCATCGCGATGAAGTTCACGAACGTCACCCGGGCGCCGCCGAGCCGGTCGGCCAGGGCGCCGCCGACCGGGCGGATCAGCGAGCCCAGCAGCGGGCCCAGGAACGTCAGGTAGGCGGCCTTGACCGGGGTGCTGAACACGTCGGCGAACTGCACCTGCAGCACCTGGCCGAACGCGAAGCCGAAGCCGATGAACGAGCCGAACGTGCCGATGTAGAGCAGGGACATGACCCAGGTGTGCGGTTCGCGGACGGCGTCGCGCATGCCCCGCTTCTCGTTGCGGGCCTGCGACAGGTTGTCCATGTAGAGGGCCGAGCCCAGGGCGGCCAGCACGATCAGCGGGATGTAGATGCCGGCCACGATCCCGGGTCGGCCGGCGCCGAAGACGGCCAGCACGAACAGGCCGACGAGTTGCACCGCGGCCACGCCGAGGTTGCCGCCGCCCGCGTTGATGCCGAGCGCCCAGCCCTTGAGCCGGTCCGGGTAGTACGCGTTGATGTTGGTCATCGACGACGCGAAGTTGCCGCCACCCACGCCGGCGACCGCCGCGATGATCAGCAGGGTCGAGTAGTCGACGCCCGGGCGGATCAGGAACGCGGCCAGGATCGAGGGGACGAGCAGGAGCGCGGCGCTGAAGACGGTCCAGTTGCGGCCGCCGAAGCGGGCCACGGCGAAGCTGTACGGGATCCGCAGGGCGGCCCCGACCAGCGTGGGCACGGCGGTGAGCAGGAACTTGCCGGCCGGGTCGATGCCGTATTCGGGGCCGAGGAACAGCACCAGCACCGACCACAGCGACCACACCGAGAAGCCGATGTGCTCCGACGTGATCGAGAACAGGAGGTTGCGGCGGGCGATCGGCGCGCCGGTCGTGTCCCAGAACTCGCGGTCCTCGGGCCGCCAGTCGTCGATCCAGTGGCCCTTGATCGTGGCGGCCGGGCGGACCGCGGGCAGGGTGGCAGTCATGAGGGTTCCCCCAGCAGAATCCGGTCGTTGTCGACGTGCACGTCATAAACAGCGAGGTCGGGCTGGCCGCTCAGCGAGCAGCCGGTGGTCAGGTCCCAGGCGTTCAGGTGCAGCGGGCACAGCACCTGTTTGAGGTCGATCTGCCCGTCCGCGAGGGGGCCGCCCTTGTGCGGGCAGACGGCCTGGGTGGCGCGCAGCGAGCCGTCGCGCAGCCGGAAGACGGCGATCATCTGACCGTCCACGGCGAAGGTGCGGCCCTCGCCGGGCGGGATCTCGTCGACGAATCCGATGGCCCTCATGCGCGCACCGGAACCTGCGGGAGGACCGTCAGCGGCAGGGACGTGCGGAACTGGCCCGGGGTGGCCGGCTGCTCGCGGTCCTTCCACGGGTCGCGATAGGCCGCCACCGAGGCGTCCATCGCCGCGTCCAGGGCGGCCGCGATCCCGTCGGAGTCGCCGACGACGATCTCCCGCACCCGCTCGATGCCGATGCGGGGCACGAACGCGTACGTCCGCTCCAGCCAGTTCGCGTTCTCCCGGTAGTACTGCAGGAATCGGCCGGTCAGCACGATCACCTCGTCGGCGCTGTCCACGGTGGCGAGCAGGTCGCCCTTGCGGATGTGCGCCCCGGCCGCGCCGCCGACATAGATCTCCCACTTGCCGCCGTCGATGGCGACGACCCCGAGATCCTTCACGTACGCCTCGGCGCAGTTGCGCGGGCAGCCGGTGACCGCGAGCTTCATCTTGCCCGGCCCCTCGATGCCCTGATAACGCTCCTCGAGCGCGATCCCCAGGGCCGTCGAATCGCCCACCCCGAACCGGCAGAAGTCCGAGCCGACGCAGGTCTTGACCGTCCGGAAGCTCTTCCCGTACGCGTAGCCCGACGGCATGTCCAGGTCGGCCCACACCTGCGGCAGCTTCTCCTTGGGGATGCCGAGCAGGTCGATGCGCTGGCCGCCGGTCAGCTTGACCATCGGCACGTCGTGCTTCTCGGCCACCTCGGCGATCCGGCGCAGCTGGGCCGGGGTGGTGACGCCGCCCTTCATCTGCGGCACCACCGAGAACGTGCCGTCGCGCTGGATGTTGGCGTGCACGCGGTCGTTGATGAACCGGGCGTCGCGCTCGTCGACGTACTCGCCGCCCCACATCATCTTGAGCAGCGACGCGAGGCCCATCTTGCTCTTGGCGTCCTCCTCGCCGCCGAGCTTGCCGAAGACCGCGGAGACGGATTTCAGCTCGTGCAGGCGGATGGCGTTCATCAGTTCGGCCTTGGGCATCGGGATGCCGGGCACGTAGTACGACGCGGCCGGGTCCTCCTCGGCCTCGCCGCCCGCGGCCCATTCGACGATCCGCTGCACCACGCTCTTGCAGGTGCCGCAGCCCTTGCCGGCGCGGGTCTTGTCCATCACCCCCGACACGGTCCGGCAGCCGGACTGCACGGTCGCGCAGATCGTGCCCTTGCTGACGCCGTTGCAGTTGCAGACCTGCTCGTCGTCCGGCATGTCCTCGACCTTGACCTCGCCGGCCGGGCCACCCAGGTCGAACATCAGCTCGGCCCGTTCCTCGGGCAGCGCGAGCCCGCGGTCGAAGGCCTGCATGAGGAACGCGACCTTGCGGACGTCACCCACCATGGTGGCGCCGACGAGCCGCCCGTCGCGGATGATGACGTTCTTGTAGATGCCCCGCCTGGGCTCGGTGAACGTCAGCGACTCGTCGTCGTCGCGCTCCGGCTCCCGCAACCCCATCGAGGCCACGTCGACCCCGGCCACCTTGAGCTTGGTGGCCACCTGGGAGCCGTGGTACTCGGCGTGCGGGTTCACCCCGGTCAGGTGATCGGCCAGCACCTTGGCCTGATCCCAGAGCGGAGCGACCAGCCCGTACGTCTCCCCGCGGTGCTGGGCGCACTCCCCCACCGCGTAGATGTCCGGCTCGTCCTGCGCGCGCATCTGGTCGTCCACGACGACGCCGCGCTCGACGACCAGACCGCTGGCCGCGGCCATCTCGGCGTTGGCCCGGATGCCCGCCGCCACCACGACCACGTCGCAGGCGATGACCCGGCCGTCGGCCAGCTTGACCCCGGTGACCGCGTGCTTGCCCAGGATCTCGGTGGTCTGGGCGTTGACGACGACCTCGATGCCGAGCTTGGCCTCGATGGTCGCCCGCAGAGTGTCCCCGGCGACCGGGTTGAGCTGCGCATTCATCAGGTGCCCGGCCGCGTGGATCAGGGTGACGTGCGGCAGGTGGTTCTGCAGGCCGCGGGCCGCCTCCAGGCCCAGCAGGCCGCCGCCGATGACCACGGCGCGTTCGTGCTCCTTGGCGTACCGGATCATCGCCCGGGTGTCGTCGAGGGTGCGGAACGCGAACACGCCCTGGTGGTAGCCGCGGCCGGGCCGGTGGATGCCGGGGATCGGCGGCACGAAGGCGCGGCTGCCGGTGGCGATGATGAGCTTGTCGTACGGGGTGGCCGTGCCGTCCTCGGCGTAGACCATGCGGGCGAACCGGTCGATGCGCTCGATCCGGGTGCCGGTGTGCAGCGTGATGCCGTTGTCGGCGTACCAGGAAAGGTCGTTGAGAAAGATCCCGGATTCGTCCTCCACGCCCGCGAGGACGTTCGACAGCATGATCCGGTTGTAGTTGCCGTACGGCTCGTCGCCGAACATGGTGATGTCGAAGTCGCCGCCGCGGGCCAGGATCTCCTCGACCGTACGGGCGCCGGCCATGCCGTTGCCGATGACCACAAGACGTTGCCGCATGTCAGATCTCCACGAGGCCGAAGTCGACGATGACGGTGCCGGAGACCCCGGCCGGGGCGGCCAGCCACAGCTCGACGGCGGTGCCCGGGGCAAGGTCCTCGACGACCCGCAACGGCACGTGCACGTCGCCCCTGGCGCCGATCGGGAAGTACCGCATCGGGCTGCCGTCGCGCATCAGCACGACGCTGATCAGCTCGGCGGCCGCGTTGCCGCCCCGGAAATAGACCGCCTGCGTGGTGTAGCCGTCAGGGACGACATAGGACAGGGCCGGGTCGATCGGGGCGGGGCGGTCCAGCCCCTTGCCCTCGTACGGGAAAACGCCTTGCAGGAATCGTGGGGTGGAGTGCACCGCTAATCGGTTCCTTCCGTGTGAAGTGTGATCGCGACCGCGCAGGCCTTGAACGCGGGCATGCGCGAATGCGGGTCGAGGGCGGGATTGGTGAGCGCATTGGCGCCGGGCCAGTGGAACGGGGCGAAGACGGTGTCCGGCCGGATGCCGTCGGAGAGCCGGGCCCGCAGCACCGCGGCGCCGCGGCGGCTGCGCAGCTCGACCAGGTCGCCGTCGGCGATGCCGTGCCGGCGGGCCAGGTCGGGGTGGATCTCGGCGCGGGGCTCCGGCAGCGCCACGGTGAGCGCCTTCACCCGGCGGGTCTGGTTGCCGCTCTGGTACTGCTGCATGTTGCGGCCGGTGGTGAGGACGTACGGGTAGGACCGGTCGGGCATCTCGGCCGGATCCCGGTGATCGACCCGGATGAACCGCGCCCGGCCCGAAGCCGTGGGAAACCCGTCGGCGAACAGGCGCGGCGTGCCCGGATGGTCCTCGCTGGGGCAGGGCCAGAAGACGCCGTCCTCGTTCTCGATGCGCTCGTAGGTGATCCCGGCGTAGTCGGCGATCCCTCCGGCGCTGGCCCGGCGCAGCTCCTCGAAAACCGTGCGCGGATCGCTGGACTCCTCGCGGCCGAGGCGCCGGGACAGCTCGGCCAGCATCTCCAGGTCGGTCCGGACGTCGGGCGGCGGCGGCAGCGCGCGCTTGCGGCGGATCACCCGGCCCTCGAGGTTGGTCATCGTGCCCTCCTCCTCGGCCCACTGGGCGGTCGGGAGCACAACGTCGGCGAGGTCGGCCGTCTCGGAACGGAAGATGTCGGAGACGACCAGGAAGTCGAGGTCGCCCAGCTTGCTCATCACCCGGTTGCTGTTCGGGGCGCTGACGGCGATGTTGCTGGCCAGGACCATCAGGACACGCACCTTGGTGCCGAGATGATCGAGCATTTCGTACGCGGACTCGCCCGGCCCGGGCAGCTCGTCCGGGTCGATGCCCCACACCCCGGCGACATGCTTGCGGGCCGCCGGATCGTCCAGTTTGCGATAGCCGGGCAGCTGGTCGGCCTTCTGCCCGTGCTCGCGGCCGCCCTGACCGTTGCCCTGGCCGGTGATGGTCCCGTACCCGGAGAAGGGCCGGCCGACCAGTCCAAGAGCCAGGGCCAGATTGAGGTACGCCTGGGCCGTGTCGGTGCCGTTGCTGTGCTGCTCGGCCCCGCGCGCGGTCAGGATCATCGCCGGTCGCTCGGTGGCGAGCAGCCGCACGGTCTGCCTCAGCAGGCTCTCCGACACGCCGGTCATCCGCTCGACCCGCTCGGGCCAGTACGAGTTGGTGGCCGTCCGGACCGCCTCGAACCCGCTCGTGCGGTCGCGGATGTAGTCCTCGTCGAGGTAGCCCTCGCGTACGGCGATGTGCAGCAACCCGTTGGCCAGGGCCAGATCGGTGCCCGGCAGCGGTTGCAGATGCAGGTGGGCGCCCGCCGCCGTGTTGGTGCGCCGCGGGTCGACCACGATGTGCCGGGCGCCGTTCTCCCGCCCGGCGTCCAGGTACTGCATGCTCGGCGGCATCGCGTCGGCCGGGTTGGCCCCGGCCAGCAGCACCGTCTTCGCCCGGGCCACGTCCTCGAGGGGGAACGGCAACCCCCGGTCGATCCCCAGCGCCCGGTTGGCCGCGGTGGCCGCGCTCGACATGCAGAACCGGCCGTTGTAGTCGATCGAGGCGCTCTTCAGCGAGACCCGGACGAACTTCCCGAGCGCGTACGCCTTCTCGTTCGTCAGCCCACCCCCGCCGAACGCGCCGACACTGTCCCGGCCGTACGCCCTCTGGGCCGTGGTGATCGCCGCAACGATCTGGTCGAGGGCCTCGTCCCAGCTCGCCTCGCGGAACGGGCTGGTGCGGTCGCCGGGTTCCTTGCGGACGAGCGGGGTGAGCAGCCGGTCCCGGTGGTCGAGCAGGTCGGCGGCGGTGAAACCCTTGGCGCAGAGCCCGCCCTTGTTGACCGGGAAGTCGCGCGGTTCGAGCTTGACCCGGGGAACCTCCGGGGTCAGCGTCATGCCGCACTGCAGAGCGCAGTAGGGGCAATGCGTATCGGTCGCCGTCACACCCCGAATACTCGGGGCCGTTTGTTTACCGGCGGCACCTTTACCGTTGCGCCGGCGTACGGAAAACCCTACAAACGCCCGGCCGCCGTTGTGAGAGCTTCGTCGAAGCGCCGCAGAACCAGGCCGGTGACCGCCGGGTCGAGGCACAGCGGGGGCGTCACGTGGTCGGCGCCGGCCTTGCTCAGCGTGCGATAGAAGAGGCCGTCGGCCAGCAGGTAGGCCGCGACCGCGATGCGGCGGGCGCCCCTTGCCCGCAGCTCGGCCACGACGTCGGCCACCCGGGGGCCGGGCCCGGAGACATAGCCCGCGTGCACCCCGAGATGCCGCCCGGCCACCGACAGCCTGGGGTCGCCCGCGCCCGTCGACGGCCCGGCGTTGCCCGCACAAAGCCCGGCGTCGCCCGCCCTCGGCCCGGTGTCGCCCGCCCGCAGCCCGGTGTCGCCCGGTCGCAGCCCGGTGTCGCCCGGTCGCAGCCCGGCGTCGCCCGCCCTCAGCCCGGCGTCGCCCGCATTCGTCCGGTCAGCGCCCGGTCGCAGCTCAGCTTGGCCCGCGTCTGCCGCCGGCCCGGCACCGGCCCAGCCGTCCCTGACCGCCACCCGCACGCCTCCGGTGTCGCCGTGCCGGCCGCTGCTCCCCTGCTGATCCACCGAGCCCCGGCCACCGACCAGCGCGTCCCCGCCGCCCGGCACCGCGCCCGCAGCCCCGCCGACCCGCCGCGCGCCGGTGTCCCCGCCGGCCCGCCGCCCGCCCGCCTCCCGAGCGCCCTCTTCATACCAGAAACCGGGACCCGAGTTGGCTCTGTCCACAGAGACACTGTCTACGCCCGCGCCTGTGGACAACTCCGCTTCGCGCAGCTCGAAAGGCGTAGCGTTCCCACGACGATCTGCCCCGGGTGGGAGGGGGAGGCGGTGGCGTACAGGTGATCTTGGAGAGGACAGGGCGTAGGTGAGATCGGCGGCCAGGGTTTCGACGTCGGCTCGCCAGGCGGGGTCGGAGGAGCCGGCGGCGGCCAGCACGACGGCGTCGGCGGGCGGCAGGTGGCGGAGCAGGCTGTCGCGCAGCACGTCGTCGGGGCCGAGGGGGCGGCTGACCGGGATCGAGCGGCCGGCCACGGCGTCGGCGATGTCCACGCGTACGTGGTGGCCCGCGGACAACAGCAGCGGGACGACCACGGCGCCGGGGAACAGCGGGACCACGGTGGCGATCTTCGGTTCCTGGACGTCGACGTAGGTCAGGCGCACGTCCAGGCCGGGGCGGTGCGCGGCCACGCGGGCGACCAGGTCGCGGATCTGGGCCTGGCCGGCCGGGCTGCGGGTGCCGTGCGCGACGGCGATCAGCGTGGGCATGATTCGGCTTCCCATCAGGATCGGTTCGATCGGCCGCCACGTCGCGACGCTGACAACGGTGGGGCGCGGAAGAAACGGGCGCCGGGACAAAGTGGGCGCAGGGACAGAGCGTGCGTGGGGACAAAGCGGCCACAAAAACAGAGCGGGCACAAACAGGGCGGGCACACAAACAGGGCGGGCACGGGAGACGGAGCGGGCACGGGACACAGAGCCGGTGCGGGGTCAGAGGTGGGGCCCGGGCGGGCGGTCAGGCGGCCGGCTCGTCCAGACGCAACCGGTAACCGCGCTTGATCACCGTCTCGATGTGGCGGCCGGAACCCAGAGCCGTCCGCAGACGGGCCACGGCCACGTCGACCGCGTGCCCGTCGTTCCCCCGGGGCAGCGAGGCGATCAGCTGCTCCTTCGAGACGACCATGCCGGGCCGGGCCGCCAGCGACGTCAGGATCGCCATGGCCGCCGGGGCCAGGCTGTGGGCCTCGCCGTCGATCAGGACGGCGTGGCCGCGCATCTCCAGGGTGGAACCGGCCACGCGCAGCCTGGTCGCGCGGCGTGGCAGCTCGTCGGTGACGGTTTTGATCAGGGCGCCGAGCCGGTAGCGCGCCGGCATGACGACCGGGATCCCGCGGTCGGTGAGCGGCGAGGCGGTCACCGGGCCGACGCAGGCGGACAGGGTCGCGCCCGAGACGAGGCGGTCGAGGGCGGCCGGCGTCGACTCCCCGGCCACGCTCAGGAAGGCCTTGGCGGCGGGCGCGCTCGTGAACGTCACGGCGTCGATCTGGCCGGCGGCTATCTGCTCGGCCAGGCGGCGTACGGGGGAAAGGTCTTGCGGAAGCACCCAGCGGTAGACGGGCACCTCGACCACGGCCGCCCCGGCGCCCCGCAGTGCGGCCACGAACGAGGCCTGCGGCTCGCCGTGCTCCTGCACCACGATGCGCAGGCCGGCCACGCCGGTGGCCAGCAGCCGTTCGAGGATCTCGTCGGACGACTCGGTCTTGGCCGCCCAATCCTCGACCAGCCCGGCCGCCCGGATCGCGCCGCAGGGCTTGGGGCCGCGGGCCACGATGCGGGCCCGGCCCAGCACCTCGCGCAGCTGGTCGCCCAGCCCCCAGCCCTCGGCCGCCTCGAGCCAGCCGCGGAAGCCGAAACCCGTGGTCGCCACGACCAGGTCGGGCTCCAGGCCGATGCAGGCGGCGGTGGCGGCGTGCAGGGCGTCGTCGTCGGCCAGCGGGACGATCGAGATGGCCGACGCGGTGACGACCCGGGCGCCGCGGCGGGTGAGCAGCGCCGCCATCTCGTCGCGCCGCCGTTCGGCGGTCACGGCGACGGTGAAGCCCGTCAGCACGCCTTCGATCATCGGCACCCCCATAGCTTCGATTCCGTCAGGGTTCCCAGGCCGGGTTACCGCGACGTCGTCGTCGTGTTTCGGGGCCGATAAGGCGGGGTCACAATTAGTGCAGACGATCTTGTGAGAGGCGTCCGGGGTCAGCTGTCGGACTCGTCCTGGATCCGGCGCACGGCCGCGAGCAGGTGAAACACCTCGATGCGGCCGTCCAGGAAGCCCATCCGATAGTCGGCTCCGGTGGTCGGGTGCTGCGCCCGTACGGGGTCACGCCGGCCGTCGATGCCGTCGGCGCGCCCGGTGTCGTACGCGAGAATCTCGTCGTCCATCGTCAGCGCTTGCCGTCCATGGCCTTGCGGATGGCGGCGATCAGGTCGGTCTCGAACACCTCGAGCTGACCGTCGGCCAGCCCGACCCGGTAATCGGGGTCGTTGCGGCCACGCTCGTCGTCCCGGCGACCGGCGACACCGTCGGACCGGCCCTCGTCGTACGCCTGCAGAGCGAAGTTAGCGCTGTCCATGCCGTCCTCCTCGAACGCTGCCGCCGCGCGTTCGAGCGCAGACACCGCGAACCAATCTCACACGCCGGCACCCGGTTTCCCACCGGCCGATTCGCCCGGCCGAAAATCCTAAAGTTCGAGGTCAAGAGCGCGTTCAGACAAAAATGCATTCAGATGCTTACGTACGGTGTCCGAAGGCGAACGATCCGTAATTGGTTAGGCTCCCGGGCGTGGAAATCCTGGACGGACCGCTCGTGACGACCCAGCCCGAGCGCCACACGGCCGGCATCCGGATCGTCACCCCGTTCCGCGGCATGTTCGCCGTACGCGACAAGTTGATGGCCGAGCTCTACGACCGGCTCGACGAGCGCGGCCTCGCGTACGGGCGCACGTTCCTGCGCCTGCACGTGGTCGCGATGGAGAGCGACATGGAGATCGAGGTGGCCGTCCTGACCGACAAGCCGGTCGAGGGCGACGGCCGGGTCGAGCCGGGCACGCTGCCCGCCGGTGACTACGCGACCCTGCGCTTCCTCGGAACCAGCCGCCGGGCCAGCGGCACGCTGATCAACTGGATCCGCGACGGGGACCGGGCGATGGATGTGACCGAGGACCCGGCCGGTGACCGCTTCGGCGGCCGCTACGAGATGTACGTGACGGATCCGCGGTCGGAACGGATGAAGACGCGCTGGCAGATCGAGCTGGGCATTCGCCTGGCATCGAAACGGGTCGCTTGACAGTAAGGGAAGATGGCTGAAAGCCTGCGTGGCGGGGTGATGACGCGACGTTCACGAAGGGGTTGGTCCCGATCGACATGCGGAGCCCCCGGCTCACCGGCCTGATCGAAGCCGCCGACCGACCCGACGCCGACCGGTTGTGGGCCGAGCTCACCGTCGCCGGCACCCCGCTCATCGAGCCCTGGGACAACGGGCACTCCCTGGTCACCTTTCTGTGGCGGGGCCAGGCGGAACGCGTCCGGGCCTGGTGGAACATCGACGTGCCGCTGACCCGCATCCCCGGCACCGACATCTGGCACGGCTCCGAGGTGTTCCCGTCCGATCTGCACACCATCTACGGCCTGGTGCAGGGCGACACCAAGGACCTGCCGCGGACACCGGACGACGCCGGGCCCGCCCAGCTGGACCATGACAATCCGCTCACGGTCCACTTCGAGGCCGACCCCGACGATCCCACCGACTACAGCTGCTGGGCCTCCGTGCTGCGGCTGCCGGACGCGCCCCGGTCGCCGTGGACGACTCCGCGCCCGGGCGTCCCGACCGGCCGGCTGAGCACCGGCCGGTTCCGCCCGGACGTCCCGATCACGACCTATCTCCCGTACGGGGTGCAGCCCGACGGCCTGCCGGTGCTCGTCGTGTTCGACGGCTACAACGGCCAGACCCTGCTGCGCATCCCGACCATCCTCGACAACCTGATCGCCGAGGGCCGCCTCGAGCCGATGGCCGCGCTGTTCGTCCGGGGCCGCGACGAGCAACGCCTGCGCGACCTCACCCCCGGCCCGCCCCTGGACCAGATGATCGACGACCTGCTGCCCTGGGCCGAGTCCCGCTGGCAGATCGGCTCCCCGCTGGGCGACAACCTGGTGGCCGGCATGTCCCGCGGCGGCCTGGTCGCCGTGCACCTGGGCCTGCGCCGCCCCGACCTGTTCCGCGGGGTGATCGCCCACTCCGGCAGCTTCTGGTGGCCCGACCCGGCCGAGGGCACCCCGGGCCGGCTGATCCGCGACGCCGAGCGACTGGCCCACCCCGACGTCCGCTACTACCTGGACGTCGGCCGCATGGAGTCGTTCCCCGGTCCCAGCCAGGCCCCGTCCCAGCTCGACACGGTCCGCGAGATGCGGGACACGCTGCTGGCCCGCCACTGCCAGGTCACGTACGCCGAATACCCGGGCGGCCACGACTACGTGAACTGGCGGCACAACCTCCCCGAGGCACTGATCGCCCTCAGCCAGTAGGCAGCAGGCCCGAGCGTTTCCACAACGCCTTGCCGGGGCCGTCGACCAGGTCCAGTTCGGTCAGGTACGCCACCACGCGCTCGCCGGCCCAGCGCATCGTCTCCTGGAAGTACGGGTTGGCCCGGGCCGCCCGCCAGCCGTCGGACGGGCGTACGCCGATCGACTTGTAGACCGCGGGATGGATCAGGCGGGTGCCGCACAGGTAGGCGGACCGGCCGATGATCAGCTTGTCGAAGGCGAGGCGGCGCCGGGAGGCGGAGCGCACCTGGCGGGCCAGTTCCTCGCGGGCATACCGTACGTGCCGCGCCTCCTCGACCACGTGGATGCGCGACACCATCCGGACCAGCGGCTGCACCTGCTCCGACGCCATGGCCTCGCGCTGCAGCGTGTCCAGGATCTCCTCGCAGATCAGGATGGCCGCGAACATCCGCGGGCCGGTGGCCGTGGCCGCGATCCACTTGCCCAGGAACTGGTTGACGCCGTCGGGGCGGTAGACCGGCGTGCCCAGCTTCTCGATCATCTTGCCGAACATGACGGAGTGGCGGCACTCGTCGGCGACCTCGGTCAGGCCGTACTGGGCGTGGGCCGAGGTCGGGTCCTGGCCGTAGTACGACCGGATCAGCAGCTGCATGAGGATCGTCTCGAACCAGATGCCCAGCCCGGCGATGCTGGCCGCCTCGTGCCGGGTGAGCGTGATCCGCTGCTCCTCGGTGAGGCCCTCCCAGATCGCGGTGCCATAGAGCGACGAGCGGTGCGGGGGCACGTAGTAGCGGTCGGGGGCGAGCGGCGCCGCCCAGTCGATCTCGATCCCGGGGTCGTACGAGTGGGAAGCCGACGAGTGCAGGAGGCGGGTCGCTGTGCGGTCGCGATCGGTCACGGAGCCCTCCCAGGCTTGACGTTACCGGCGGTAACAGTTACTTCTAGTACTATGAAGTCGGAACAGAAGCCGGTCAATACCGACGCTCGTCGTGACCGCTGGGCCGGCCATCGCGAGCAGCGGCGGTCCGAGCTGACCGACGCCGCGATCGAGGCCATCCGGCGGCACGGGCCCGAGATCGGCATGGACGCGATCGCCGCGCACGCCGGCATCAGCAAGCCGGTGCTGTACCGCTACTTCGCCGACAAGTCGGAGCTGTGGCTGGCCGTCGGGCAGCGCTCGGGCGCCATGGTGCTCGACGCGGTCGTCCCGGCCGTCGCCGCCGTCCGCGAGGAACGGGCCGCGATCGGGGCGGCCGTCGACGCCTACCTGACCCACATCGCGGCCGACACCAACCTCTACCAGTTCGTCGTGCACCAGCCCGACATCGCCCGGCACCGCGACGTGGTGGCCGACGTGGTCGACACGGTGGCGAGCGGGCTGGCGCGCATTTTCGGCGACCGGCTGCGCGCGCGGGGGCTCGACTCGGGCGCCGCGTTGCCCTGGGCGTACGGGGTAGTGGGTTATGTGCAGTCGGTCGGCGACTGGTGGCTGCGAAGGCAGCAGCCGATCAGCCGGGAGGCGCTCGGTGACTACCTGACGACGTTCCTGTGGGGCGGGGTCGCGGGCATCCAGCACGCGGCCGACGTGCCGGGCGGGCTGGCGGCATTCAAACAGGAGGCCAAGTGAACGACGAGGAATACCGGGGGCCGGCGGTGCTGACGATCGGCGACGAGCGGCATGCCGTGCACATCCGCATGTCGGCCCGCTTCGAGCCGATCGAGGGCCGGTTCCGGTGGGCCGGCCGCACCTCGGCCGCGGATGTCCTGGTCGAACGGGTCAGTGGCGGGCTCCGCGCGGCGTCCCTCGAGATCGGTGACCGGCTCGCGGAGGTCCGGCTGAGCGAGCCCGACCCGTGGGGTGGCGTACGGCTCTCGGGAACCGGCACCCCGCCGTGGTTCCGATGAACCACTACGACGTCCTGATCATCGGGGCCGGGCTGAGCGGCATCGGGGCGGCGTGGCGCCTGCAGGAGGCGTTCCCGGCCAAGACGTACGCGATCCTGGAGGCCCGGGACGCGATCGGCGGCACCTGGGACCTGTTCCGCTACCCCGGCGTGCGCTCGGACTCCGACATGTTCACGCTCAGCTACCCGTTCCGGCCGTGGACCGACACGCAGTCGCTCGCCTCGGGTGAGAAGATCCGGCAGTACATCCAGGACACCGCCGACGAGGGTGGCATCACCGCGCACATCCGGTTCGGCTCGCGCGTCGTCGCCGCCGACTGGTCGTCCGCCGACTCCCGATGGACCGTACGGCTGGCCGACGGCAAGGAGCTGACCTGCGGTTTCCTGTACGCCTGCGCGGGCTATTACTCGTACGAGGGCGGCTATCAACCCGACTTCCCGGGCGCCGGCTCCTTCGCGGGCCGGATCGTGCATCCGCAGTCCTGGCCGGCCGATCTGTCCTATGCGGGCAAGCGCGTGGTCGTCATCGGCAGCGGCGCGACCGCGGTGACGCTGGTGCCGGCCATGGCCCCGGACGCCGCGCACGTGACCATGCTGCAGCGCTCGCCGAGCTATCTGACCGCGCTGCCGCCGCGCGACGTGGTGGCCGACGCGCTGCGCCGCACCCTGCCGCCGAGGGCCGCCAGCACCGTCGCCCGGGCCAAGAACGTGCTGCTCACCCAGGGGTTCTATCAACTGGCCCGGCGGCGCCCGGATCGCGTCCGCAAGCTGCTGCGCACGATGGCGGTGCGGGGCCTCGGCGACGAGGCGTACGTGGACGAGCATTTCAAGCCCTCGTACGCCCCGTGGGACCAGCGGCTCTGCGTGATCCCCGGCGGCGACCTGTGGGCCGAGATCCGCTCGGGGCGGGCCTCGGTGGTCACCGACCACATCGAGTCGTTCGTGCCGTCCGGCATCCGGCTGAAGTCGGGCCGGGTGCTGGAGGCCGACATCGTGGTCTCGGCGACCGGGTTGCGGCTGGTGCCGATCGGCGGCGTACGCGTGTCCCTGGACGGCGAACCCGTGGAGATCGGGGAGCACGCGGCCTACCGCGGGCTGATGCTCAGCGGCGTACCGAACCTGGCCTACTGCATCGGATACGTGAACGCCTCGTGGACGCTGCGCGCCGACCTTTCCCACCGATACGTGATGCGGCTGCTGCGGCACATGGACCGCAACCGTCTGGCCGTGGCCACGCCGACGACACCCGACGGCCGCGGCCGCCCGCTGCTCGACCTGTCGTCCGGCTATGTGCAACGGGCGCTCGACCTGTTCCCGCGGCAGGGCGACAAGGCCCCGTGGATCGTGCGGCAGAACTACCTGCGGGACGTCGTCACGACCCCCCGCGCCGACGTCACCCGCGACATGACCTTCGAGGAGATGACCTCATGACGCTTCCCCCCTACCGGTTCGCCGGGCGCACCGCCGTCCTGACCGGCGCCGCGAGCGGCATCGGCGAGCAGATCGCGTACGGGCTCGCGCGGCGCGGCAGTCACCTGGTGCTCGTCGACGTCGACGCATCCCGGCTCTCCACGGTCGCCGACCGGATCCGCGCCGCCCACCCCGCCCTCGAGGTGACCACCCTGACCGCCGATCTCGCCGACCGTACGCAGGTCGAGGGCGTCGGCGCGCAGGTGCTCGGGGCCCATCCGGCGATCGGCCTGCTGATCAACAACGCCGGGATAGCCCTGGGCGGCCGGTTCGACCAGGTCACGGTGGACGAGTTCGAGTCCGTGATGAACGTGAACTTCCGCGCGCCGATGCTGCTGACCCACGCGTTGCTGCCCGCGCTGACGGCCGCCCCCGGCAGCCACCTCGTCAACGTGTCGAGCCTGTTCGGCCTGATTTCCCCGTACGGGCAGAGCGCGTACTCGGCGTCCAAGTTCGCGCTGCGCGGGCTCAGCCAGGTGCTGCGGGCCGAACTGGCCGAGAACGGCGTGGGCGTGACCACCGTGCACCCCGGCGGCATCCGTACGGCCATCGCCTCGAACGCCCGGGTCGGCAGCGGCGTGCCCGCGGCCGACATCGAACCGCACAAGCGCCTGTTCGAGGCGCTGCTGACCTATCCGCCGGAGAAGGCCGCCCAGCAGATCCTCGGCGCGGTGGCCCGCCGCAAGGCCCGGCTGCTGATCGCGTCGAGCGCCCGGATCCCCGACCTGCTGGCCCGCGTGGCGCCCGTCTCGCACGCCCGGATCATGCAGGCGCTGACCAACGCGATGACCGGCCGTGCTCGCCCGCCGGCCACTTCCCCGGCACCGTCGCCCGCGCCGGCCCCGCCCGCCGGCGCCGCACGCCGGGAGGGTCCCTGGTGAGCTGGGTCGAGACCGGCGGCCTGCGCCTGCGCTACGAGGCCAGCGGCCCCGAGGACGCGCCGGCCGTCGTCATGCTGCACGGCATCGGCCGCAGCCTGGAGGACTGGGAGCCGCAACGCCCGCTCCTCGGCTCCGATCACCGCGTGATCACCCTGGACATGCCCGGCTCGGGCCTCTCCCAGCGCCTGCCCCGGCCGACCACCCTGGACGGTCTGGCCGGCTCGGTGTGGGCGGCCCTCGACACGCTCGGCGTGACCGCCCCCGTGCACCTGATGGGCAACTCCCTGGGCGGCGCCGTCGCCATGCGCATGCTGGCCGACGAGCCCGGCCGGGTGTCCACGCTGACCCTGGCCAACAGCGCCGGCTTCGGCCGGGAGGTCACGTTCGCCCTGCGCCTGCTGTCCGTCCCGCTGCTGGGCCGCTCGTTGCTGCGCCGCATCGACCCCCGGGCGGCCCGTCGGATCGAACGCTCGGTCGTCTTCGACCGGGCCCACGTCACCGACGAGCGGGTGGCCCTGGCCCTGAAGTTCGCCCAGCAGCCCGACTTCGCCGCCGTCTATCTGGAGACCGCCCGCTCCCTGGGCGGCTTCCGCGGCACAGCCGCCGGTTGGCGCAACGACCTGCTGCCCCGCGTGGCCGAGACCGGCAAACCCACCCTGATCGTCTGGGGCGAGCGCGACCTGATCCTCCCGTCGGCCCACCTGGCGGCGGCGCGCGCCGCTCTCCCGTACGCGCAGACGCACCTTTTTCCCGACACCGGCCACATGCCCCAGCTCGAACGCCCCGACGAGTTCGCCGCCCTGGTCCGCCCGATGCTCGCAAAGATCAGCGCCACCTAGACTGCCCCGCATGGCATTCACGATCGTGCTTCGCGGCTACTTCCGGACCGACGTCGACGAGGCCCTGGCCCAGGCCGAGACGGCCCTGGCCTCGGGCGACGAAACCCTGCGCTCCGCGGCCCGCGAAACCCTGGCCCGCGCCGACTTCGCCGTCGCCCTGCGCGGCTACGACCGCGACGAGGTGGACCGCACGATCGAGGCCCTCCTGGCCAAACTCACCTGACCGGCTCCACCCCCACCATCTCCACAACCACAAGAGTCAGCCCCTCCTCGGCGCGCGTGGTGTGCTCCTCCCCCGCCGCCCAGAAGACCGCCTGCCCACTGGCCACCGGCCGCCACTCCCCGTCCCCGCCACACACTTCACCGCGGCCCGCCGTAACCATCATCAGCTGCCCCACCGGCGCGGGATGACGCCCGATCTCCCCACCCGCTTCGACGCGCAGCACGGTGACCGCCAGCTCTTCCGCCCGGACCACCGCTTTGGCCCGCAGACCCCGGCTCCCGTACGCCTCCACGACCCGGCCGGTCTCCACCCCGAAGTCAACAATCTCCACCACACCACCCCGTCGTTTTGATCGACCACCATCAAACCTCCCGCCATCAAGCCGAGCCGCCCGCTGCTGTCAGACCCCTGCACCGGTCGACGCTCACGTGCGACCCGTAGGTCGTCATAGCCGCCCGGTCGCCAAGCCAACCTGCGACGGTCAAGGGAACCGCCGGGCTGCCAGTCTTGGCCGCCAGAGACAGCCTGCCTCCAAGTGCGCCCGCCACCGCCGTTCGCTTGGCCGCCACCGCCAGGCCACAAAGCAGCCCAGACAGGCCTCGCCGTCGCTCGCCCGCCACGCCGGGCTGTGCCACCAAGCCGCTCCACAGCCAAAGCCGGCCCGTGCAGCGCGGCAGCCACGGTCTGCGGGTGCCCGACCCGGGCGCGGTGGGCCCTGGACTCGTGGCCCCGCCACCGCCAGGCCACCAAGCCGGTCCACCCGCCAAAGCACGCCACTACCGCCGGGCCACCGGCCGTTCTACAGCCAACCCGCGGGACATCACCAGCCCGGCAGCCACCAACCCACCCGCCGCGACCACGCCAGACGCAGACCAAGCCTGCCTATTGCCGCCAAAGGCCGCCCGCCGGCGCCAAAGCCAGTCAGCCGCCGCCACGACCGCCCGCCACCGCTAAATCTGTCGAGCGACCGTGCCGGGTCTGTCAAGAAAACGGTGTAACTCGATGTTTTGAGGGTTAGTTGCGGCCCGCGGACAGGCGGCCGTCGAAGGCCAGGTCGAAGGCGTTGAG